>JBGAVL010000147.1:0-14624 GCA_044228145.1 Obscuribacteraceae bacterium (SeqCode)
ATAAAGTCTATTCCACTCTCGGCATGGTCGATCCTAATGCCACTAAGGCTGATACCACTGCTCAAGGTGGCTTCTTGATGCAAGGCTCTACCGAAGAGCGCTGGAATAACAGCGTCAAGGAGTACAAAGGCCGCTACAAAGAAATCTCTGAAAAGGATCACTCGCTGCAAATTGACTTCCTGACTCGCAATCTGAAAAACTTGCGCAGTCGCGGCGTCAAAGTTGTGCTCGTCAATATGCCATTGACGAAGAGAAATCTCGACATTCTTCCGTCAGGTTTTTATGCAAGCTATCAGAAGGAAATCAGAGATGTCTCTGACATGCCCGGTGTGAAACTTGTAGACCTGGGTAATTGCAAGGATTTCAACGACGACGACTATTGGGATACCACCCACTTGAATCACGTCGGCGGGCGCAAGCTGCTCAACCATGTTGTCCCGGCTGTGAAAGAACTTCTGTAATTTGAATTTGTGAACTCAAAAAGCGCGGTATCTGTGTGGCGAGCCGAAGCTGCTGAATTTGCGGATAGGCTCGCGAATAAAGATGGATTCTTTCTTGCGTGAAATTGAAGAAACGCCCGAAAGGTCGAACACTATTTTGTCGCCGTTTTGAAATACGATTGTCGTCACACCTGAAAATTCAATTGCTTGGGCAATGATTTCTCCACCTCTGTCGAGCCCGAAGGTGGACGTGTCGCCAGGGTCCGCTCCCGGACTGATTTGTCTTGTGATTGGATTTCCTTTCCCGTCTTCCATGATCCAGCCGAGTGTTTTGTATATGATCAAGCGATCTTTGTTTTTCATCTCGAGAATTTCTTGATCGGGAAGCTGCCTGAGCGTGTCGCCCGTTTTCAATCGCTCCGTCCGTCTTTTTTGCGCGCTTTCATCTCTGGCATCATCAGAATCTTCGCTTTCTATCTTCTCGCCGTCCATAGTTGTGGCGGTTCTTTCATCAAAGGCAAACGGCCCGCTCAGGCCAAATCGCCCGCCCTGCGCCGGTATCTGAAAGCTGGTTCTCAGATTGCGCGGTAAATTGTTTGAATTGCCGCCTGAGAAATAGCCTAAGCCGGTCGGCTGCGGTGAATATGATGAACGCAGATTGGAGAGAAAAGATTGTGACTGGTCTTCAGTGCCCGGCATTGGTTCCGTCTCTTCAGATGGAGAGGCGGGTTTTTCATTTGTGGAGTCTTCAGGATCAGCCATGCATTTGGTCCTGTGCAATCGACTAGCGGTCCAGTCCAAACAATCTAGAAGTGATGCGCGCGCATCTAGCAGGCAGTACTTTTAATATACACCTTCTCGCCTTTCGGCGGGCTTGAGACTCTTTCACCATACGACGAAAGTCGCACAGGCAGCGGTTTCGTTAAGATTATTGCTCTCTCAGGCTGAGGGAGATCATCTTATCTCCCTTCTGAATGCGCTGCACTACGTCCATGCCATTAAGCACGCCGCCGAAAATTGAATATTGATGATCGAGCCTGGGCTGCGGCTGCAGTGTGATGTAGAACTGGCAGCTCGCCGAGTTGGGATTCTTTGGAAAGCGCGCCAGAGCTACGACTCCAGGGGCGTTGTGACTGAGTTGTCCGGATGTCTCGAGCGCCACCATTTTTGGTTTGCCTGTTTTCGGATCGCTATACAATCCGGATCCGTCGCCATTCGGGCAGCCGCCCTGTATGACAAAACCAGGCTCTACACGGTGAAATGTCAGTCCGTTGTAAAAACCTGCCTGCACCAGATCCATAAAGTGTGCCACCGTGCGTGGTGATTGTTTGCGGAACAAACGTATCATGATCACGCCTTTGTTCGTCTCGATAATGCACAGCGGGTCAGGGCGTGTCTCGCTGGAAGTAGGCGGCGGAGTGCTGCCACCGCCCGGATAGACAGGTGGTCGCTCACTTACCGGCACTCTCGGTTTGCCCTGATTGGCGGAAGCCGGTGGTTGCTGAATTCCAGCTGTGGCGGGATTGAATTGCGGCTGCTGCAGTGCTGCTCCCTGCCCGGGCGCTGGTGTTTCGGGCGCGGGAGTGGGCGTTGCCGCCGATGCTGTCGACTGAGGGGCGGTCGGCATCACCTGGGGTGCATTGGGAGAGGGGAAGGTGACATCAGGCGGAATCATGTCAGGGTTCGTTTTTTCAGCAATAGCAGCCGGCTGTCCGCAAGCAATCAAACTTGCAAACAGGGCGGCGGTTAGCAATCTAGCCTTCAACATCCTGGTTTACTTCCTCAAATCTTCTTTTGATTCATTTTTCTAATTTCCATTCTAATCATTAGATGCCAAAAAATGCCTGTTCTTAAGTCTCAAAGTCTCGGAAGACCTTCACCTGTGGGTGCAAGGCCAGAAAGGATGCCGGAATTTGCGCCGTCACTTCGCCAGAAAGTGCCTTCGCCAGGGCTGTTTTCTTCTTCTCTCCGCTGGCAATCAAAATGATCGATCGGCTGGCCAGAATCGTTTCAATGCCAATAGTTATCGCCCTGGTCGGCACCTTGTCAGCGCCTCCGAAGGCAGGCGCGTTAGCCTCGCGGGTCGATTGAGTGAGCCAGTGGCAATGCGTCCAACTCAATTGAGGCGTGCCCGGCTCATTGAAAGCGATATGTCCGTTTGTCCCCAGGCCCAGCACGCAGAGGTCCCACCCTCCCAGGTCGGCAATCAGCTGGTCGTAATCATCCTGATATCTAGGGCTGAAACGGTTTTCCCTGGGCAGATTGGTATTGCTGTAGAGATTCGACTCCAGGAAATAGTGAAACGACTGCTCTTCGTCTACATCTATATAGTCGTCCAGGGCAAAGCACTTCGTCTTCGACCAATCCAGGGTGCCTGCCTGTGACCACTCGGAGAGAATTTGGTAACAGCCGATTGGCGAGCGCCCGGTCGGCAGTCCGAAATTACTGTCGGGCTTGATTTTGAGCTGCCTGGCAATGGCCTCGGCGACGTTGAGGCTCATAGCGTCGTATAAATTGGACACCTTAATTCCTGAATTGGTTTGTGAATCCTGGCGATTCCTTGTGATTCTTAGTTATTCCTAGATTCTTACCCTCCAATATTAGACCGGCAGCAGGAATTTGCTTATTGTCGCTAAAATAAAACAGAATACTTAGAGATATCAGTATCGAGACCTTTCTCCCGCGATGCGTCCACCTACTGTCCTAAAACTGCTCTCAATTGTCCTTGCTCTGGCTTTGCTCTTGCCTGGTTTGACCTTTGAGCCTGCCCAGGCGCAGTTAATCAAGCGCAGATTACCCAAGGCCGGTTTTCAGCCGCTCATGCGCACTGGCACCCCGGGGGTTGGATATAGCGGCAATCAAGGCGGTCAGCAAATAATGTCGGGCAGCACGCCGGGTGTGCATCTTGTCCCCGGGCTGGACCGCGGAAGCCGTGCTTCGGCAGGCGATTGGTACGACCCCGGCGAACCTGATCTGAAAATGCAGTGGGTGCGCTGGGAACACCGCAAGATGCCCTTAAAAGTCTGGATCAGCCCCGGGCTGCAATTGCCCTCTCTGGCTTTTCAGGAATTGAAAGCGACACGCGTCGATACGGTCGCTCAAATGTGCTTCCAGGGCACCGACCCCAATCCGTTTTCCAGCCTGACTCAAGTGACTGGCTGGAATGACGAAATGGGCGAGGCAGTCGCCGCCGGAATTGAAATGTGGAAGCCATTAGAACAAGAAGGTCTTTTTTCGTATGACTTCACGCCTAACCCGAGAGAAGCGAATATTCTGGTATTCTTCAACGATAATTTTGCAGGCGCCACCGAACCTGGTGGCATCTCTACTGGTGGATACACCTGCGCTCAAGCTATTCCATATGCCAAAATCGCAGAGGCGATAAAGGAAGGAAAGACACCGCGCACTCCGCCTGTAGTAATGGAATTGTCTCTAGGTGTCAACAGCACTCTGGAAAAACTGAAAGCTGCCACCGCCCATGAATTCGGGCACGCTCTGGGCATCAAGGCCCACTCACCGTATAGAGACGACATCATGCATGAAAACCGGGTCGTCGAGCAGCTTTCGCAAGCTGATAAGAATACAATCCGTCGTCTCTATAAGTCTCGCACTCAGTGGGTTTTGTGATTAGCGCCCGCGCAGAGTCTGGTCAAGCACTTCAGCATTGAGGTTGTTGTCCAGGTATTCTTGAATGCGGATTGTCGAGTCCATGTGACGCATCATCTTCCATTCGTCGTCGTGAATTTGCACGCGCTGACCGGGCTGAAGCGATCTGACTTTGGGATCGTATGTGTCGCGGTTGAAACCGTTGCGTTGTGCTATTTCTGACGAAAACTGGACTACGGATGACTCGTCGGGAGTTTTTCCGTTTTCACGGCTCAATATGCTGCGCGCAATGCGATCGAATCCCTGCCCCGGCTGCACCGAATAATGCATGCTTTCTTTGATGGCAGCCTGGTCTTCGCGAGTCATTCTGCGTGCTTCCTGGAGAACAGCTAAATTCTGCGCTTCAGTTTCGCATTTATTTGCAATCGACTCGGCCAGATATCCGCTATGAGCGTTTGCCGCCATGTGTATTTCTTCCGGACTGTTGAATGATGCGCCATTAGCTACCGTGTCATAGTTCAAAATACCGTCACAGCCCATGGTGTCGCCCTGTCCGCGCTGCTCGAGGCGGCGCATGTCTGCACTTCCCCACTTCTTGTAGAGGGTGTCTATCACTTTTCTTTCTTCGTCCGTATAGACTTTATCGCCTTTCGATCGTGCCTTATCATCAGCTTTTCTGGCGTCTTTCAAGTCCCAGTAATTGATCGACCACTGTCCGTTGTGGTCTTCGGCGAGTTTGTCGAACAGTTCACCATTGTTGGCAAACAGCGGCGCGACGAGATCGAGCCCGCGTCTCTGGTTTTCGATTTGCTTCAGTGTCTTGTCCAAATCTTTTCCGGTCAGAACATCTTTCTCGCGCGATCCAATCAGCAAGAATCCGCCTTCATGATTGAATTTTGCGTGCTTGATGGACTCAAACTGTTTGAGCGCGCTTTCCGCCATCAAAGAGTCGAACTTGGTGGTGGCGCCGCCTTCAATGTCGGCTCGTGTGATGTCGCGCCCCAGGTCTTTGTATTTTTCCGCCAGCCAGACGACTGCCATTTTGTCTACGGCCGCATCCGAAATTGTTCCTACTCTGCCTGTGGCATTGTCACTCATGCTGCCGCGCACGGCGCATTTTGCTGTATTTTCGTAGTCCTCTCTGAATTTGGCATAGGCTTCAAATGCTGGCGATGTTACATCAACGCTGACTGGTTCGATGTTTGTGCTTTCAATTTCTCGTGCCATTGTGTTCATCTCCGTAGATAGAAGCTTTTGTATCCTGATTGCCAATGTCTGCAATCCATTTGCCAACGCTTGTTGGTCTGTTGATATGCGAACCGGGGGTTCAACACCTAAGGTAAGTTTGCTGCGTGGTAGCAACGTGGCAGTCGTGGGAAAACTACGCAGCCACGGGGCTGTGCATGTCCTCGGCGCTATCCATGACGTCGATTTCGTCAGGGTTCAAAAACTCTCGCGCACTGTGGTATCACCAACCATGTAAATTCTCGACAGCGTGGAGAATTTGCATGGTTCGTGCTGCTGAGCTGGGCAGCCTGCCGCTGGGCTCCAACCTTTGGAGATTCCATGCATAGGGGTGAGTTTGCGGAGTAAGTCTCTACCGATTTCGTTGAAAGTCTCTTTCGGCAACCTTGAGTCTTTCGTCGACCCCGCACGCGACACCTTCACCAGCCAATTCAACAATGGTCTGACGAGCCTGAGAGCGTTTGGCAGTCACTTCTTGCAGGTCTATTTTTGCCTTTTCTAGTATGGTATCCATTTCTATGTGTTCGGCAGGATTGTAGGTAGGGCCGCACTCTTTGACTACTTTTTCCAGAGTGTTCAAACTGCTGGTGCTTCGATAGACTCGGTGAGATGCCGCATTGTACTCGCGATAAGCTTTTGTAGCTTGGTCTATTGCGTCGCGAACTCTTTGATACAACTGAATTGCCGTCCATTGATCCACCCCCCTGGGGCTATGCAGCATAGAAATTAACATCCTGGAGTCGACGGGCGCTGGAGGCTCCTGAGGCGGAAAAATAATGTCACGAGCAAGGGATTCTGCTTGGATTGAACCTTGAAAATGCATCTGTCTCTCGGCTTTTTCAATCAGCTTTTGAGTTTCTCTTGAATTGTTAACTACGGCAGTAGAAATGGCCAGTATCTGTAGGCCGTCTTGCTCAATGTCCTTTTCGAACTGTTTTCGCTCCTGCCGATCCTGCTCAGTATCTCCCTCTTCGTTGTCCCGCAACTGCCATGGAATCTTGGTTTGTGCATTGGCATTAGTAGAGCTGTTTTTCTTTGTAGGTTCAGCGGCAGTTACTTGCTTTTGGTCGGCTGGCAGCGGCTTGGCGCAAAGACTCGCTATCGTCTGTGTAGCGAGACCTGTAGCGGTTGAGAGCACTACCACTAGCTGAATTGATGTGATCAAGGTGTAGTTCATATGTAGATCAACAGAGACAAAGATCGGCGAGTCTAGGACGATTAGCAGAATATTACAACGTTGTCCTTCTAATAGAGTTCCAACTGGACGTCGCGCGCCTCGGTCAATCTTGAATGTTAGCGTTTGGCTCAAACGCTGCTGTCCTCCACAAAGCACTTCCGCCTTTCCTGACGATTTCATCAGCAAGTTCATTGATCAATTCCTCTTGTTCAACCTGCTCTGTCGCTTGTTTCTCAAGTGCCATCGATCTTCCAACTGATCGAACGATTTCATTTGCTTTTCTTCTTGCTTGATCCGAAACGATTTTTTCGAACGATTCCTTTGGGACGACTGCATAAACAACTCTGCAACCAAGCGCTTCTGCAGCATTTTCCAGCGTTTTCAAAGATATTGAGCCGCGATGCTCATTTTTTTCCATATCAATTACTGAAGGCTGGCTTACGCCTAGCCGTTCGGCTAATTGGCGTGTAGTCATTTCCAGCGCAGTGCGAATTTCATGAATGTATCCACGTGGAAGTCTGGGTACTTCTTTGTACTGTAGAAGCGACTTATCCAGTTGGCGTCTTCGAAGTTTGGCGGCAAATTTTGACATTCACAGCTTCTCGGTTGATAGGTTTCAATCATTCATTGTATGACAAAGTGATAGGAAATATTCTATCTTGTAGACGTCAAATGATAGAATTTAACCTGTCAAGATTGTGTATTTTGATAGGTGCTTGCCTATCAAATGGCTGCACAGGAATTCAGCAAGACCCGCGTCGGTCGGTTCGCAACTCTGCTCATGTTCGCCGTCGAAACTCTAAAGTTTGGAAATCGGTACCGTCAAATGCACGTCGCGATACTGTTCCGACGGCGGCAGGAAATTAGGCAGTGACACATCAGCCGATGCGTTCAAGTCGCGGCCGGGCACTTTGATCACGCCGTGAATTTCGCCGTGTGCGTTGATTTGTTTTCCGCTAAACTCAACCTTTGCATATTGTTCGGGCTTTCCAGGCATCTGAATTTTTGCGGAAATAGTGGGCGGCAACTCCATAGGGAAGTCGCGATCGTTTTTCAAAACCACTTTCAATTTGATCTGAGAGCGTGATGGAACCACGCCTTCCAGCTCGAAACGTACAGTGCCCCTGGTGTTATTTGCGTTTGCTTGCATCGTCTGTTTGAGACCAGCCAGCTGCTCGGGCGTCAAACCTTTGACCATTGCCGCCTGAACATTGGGCGGTAGTGAAGGCAAGTTTGCCAGAAGGTCAGGTGACAAACCTTGTGTGGACGGAGCTTTTGCGCGCGAAAAGTCTGGAGCCGCCTGCGGCACGGGCGATATGGGCGGCAAGAGATCGGGCTGTGGCGGTACTTGGACCGGTGAAGTCATTGGTGCGGGCAATAGATCTTGCGGACTGCCTGGTGTCGGCGAAACCGGCGGCGTGATGGTCTTCAATGCACTGTGTGCTTGAGCGAGTTGTGAGGACAGCTGGCGATTTTGCTCTTCCAATGAGCCTATGCGTTGATAAGCTTGCTGCAGACCTTGAGTTGAGCCTGGAGCTGGTGCGGTTTGAGGCATCACAGAAGTTGCGGTTGCTGCCGAGGAACTTGCTGCGGGCGTGCTGTCTCTGGGAGACAGACCGAGTCTGGATGCGGCAGCACTGGCTGCCATCGCGGTCGCAGCTGAAACATCGGCTGAGGACATTGCTTTGAATCCGCCGGACATCAGTTGCGGGACTGCTTGTGCAGCCGTGGCTAGATTGGCACTGGACATTCCGCCCGGAAAAGTTTTCAATGCCAGACCGGCAAGAGTATTGCTTACGGGTGGTGCCGACGCGGTGGGAGCTGCTGCTGCTGAAGCTGCGGCTGCCGGTGCTGACGCGGCTGTAGCCGTGGTTGTTACTGCCGCTCCTGCTGTCACAGGCGTTTCCGTAGTCAAAGCGGAAGGCAGTGGAGGCAAGGCTGGAAGCGGCGGCAGTGGAGGTAAGTTGAGGCTGGATCCGCCTGAGCCGGAATCACTCGACTTATAACCGAGTGCCTTATGAATAACGTCCTCTTGCTTTTGCAGGCGTTCCTTTTCGGTTTGCTGGTAGCCTCGCAATTGTCCGAGGAATCCGGAAAGACTGCCGACGTCACCGTCTGTCGGAAGCGGCTTGGCTGCCGCAGTCACCGCCGCCGCCGTGGCCGCTGCGGAACCTACCGGTCTGGGCAGTGTAAGCGCAGGTGGCAATTCGCCGGGCCGCACTTGCGAAGTCATTTGCGCCAATATAGAAGGTGGCGGACTAAATTGATTCTGATTCAAGAATGTGATCACTTGTGGTGAAGCAAGCCCGTTTGCCTGAGGCGCGGTGGGCGGCATGATCATTGTGGTGGCTTGCGTTTTTGCTGCCAGCTCCTGCAATTTCTTGGCGGCCATAACATTCTTCGGCTCTTCGCGAATGACGGTCATGTAGGCGTCGTGCGCTTGCGAATAAAGACCCAGACGAGTGGCCAGATCGCCTTCATACAAGCGAATCTTCACATCCGTCGGTGCGATGCCTGAAGCTTCGACAATCTTCGAATGTGCTTCTCTTATCGCGCCGTTGGCGTCGAGAGTTTGCGCAGCTTGATAGGCTTTCATCGCTTCCTGACGGGCAAGAGCGAGTTTGAAACTTTGTCTGGCGGCAGGAAGATTTGGATTGTCTGGCTCCAATCTCACTACTTGTTTGTATTCGTTTTGTGCAGATTTCAGATCGCCCGAGAGTTGATACGCTCTCGCCAAACCCAGATGTTGACTGGCGTCACGCGGGTTTTTCGCCACCTGCCTGTGCCACAGATCGATCAATGTTCGACCGGCTACTTTGTCTTCTGAATTGATGATGAGCGCACGGCTGAGATCGTTGTTTGCTCCAATCACATCACCCTGTGTGTATCGCAAACTGCCCAGCTGCCGCAATGCCGCACCGGAATTGGGATCTAGCTCGAGTGCCTTTTGAAACTCGGCTTTGGCTGTTTCTTTCTTCCCTTCCTTAAAGAGCATTGAACCGGCGCCAATATGTGCTTCGGCAGTCGGCTTGATCTTAAGGGCTGCTCTGTATTCAACTAATGCTTCTGAGTTTTTGCCCTCGCGTGCCAGCGTGTCGGCAAGCCTCAAGCGCACATTGTCGCTGGCATGGTCAACACCTTTCTTCTTCAGCCAGTCGTTAAGCATCGCCGTTGCGGTGGTGCTGCCCGGTTCTATACTGAGGGCTTCGCGAGCCGCTTTGATAGCGTCGTCGAAGTCTTTAGACGCTACCCAGGCTTTGCCGTTGGTGATTAAAGTTTGAACAAACTCGGATTTGAGAACTTTGTCTTTCGGAAAGTTTTTCAGATAGCTTTTGATCAGTGCTTGTGCTTCCGTGAACTTGCCTTCCTTTAGTAGGGAATCAAGCTGAGCGGCTGCATGGGCGGCTTGTGCTGTCATTGCGCGTGTTTGCGGCGTGTTCAAAGCTTCGAAGCCGACGCGCGGTGACGCAGCAGTCGGTTGTGACAGCGGCGCCATCATGCTCATTGGCGGCGGAATTATGGAAGGAGTGACGGCCGGCGGCGGTGGAATTAGCCCGTTTTTTGACGGTTTGGGCGTACTGGCCGAGCCCTGAGGAAAGGAAATATTGAAAGGCGTAGGAGCTGGTGCCAGCCCTCCTTGTGAATAGCTGGAGTAGCCGCTGTCTATGGCTGAGCCGTTGTTTGGATTCATCGAATAACCCGACGTCTCGCGCACTTCTGAGTCGTAGCGCCTTCTGATTCTCGATGCCGGGACGATAATTTGTTTGGCGTGAGCGAAGTCGGCAGCCTGGGCAGGAGACGAAAAAACCAGTAAAGAAGGCAAAAGACCCAGCGTGGGAGCGACCAGGCAAGAGCCCGGAAGTACTAGAAATAGAAGCGCTGTTTTTAGTCTATCGCTGGTCACAGTGGTTT
This sequence comes from Obscuribacteraceae bacterium (SeqCode), assembly GCA_044228145.1. Classification (GTDB taxonomy): domain Bacteria; phylum Cyanobacteriota; class Vampirovibrionia; order Obscuribacterales; family Obscuribacteraceae; genus QKMZ01. The sequence goes on from JBGAVL010000147.1 coordinate 10,381, forward strand.
TTCGAACAGAGTCCCAAGACCCACATACAAGCTAGAAGCAAACCAGGGGGTTCACTCAGGCTGTATTGCTTTTGTTTGCTGATTGGTGAATCGGCAACGCCACCGATATTCTAGTGACAACCTTAGATTATTCAAAGAGGGAAATTACGAGGTAAAGCAAAGTTTTGTACGGCTTTTATCGGGGAAAACCGCCGAAATTCCCGAAAATGGCGTTTTTCTGTGGCTTTGGGCGGAAACCTGCCTGTAAAGCATGGGGTGCTCACCGGCGCCCTTTGTAAAAGGTTTAGGAACACCCATCTATAAATGTCGGTCTTTAACTTACACTTGGAAAGGTTGCCGGGCGCCCACAAGAAAGTCGTAAGACTCTTTCCTGTTTTGCGTCTGGCGCGCTGTTCAACATTCTAGTCTGTTCAGCATACAAAAAAGGATTTTATAGATGACGACGGCAGTCAAAGACAACGACACAAGTTTGATGGAGCGGGTCAATCACCTGACCAGGCAAGCCCGCCTTGCAGCTGCTGTCTTCAGTCAGTATTCGCAAGAAGACGTGGACCGTATCGTCAAAGCGATGACTGCCGCTGCCATCGAGAATGTCGAAAAGCTGGCGCGTGCTGCTTGCGACGAGACGCGTATGGGGCTTTTCGAAGACAAAATGCTGAAGAACTTTGTTGCTTCGGAATTTCACTATCACCAGATCAAAGACAAAAAGACAGTCGGTATCATCAAGGAATTTCCTGAAGACAACATGGTGGAAATCGCTGAGCCCGTTGGCGTTATCCTCGCACTTTCGCCAGTCACCAATCCGACCTCTACGGTTGTTTTCAAGAGTCTGGCGGCTGCCAAAACGCGCAATTCGATCATCTTTAGCCCGCACTTGATGGCTGCCGACTGCAGCAATCTGTCGGCAAAAGTCGTCTATGAAGCGGCAATTGAAGCAGGCGCACCTAAAGGTTTCATCGGCTGGGTGGAAAAGTCTTCTCGCTTGAGAAGAGAAACTGAATTGATGATGGTGCACCCGGAAGTAGATTTGATCTTCGCAACCGGCGGCACGCAAATGGTCAAAGCCGCGTGCAGCTCTGGAAAACCTGTTCTGGGAGTAGGTTCGGGCAACACTCCTGTGTACGTGCACAAGAGCACCAATGTCCGTCAGGCGGCGATGGACATCATCATCTCCAAGACATTCGATAACGGTACCGAGTGCCCGTCAGAGCAAACGCTGGTCATCGACCGCGAGATTGCTGATTCTCTAATCGCTCAATTCAAAGAATATGGCTGCCACGATTGTACTGACGAAGAAGTAGAGAAGGTGGCAGAAACTGTCATTGATTCACGCACAGGCGGTATGAACTACCGTATGGTCGGTCAAGCCGCCAACTTTATAGCCGAGAAAGCCGGCATCAATGTGGCACCCGGCACCAAAATTTTGCTTTGCCAGTTGAAAGGCGAACTGCGCCAGCACAAGTTGGCAGTTGAAAAATTGATGCCTGTCTTGAGCTATGTCATTGTCGACTCGGTCGAAGACGGGCTCAACCGCGCGCTCGACATCAACTACGCCGGCGGTACCGGACACACCGCAGGTATCTTCGCCGAAGACGAAGAAGTGATCGAACAGTTTGGAACATACATAAATGCCGGACGTATCATCGTCAATTCACCGACGTCAATCGGTGGACTGGGTGGCATTTACAACAATTTGAACACGACATTGAGTTTTGGTTGTGGAACCGGCGGCGGCAATATCACCACCGATAATGTCGGCATCAAGAATTTGCTCAACTACAAGCGCGTGCCCAGACGTAAGCACTTCACGCTTTCTTTCCAGACGACGAAAAACATCTATATCAATCCGGGATCGATCGATCATTTGCGCACCATTAAAACCAAGCGCGCATTTGTCGTCACCTCGAGATCGGCTGCTCGCAGAGGGCATCTCTCCATGGTATTGGAGCGCCTGCCGCAAGACTGCCGCGTCGATGTCTTCTCGGAAGTCGGTGCGGAGCCTGAATGGGCCACCATTCAACAAGCGCTGCAAGTGATGTCGCAGAGCCAGCCGGATACGGTCATCGCCCTGGGTGGCGGTTCGGTCCTCGATGCCGCGAAAGTGATGCGGTTGTTCCATGATTATCCCGATCTGAAACTCAAAGAAATTGCCTTCAACTTCCTTGATTTCCGCCATCGCATGGCCGAGTTTCCCAAAGGCGTAAAAACCCAATTGGTAGCTATTCCAACCACTTCGGGAACAGGCTCGGAAGTGACTCCATTTGCTGTTTTGAAAGACAGCCAATCACAGAGAAAACTTTCGCTCATTGACGAAACGCTACTGCCGACGGTGGCAATCATCGACGCCAATCTGACCAAGTCATTGCCGCGTGATATCACAGCCGATACCGCTTTCGACGCCCTCACTCATGCACTGGAAGCGCTGGTTTCTACGGTTGCATCCGATTACACTGACGGTCTCGCCTTTGAAGCGATGCGTCTGGTTTTCGAAGCCTTGCCGGAAGTATTGAAAAATCCAACCAACGTGGTCTGGCGGCACAAATTGCACAATGCGTCCTGTCTTGCCGGTATGGCGATCGGCAATGCTTCTGTCGGAGTAAACCACGCACTGGCCCACAGTCTGGGTGGGCACTTCGATGTGCCGCACGGACGCGCTAATGGCATATTTCTGGTTTCGACTCTGGCCTACAATGCCAGTATTCCAAACAAATTTATGGTGCAATCTTGCTACCCGCTTTGGGTCGCCGACGAAAAATATGCCCGTGCCGCTCAATTCCTGGGCTTGGATGAAGACGGCAAGCCGGCCGGCAAAGGAAAAGGCGATAAGCTGACGAAAGACGACATCAAGCAATTGAACCTTTCGTTGAGACGCGCTGTCTACGACCTTGCGGCTCACTGCGGTCAACCGATGTCGATTGCCGAGCTCGGCATTTCACAAGAAGCTTTTGCAGCAGCTATGCCGGATCTGGTCCGCGGCGCTTTTGAGGATATGGCTGTGAGAACCAACCCGGCTGTGCCATTGTTCGAAGACTTGAAGGATTTGTTCATCACCGCATATCCACCCAGGCAAAGACCGTAAGCTGGATTGCCATTAATTGGAGTAAGACTCGTGACAGAAAAGAGCAAAAAATCAAAAGAATCAGGTGTTGCAGTGAAAGAAACAATGAAATTTCGACTGCCCGGTCCCCTGGTGAAAGGTCTTGATGACGTGGACAAGCTGATGGCGTCGAACTCTGGCGACTTGCTTCTGGATTTCTCAGACTGCACATTTATCTCTGTTGAAGGACTGGAGTGGCTGGAAGAAATGCTTTTGCGCGCGCAATCGAAAGGCGTGTCCGTGACTTTCTCCAACGTGACGCCGAGTGTGTATAAGGTGTTTAAAGTCGCACACATCGACTCGATCATGGGCGCCTGCGGACTGCCAATTTTAGGACCGGTTTGCTAGACGACGTATGGGAGCGCCGCCATCCTGGCGGCATCGAAGCAAACACTACCCTCTGCCAAGCCGGCAAGATGCCGGCGCTCCGCGACCGATTGGCTGATAACTGCTAATATTGCAGTGAAATGAGTGAAGCGCCGTCGATTAAGGTATCTCAGCTCACGAAGGTTTTTGGAAAGAGAACCGTCGTCGACCATCTTGACCTGGAAGTTCATCCTGGCGAACTTTACGCGCTTTTGGGCGACAACGGCGCCGGTAAAACCACAACCATAAATATGCTCACCACACTCTTGAAGCCGACCTCCGGCAGGTTTAGCATCTCAGGTTTTGATGGCATTTCCGACCCGGAGAAAGCTAAGTCGAAATTCGCCGTGGTTTCACAGGAAGTGGCGCTCTATCAGGAGCTCACGGCTTTTGAGAACTTGATGTTCGTCTCTCGTTTGTACGGTCTGCCGAAAGAAGGTGCTGTTGAGAGAATCGAACAGCATCTCAGTCAATGGGACTTGCTTTCGCGCAGAAATGATTTTGTCGGAGATTTTTCAGGCGGCATGCAGAGAAAACTTTCGATTGCTGGTGCTCTGCTGCGCTCGCCCAGGGTGTTGTTTTTGGACGAACCGACAGTCGGGCTCGATCCTGGCTCACGCCAGCATATTTGGGAGATTCTCACTGGATTGAAACACGAGGGCGTCACCATTTTTCTGACGACTCACTATCTGGAAGAAGCTGAGCTGCTTGCGGATCGTCTGGGTATTATTGTTCGCGGAAAGTTGATCGCAGAAGGAACAATTGACGATCTGCGCGGACG
>JBGAVL010000148.1:0-14620 GCA_044228145.1 Obscuribacteraceae bacterium (SeqCode)
AGGACTATAAGGCGGCGCGCCTGGTGCTTAGAAAGCTTCTGATGATTTCGACAAACGATGCCGAGGCGGTGCTTCAACTTGCATATGTCTCAGATATGGAAGGAGACCTGGACGAGGCGATTTTACGCGCGCGGCAAGCTGTAACAATGCAGCCCAAGAGTCCGGGTGTGCGAGAGATATTGGGTCGCTATCTGGAGAAAAGTCAGGACCCTCAGGCAGCGGCATTGCAATACGAAGCGGCGCTGGACCTGCTCAATGAGTATGTGCCGAAGGATCGCATGAAGAAAGCAATGGCAATTGAAGGCGCCTTGCTGAGGACAATCATGCGCACAAACGATTTCAAACGCGCGGAAATCTGGTCGAAATACTTCACCAAACAGTTCCCCACCTCTCCCGGCGCCCACTACAACCGTGCCTGGCTCCTTTCTCAAGCGAGCGAAGAATACTATATAAAGGAAGCGCTGCAGGAGTACGACCAGGCGCTGAAACTCGACCCGAGCCTGAAGCAAACTCACTACAACCTGGCATTGCTGTCGATGAAAACCGGCGACACCCGGCGTGCCGAGTCCGAATTGAAGCTGTTTATTGAGTTGGCGCCTGACGATCCCGACCATGAGAGCGCCAAATCGATGCTGGCGAAACTGCAGGCAGGAAAGTAGGGGCGACGCCATGCGTCGCCCGGTATTGAACACCGTGTATGCCATTTTGGCCGGGCGAATTTAGACCGGTTGACGCATGGCGTCAACCCTACAGCTCGTCCGGCAGGTCCTTAAATTTGACTATGGGCACGCCGCTGCGCACCGATTCTTCTTTGGCCGCTTCGGCGCCGGCGAGAAGAAATGGCGGATCAAGGAAGTCGTCCGGTATGCCGGCAATTCCCATGCTCATCGTTATCTCGCTGCCATTGGCTGTTTCCAGCGGTTCTTTCCGAAAAGATTCGATCACCCTTTGGGCAAAAATGGCAGCGCCCTGTGATTTGGTATTGGGCAAAAGCAGCGCGAAATCATCGTTTTCGTAGTGGAAGAGAAAGTCGAGCGGCCTTTTTATCAATGTAAATCTTTTATTGGCAGCATTGATGTTTTCCATGTTGAGCGGCTCTTTGACGGTGACCGAACCCTGCCTGGTGGTTTTCATCTCGAAAATAATCACTGACAAATCACCTTCAGATCGATAGCGTCTGAGGTATTCCAACTCCAAAAAATATAGAAAAGCTTCGTAGGTATACATGCCCGAATCCGGGTTGCGCAGGCTGTTGGCGATGCCTTCGACGACATCGGCATTGATTAGCTTGGGCATCAAAGTGCGGTTGGCCATCTTGGGTTCGCACTTCTTGATCAGATCGAGACGCAGGAGTTGCGCCACCAGTCCGGCCCATTTGCTGCGCGGCAAGCCCAGTCCCCGAGCGGCTTCCGCCAGTGTGATCGTGGAGTTGAATCGATCGTATAGCTTTTTGAGTGTGGTCGTATCTATCTGAGATGAGTTGACGATATTTTCGAATTCTTCTTTGGTCAGCGACGTCTGTTTTTTATCAAGCAAGGAATCCGCATCAATTCCGGCATTGGCAAGAAAGTTCGCGCAGTCGATAATTTTCACACCTTTGAGCATGAGCGTATCGAGAGCCTGGTCGACCGTCTTTTTGGGAGCAGCTTCCTTGGGCTGGAAATTGAAATGACCCTCCTTCCAGGTCAAAACTTCCAGAAGCGCGTCCTGCCCCTCTTCCTCCTCGGAATAGGCGTGGACGGGCGCTCCGTCTTCAAAGTAGACATGAGTGCGGCAGTGGGCATTCTCGAAGGTGAGCTTGCCGGTCATGCGAGCCATCTGCATGGAGGGCAAGAGGTTGGTTACCTGAACCAGAGTCAGATCTCCGGACAGGACAGCCTTCTTGGGAGTTTCAGACTTGGCGCCGGAAGAGCTGGAGGAGCCGGAAGCACTGTTGACTTGATCGGCATTAACCTCGCCGCTGGCGTGCTTGCTTGTCACTTCCTGTTCGCGAGGAAGTCCATCAACCAGGCTGCCATCAGACTTTCGAGGATGACGCTCGTCTTCGGGCAGAGAGGTGGTGACGAGGTTATATACAAGCAGAGCATCCTCGCTGACGTACATCCAGAGAATTTTCGCAGCCGACTCGGCAAAGACATGCATGCGCCATTCCGGGTCTTCGCCCAGAGTGCTGGCTTCGACGCTGAGGGTATATTCCGCGCCTGTCGTGGTGTCCGACCAGGCGACAACGACTTTATTGCCCGGCTTGGCCAATGCCTGCGCCAGATTCTTTTGCAAGTCACTGAGCAGCGGACGGCTATTCAGTCGCTGAATCGTAGGGCCTTTGATGGATGGCTTTTGCATAGACAGGCAGCTTCCAGGCGGCTCTCAAACGGAGCCGATTTCACTTTTTATGTTCCACACCAAACAAAAAAAAAGAACATAGCATCAAAAAAAGGTCTCCTTTTGTATATGTTCCCAGCGGTCATAAGGTCTAGCGGCATATAATCATCGGTGTTGTCAGGCGATCGCTGAGATATATCTAAGATTACCGATAGTAGTCTCACGGATCACCGGTGGTGGCACAGATCAAATACGAAGGTGAAACCAAAAGTGGTGACAACTCAGCAGAAAAACCGCTAAAATACGGTTGCCTGGTTGATTTCGCATGCCTGGCTGATCAAAATGCATCACAGGCACCACAAAATTCTTGACACCAGATTCAGTGTATAGTCTAATTCGGCTGAAAGAAGCGTTAAAAAGTGCGTTAGTGGGGGACTCTTTTGAGAATCAAGGAAATCGAACTTGACAACTTTAAGTCGTTCGGTAAGATAACTCGAGTTCCGCTGCTAGACGGGTTTACAACCATCTCCGGTCCAAACGGATCGGGCAAGTCGAACATCATCGACAGTCTACTATTTGCCCTAGGTCTTTCCTCGACTCGAACCATGCGAGCGGAGAGATTACCGGATTTGCTCAACAATCTTTCCGGAAAAAACGAAGCGAAAGTGACAGTCCGCTTCACTGACGATAAAGAAGCTCACATCGAGGTATGTCGCCGTATCCGCGTAAAGGATAACGGCTATACCAGCACTTATATGCTGAACGGGCGTAATGCCACGCTCACAGAGATTCACGACGAGCTGACAAAATACAATGTCAGCCCCACCGGCTACAACGTCATCATGCAAGGAGACGTCACAGGCATCGTCACCATGAGCGGTTCGGAGCGTCGCAAAATTATCGACGAACTGGCCGGCGTCGCCGAATTCGATCGCCGCATCGATCAGGCTAAAGCCGAGCTGGCAGCCGTTGCTGAAAAGATAGACCACCAGCGCATCGTACTGGCTGAAATTGCCATCAGACTCGAGCAGCTCAGATCGGACAGAGACCATGCGCTCAAATATCTGGACTTGAAGAGACAGAAAGAAACCCTCGAAAAAGACCTGGTCTTCGTGAGACATTCCGAGACCGAAGCAAAGCTCGAGAGCGAGCGCAAAGAACTCGAAAAACTCGATCAGAAAGAAGCTGAGCTGCAAGCAAAGCTTGAAGAAGCTGAAATCAACCTGGTCAAACTGCGTGCGGAACTGGGCGCTTTAGAGCAAGAAATTCGCGAAAAAGGCGGCAACGAGCAGCTGCTTCTCCGGCAAGAGCTGGAAAATCAAAGAGGGGAATTGACCCGGGAAGAAAACAAAGCCAGCAACCTGGCCGGTGTGATCGGCGAAAAGTCCAAACTAATCAAGTCCGTCCAGGCGCAGATCAAGACGATCGACAAGCACTTGAACGAAATCGCCAAACAGAAAAAACAGCATGGCGAAGACCAGCAAGCTGTTCAACTGGGCTTGATGGAAAAGCAAGGCGCTTACAGTGCCGTCATGGCCGAAATCGAAGTGATGCGCCAGGAAAAGGACTCCAAGTCGGAAAAGGTCTCCACTCTCCATATCGACTTGCAGCAGTTGCGCGACCAGCGCCATAAATTCGAGGTCAGAAAAACCGAGCTTACGACCACCAAGACCAATCTTGAAAAAGAATTGGTCACTTTGCGCGACAAGGCCACCAACGCCATCGGTATGCTCTCGCAATCCAAAACCACAGTCGCCCAATTCGAGCGCAAATTCCAGGATCATGAAGCGCTGGTAACCGGCGTGGACAGAACCATTCGCCAGCTCGAAGACGAAATGCAATCGACCAGGGAAGAAATCGAAGGCAAGCGTTCGGCTCTCGAATCTATGCAAAGACGCTTGATCGAGTTGGAGACCACCAAAGAAGTAGCAGGCGAAAGCGGCTATGGGCGTGCCGTCGAAGCGATTCTCAATGCCAATATTGCCGGGGTTCATGGAACCATCGGTCAGCTCGGCAACGTCAACGACGAATTTACGACCGCTCTGGAAGTGGCGATTGGACCGCGTTTGGGCCACGTTGTCGTGGACGACGACCAAGTCGCTCAGGAGTGCATCGACTATTTAAAGAAGCATCAAGCCGGTCGGGCCACATTCGTTCCTCTAAATAAGATCCAGACTCAACCGCCTGGTCTACTGCCTAACCGTCCGGGTGTAATTGATTTCGCCTATAACCTGATCGACTTCAATCCCCGCTTTGCCCGCGCCTTTCAGTATGCGTGCGGACAAACCGTCATTGTCGACGACATGGAAGTCGGTCGCAAACTGATCAACCAGGCCAGAATGGTTACCCGCGAAGGCGAGCTGTTCGACAAATCAGGCAGTATCTCCGGCGGTGTCGACAACAAAGCCAAATTACACTTCTCCTCGCGCGGCGAGACAGATCTTGCTGTTTTAAAACAAACGACCAAAAACCTCAGAGACCAGATCAAATGGGCTCAAGAGTCACTCAAAGAAACCGAAGCGGCACTTGCCGATGAGCGAGCCAAAGCAAATACCTTGCGGGCTGAGCTGACCCAGAGACTTGTCGACGTGGAAGCGAAGAAGAAAGCCCAGGTCGATTTGGAAAGTGATATCGAAGGCGTCAAGCCAAAATTGAGAGAACACGGCGACGCAATCGATGTCATCGATCAAGAAATGACAGGTCTGGATGCCTCGCTCAAAGATCTCGGCAAACAAATTGCGAAGATGGAAGAGTCGCTCAACGAAGTGCGCGACCACGGAAAGAAGTCCAGAATCGAGGAGCTGATCACCGAATCGGAAGATTTGCGAGAAGGTCTCGAGGCGGTGGAAAAAGAACTGAAGGAAATTCAGCGACTGACCGACAAACTCGAAACCGAAGAAAGGCTCGAGCAAAATAATCGCGAGCAACTGGCTCAGCAACTGGAAACATCAAACCAGGAGATGGCCGAGCTCGAAGCTCAAAAACCGCAATATGAGCAGGTTATTGCCACTCTGCGCGCATCTATTCAACAGAAAGAACAACAAATTGAAGTTCTCTCTGAAGAACTGGAAGGTCTGAGAACGGCTAAGGACAACATTCACGAAAAACTGACCGGTCTTGAAGTCGAAAGAACCAAAATCGAACAAGAGCAGATTCACGTTGCCGAGCAGCGCAAAGAAAGGAAGCTGGCTCACTTCGATCTGCAAAATCAATTGACTGTGCTCAAGGCTGAAATCGAGCGCGTTCTGGAAGAAAACCCCGGCTACGAGCCGCCCAATCAGGGTACAGTCGACCAGCTGAAAAATCAGGTGGAAAGACTGGAAAAACGCATGCGTGCGCTGGAGCCGGTCAACATGAAGGCGCTAGACGACTACAACAGTACAGATCTGCGCAAGAAAGAACTGGACGAGCACCTGACCACGCTCACCGTCGAGCACGACGAAATCATCCAGCGCATCGCCGGCTACGATGAATTGAAAAAACGCACATTTATGGAAGCGTTCGACGCGATTAACATCAATTTTCAGGGCATCTTTGCAGAACTGTCTCACGGCACCGGTCGCCTGGAGTTAGAGAATCCGGAAGATCCATTCAGCGGTGGATTGATCATCCGCGCGCAACCAAGAGACAAAAAGATGCAACGCATCGAGGCTCTCTCGGGTGGGGAAAAATCACTGACGGCGCTCTCCTTCGTGTTTGCTTTCCAGCGATATGCTCCGGCGCCTTTCTATGCCTTCGACGAAGTCGACATGATGTTGGACGGCTCGAATGCAGAGCGCCTGGCTCGCATGGTCAAGGCTCAATCGGAAAGCGCGCAGTTTGTAGTCGTCAGCTTGAGACGTCCGATGATCGAAAATTCCGATCACGCTATCGGTGTTTCACTTCGCGCAGACGGATTCTCCAGAACAGTGGGAATCAAGGAAATTCACATTCCCGATGAAGAGCAGCATGCTGCGGCGATAAGCGCATGAGGTCGGCTTGATGGAAGGTAAAGATCCTACTGCCGTCAATCCCAGTCCCGCCCCTGCTTATGCACCGGCGGCTGAAAACAACTTGGACTTCGAGATTCCTGTTTTCGGCGCCGTCGAAGACACTGCCGAACGTGCTGTCGAAGGCACAATTACAGTCATGCCGGACGCAGACGCTCAATCTGCGGAAGCTCAATCTACAGAGATTCAACCAGGCACTGAAGCTCAATCCAGTGCACAATCGGTACTGGAAGCGTCAGTCACCGAAAAGCCCGTAGACGGTATCGAAATCTTGATCAAGCTTGCCGAGTCAGGCGACATCGATCCGAAGAACATCGATATCATCGATGTCACCGACAAATTCTTGAAGGCAATTGCCGCCGCCCCAAAAGAAAACTTGCGCCAGAGCGGTCGGATTATCTTCCACGCTTCGGTCTTGCTCAGAATGAAAGCGGAAGCACTGCTTGCCGTTGCCACTGCCGAGCTGGACATGAGCGGAGACGACTTCATCGATTTTGACGAAGACATGCTGGCGATGGACACCGACCAGCCCAGACAAATAACTCTCAAAGATCTCGAAAAGGCGCTGGTACGTCGTACAAACAACAAACAAAACCGCCAGCGTAAAGTTACCCTCCAACAGCTGATTGACGCCCTTAAAGAGGCGGAAAAGCTGGAGAAGGAGCGCCTGGAGAAGAAGCCGCGTCAGCGCATTCAGACGGACGGATATATAGACGTCAGAGATGTCGAAGACATACTCGAACTAGCACACGATGAAGATATCGAAGTGACTATTGCCAAGGTCGATCGGCTATTGGAAGAGTCGATCAAGGTCGGAGACGCGCTCACACTGCTGAAATTGATAACGATGCTCGGACCAAAAAGTGATTGGGTCGATGCATTTTTAGCGATACTATTCTTGTCAAATGCAGGTAAAATAATACTCGAACAAGAAGAGTTCTACGGACCAGTTCAAATCATCAGAGCCGAAGAAATGGCTTTTGGACAGGCGTTTAAGGTGACAGGGGTCGATCATTCGACTCCAGAGCAAATTCAGCAAAGTCAACAGCGCGAGCTGCCTCCAAAACCTAGAAGGTCCAAGAAAGCCCAAATCGAAATTCCACTTCCAACAGATAACGTGAATATACAGTGAGTCTAAAAGCAAAGATCGAATCAGTTCTATTCTTGACCGAAAAGCCGGTCAGGGCTCAAGCCATTGCACGTATCGTGAATGAAGACGTTCAGATTGTGCGTCAGGCCATATTGGAATTGATCCATGACTATGAAAACCGCGACGGTGCACTCGAGATAGCCGACGACGACGGATATATCATTCAGGTCAAGGATCAATATTCTTCGATTATCGACGAATTCTTGCCGATGGAATTACCGCTGGCATTGCTGCGGACACTTTCGGCGATCGCCTTGAAACAACCGGTCGCTCAGGCCGAAATCATCAAGATTCGCGGCGCCGGTGCCTACGATCATATAAAGGAATTGCTCGCTCGCGAGATGATCAATAAAAAGGAAGATGGTCGCTCGCCGCTTTTGACAACGACCAAGCAATTCCAGGACTACTTCCGCCTTACGCAGGACGCCAAGTCATTACGCACAGAATTGCGTAAGAGCGACAAGAAAAAACCTCATGAAGATGACGGCACTGCATTTGATGCCACACCGGGCGTGGACGGCGAGACCGACAGATTGGTGGTTCAGCTTACACTCGAGGACGAAGCGAATAGAGGCAGTTCCTTAGATGCGGTAGATGCACTGGAGTCTAGTGAAGCAGCCACAGGCGCAGCCGGATTGGGTGAAGGAAGCGAAGCAGGCGAATCGCAGACAACTGAAGACTCCGGCAATCGCAGTCACACCAATTCGGTAAGCATCGTCGAAAGCGCAACCTCAGAAGACTCCACAACCGGTGAAGGCACTCCCGCGGTAACCATTGCTCCTGCTGCAATCGAAGCTGCATTAGAAGGCATGTCGGACGGCTCCGGTGACCTCGGTTAAATCAATTGCCGCGGTTTTGGTTTCCGCCGGCAGCGGAAAGCGCTTCGGTGACGAATCTGATTCGGCAAAACAATACCAGCTCTTGAACGGCAGCCCCGTATATACATGGGGGCTGAAGTGCCTGTTGGAGCACCCGAAAATCGCAGCAGTGGTGCTCGTGGTGGCTGAAGGGTTGGAAGCGGAAATCAGGCTCGACATTAATAAATGGATTACGAAAGGACTGGATAAATTATCAGTCACCACCGGAGGTGCAACCAGACAGGCTTCCGTTTTCAACGGACTGAAACTGCTCTCCCAGCGGACTTCTCCTCCGGATGCCGTTCTCATTCACGACTCAGCTCGACCTTTCATTACTGCCACCATAATTGATGACGTCATCAAGTGCGTTGAAATAGAACCGGCATGCACGGTTGGAACACCGGTATCGGATACGGTGAAGCGGGTAGAGGATAATATCATCGGCGAAACAGTTGACAGGACCAACCTGGTGGCGGTGCAAACGCCGCAGGCAGCATGGTTTTCAGAACTTCTGAAAGCGCATCAACGCGCCGAAGCTGACGGCTGGGTCACCACCGACGATGCCGCAATCATGGAGATGGCGGGATATAAAGTGAGTGTGGTCTTGAGTACAAGATGGAATATCAAGATAACTACAAAAGAAGATTTGCGCATATGTGAGGCACTAGCGCCTGCAATTAATCGTTGATTGAAAGCCTGATGGCATGCGGGTCTTCCGAGTGCTATCACCAGTGATGGCACCTTTTTCTACTTGCGAAAAACCACGAATGAACTAGAATGGAGCTAAGATAAGTGGCATGATAAGACACCATCTCAGGTGGCATATATTCTAGATGCTGCACTATGTGCGTTAGGTAGTCGGTCTCTTATCAACAAAATATACCTACAACGATAATCATCGAAGAAGGACTACTATGGCTGACGACACCTTTGATACGACAAATGAAATTCCGTTGCCTACGGCAAACGGACGTGGTGCCAGAAAGGAAGTCGACTTGTTTCCGGCGATTGCCGAAAAGCGACTCGTGCCTATGACCTCCATGCGCTCAAGTGCACCTGAGCGGATCGGTACTCAGATCTCAATGTTCGAACCAGTCTCATTCGACGAGGCCGTTGAAATAGTTGAGTGCTTGCGTTCACGCGCAGCAACCACAATCTCTCTTGGCAACATGAAGAAAATCGACGCCAACAGACTGGTTGATTTTGTCGCCGGCGCATCCGCAGCGCTGGATGGCGACTTCCACAAACTCAGCGAGCAGGTCTATATATTCTGCCCGAGCAACATTAAAATCACCGTACCTGGAAAATCAGTCTCAGCACCGGTTCCTGGTTTTGACACCGGCGCCGCACTTGATTTCTTGTATTCACCAACCGGCTCGAACCCGTTTACAACCAGCTCTCCCTGGCCTAACGCGTAGCTCCGGATGAAATGAATTAATGAATTTTCATCAAGCGCATGCTGGGTGTTTGATTCGCAGCTCTTCAAGTTTTTTAACAGCTGCCCATTAAGTCCACTGGTATCATTGATGGACAATGCATTCGATGGAAACCCCATCAGGTGCAGTGTTTCCTCCTTACCTAATCCACCACCAACAAGCTCTTCCCTCCCAGATTTCCTCGGGGAGGGAAGTCTTCTTTCTATGCGCCGGATATCCGTCTGACACCCGACCTGACTATTGCCTTGACCCGGTTTGGGCGCAAAATGGCTGAAATTTGCTGTCAAAGTCCGATTTTGAGGGTTTCACGACTGCCATTCTGCGAGTTTAGGCGCTCTAGGTGGTATATCGTCCATTGGATAGGTGAGATCTAGGCCTTAGTAGACACCTTTATCAGAAGGCTGACGGAAGGACCAGTGCAGGGCCAGGAAATCTCCAAACTCTTTTAGTACGATGGGATCTTAGCGACTGATCCGCTGAAATAGGCTGTGCATGACTTTCACCCCAACCACCAATGATCCGTTAATCGGCAAAATACTGGCCGAGCGTTACCGCATCACCGAATTGGTGGGAGCAGGCAGATTCAGTATTGTCTACAAGGGACAGCACCTTTTCATGGACCGCGCAGTCGCCATGAAGACCCTACAAACCAACCTTGTAGAAGACCAGACAGTTATCAAGCGATTTGAGAAAGAAGCGGTCGCTCTCAGTAAATTGCGTCACCCCAACATCGTGTCGGTCTATGACTGCTTCGTGCATACAAACGGGCAGCCCTTTCTTGTCATGGACTTTCTGGACGGTCACACTCTGGAAGAGCTGCTTAACGACCGCGGCGCTATTCCGCCCAAGCTGATGCGCGCGATCATATTCCAGGCCTCTGCAGGACTTGCCCATGCGCATGCCAGTGGCGTTCTGCACCGCGACATCAAGCCGGACAACATCATCTTGTTGCCCAGGGAGAAAACAGACGAACGTGTGCGATTGCTTGACTTCGGCTTCGCATTGTTGCAGGGAGACCTTGAAAGACTGACACTTTCAGGCACACTCTGCGGAAGTCCAGCCTATATCAGTCCGGAAAGGTGGAAAGGAAAAGAGCTTGATGCTCGCTCCGATATTTATTCTCTGGCTGTTGTGATGTTTCAGGGTCTGACCGGGCAGTTGCCATTCAAGGCAAATTCGCTCGAAGATCTTCGCAACATGCATGTAAATCAAGATCCGCCACTTCTGGGCGATTTGATGCCGTCGCTAAAAGATGACGTAACAGCGCAACAGATCATGAACAAGGCTCTGGCAAAAGATCCTGAACAGCGTTATCAAACGATGAAAGACTTTCATAACGCCATAAAATTGTGGTCGCCCAGCAGTGACGACGCAGAAATTGCTAATTGGGCCAAAAACGCAACTCCCAAGCCGCCACCGCCAGTGGTGCAGCAAGGTCAGCCGGTGTTGGCTCAACCGATTTCACTGCAGCCGATGCCATCGCAGGCAGTGCCACCTCAAGCGGCAGGGCAAGCACCTGGTCACGTAGCTGAACAAGCTACCCCACACCAAGAAGATCCTACTCTTTCACAGCATGTAGGCGCTCCATCCGCTCCGAAGCGAACCGGGCAAAACACTCTGCGGCTGCCGGCAGCGGATGCACCTGAATCCGGTGAAAGTTTTGATGATGCGGCAACGCTTCCGAATAACAGCGGACCGGCATTCGATGATGCAGTGACCTTGCCGACCAATGCTTCAAGCTTGCCGGTTAATGCCCCGGGTGATTCGAATCTTGAAACACTGACAGCCGCGGCTGCCAATTCTGGCACGCCAGGTGATGCAGCCAGTGTTGACCCGAGCCAGCAGCACAAAGGCTATATATCCGTTGATATCAACGAACATCCATTGTCGCCAGAAGCACTCGCCCGCGTTGCCAAACCCAATCCGCGAGCTTCTCTGACAAAGCAAGACGTCGCCTACATCAAAGCGATCGCACAAACACTCGGCGACAGCCTTGGAGAACAAGCAAAAGCGATTGATGTTCCACCCAATCTGGAAGATGAGCTGCATATGGCGCCCAGAGACGAGACCTCGCGCCTCAACTTTTCGGCGATGCCTCCGCCTGTTGTGGAGTCGAAGATACCTGAACCCGGACCGAAAGTGGTGCCGATTGTGGACCGCCGCCAGAAGCGAGCCGGTGAAGAAACCTCTGACAGCGAACCTGTGCCGGGCTCCTCATGGGGAGTTATTGATGGCGCCCCCGCTCCATTGCCTGAACAGAAGCCATTTGAAAAGGTGATACCAGCCGCTGCGGGTAGTGACCAACCTGTGTCTTCTGAATGGAGCGCAAAACAAGAAGTTGCTCCGTGGGTCAAGAACCCGGACGGGTTCAAACCTAAAACGGGCTTAGATTCGACATTAACGGACCAACCGACGGTTCAATCAGCAAGCTCAGGCAATGCAACTGGAACTCCACCAGGAGCGACAGGAACAGGAACACTGCCAGGAGCAGCTGGAGCAGGTACAGCTGGAACAGGAGCAGTTGGTGCGCCAGGAGCCCATGCAACACCTCCAGCGCCGGGCAGCTTTGGAACACCGGCTACACCAGATCCGCCGGGAAGTTTTGGCGCACTGCAGAACGAATCGTTTGGTTCAGCGCAAGGGGCACAAGGATCGTTTGGTGCATCGCAAGGTGCACAAGGGTCATTCGGGACACCAACACCAGGAACCCAGGGATCATTCGGAACACCGCAAGGGTCGTTTGGAGCACCGAGTCCAGGTGCGCCAGGTGGACCTGCCGCTCAAGGACCGCAAGTCGGAGTTGGAGCATTCGGCACACCGATACACTCACAACCTCCTGGCTCACCAACTAAGTCCAGCTCTCGTATCTCGCCCGTTTTACCAGGCGCACCCGGAGCTGCTTCAGCATCTTCATCGCCCGATTCACAAGTCCCCTGGACAAATGCAAGCTCTTCGTCGCCAGTCGATTTCGGCAAAATGTTCCCCGATAGCGATAAGACGGCAGCCGCAGGTCAGGGAGCCTCAGCCATGTTGCCGCCTATCCCAGGTGTGCCGCCGAAAGCTCCCGCACCGGCAGGAACAGAGATAGGCTCTCCGACCGCGAGCGCGGCAAATCTATCTATCTCCACCGGCAACGATCGCTCACAACCGCCAAAAACCGGCAAAAAGCGCAATCGCCTTCCCACGTTTGTCGATCGCGATATGCCCGAGGATGGCGCAGAGCCAGCGGCGGCGGCGCCGAAGAAAGGCAACGCCGGCATGCTTATCGCTGGTGTTGCAGTAGCAATTTTTGTATTTGCCGGAATTGGAATCGCTACCTGGATCATTACCAATGTCAATCCTTCTAATTCTGGGGCTAACAACCCGGCAAATTCTAGCGACAATTCTCCGGCCAACACTCCGGCTAATTCCTCGGGCAGCGGCAGCACAGAAAACAGCAGCGACCCAGCAACGGCAACCTCACCTTCGCCTTCAACTGCGCCTGTGAAGACAGACACCGACACGGCTACTCCGACTGCAACGACTACGGACGCAACCGCTCCGGCCGCCACGAGTACGGCTACCACGTCCTCAGACGACAAAGCTACAAACACTTCTGCTTCAACCACCGCGAAAGATACAGACACCAGTACCGGTGCCAAGGCAAGTGCTCCTGTCGATGCAACCGAAGCACCGAAATCAGCCGAGTCCTCAAATTCATCATCGACGCCAAAAACGTCTGACGCGTCGGCTAATACAACTGCATCAAATTCCCAAAAGACTGCTCCACCAGGCGTAAAACCCGTTAAAGAACCGCCACAATCGACTGGTTGGTTTGGTTTCCCATCGTTCAATAAAAACAATCCTCCAAGCGTAAAACCAACGACGCCTGATCATGCAACAGCACCTGCAGTAACAGCCAGTTCTGAACCTGCAACACCACCAAAACCGCGCAAGAAAAAGCCTAAGAAAAAGCGCACGGCTGTGGCTCGCAAGGCTGCTCCCGCTGCCAGCAGTAGCGGATACGTGGAAGTTGAAGTCACGCCAGGTCGCCGCGCTTACCGCTCGTATTAGCGTGTCTTATGAGCAGGATGACATGGCTGCTCGTTGTCGCTCTCCTCGCGATTGCGCCGGCTAGTGCTGCAGCGCCGCTAACGACCGCGCAGGTCTTGAAAAATGGCATAGATTTTGGTGATTGGAATAAGACTTTAGATCTGTGCAATCAAATACTTCGCAAAGACCCGAATAATGTGGATGCCCTTCTCGCGCGCGCAAGTCTCAATTCTCTTAACGGGAAAACCAATGAAGCAATGGCTGATTGTGACAAAGCTATTGCCGAGCATCCTAGTTTCGCTCTCGCCTATAGCACCAGAGGCGCAATCTTATGCAGCAATACAAAGAAATGGAAGGCCGACTTCAAGTCGTACCTAGCATTAACACAATCTGCACACGATACGAGTACTCGACTTCTTCGTGCAGGCGCTTTTAAGTCTCTTAAGGACCCCAAATCTGCCAAGAAAGAACTTCAGATCATTGTCACTCAAACCGTGTCAGCGACCAAGCCAGAAGAATTATTCAATCGAGTAATAGCTCATATGGAACTTGGAAAGTACAAAGAAGCCCTGGTGGTGCTAAGCAAGCTCCAGCGTATTTATCCAAAGTCACCACGCCTTCTGTCATGCATATCACTTTGTCATTTAGAAAATGGAGACACTGCTATCGCCTTGAAGGAATTCGCGGCAATCGAAAAAATGGTGCCAAATTACCTTAGCCTTCAAGGCGCCTGGGGACAGGAATTAGAGAAGCAGAAAAAGTATAAGGAGGCAATCAATCATTATGACAAAGCCCTTCAAATCGAAGGCAACTATCTTTTTGGTCTTCGGCACC
>JBGAVL010000149.1:0-14537 GCA_044228145.1 Obscuribacteraceae bacterium (SeqCode)
TTATGACAGAGTGATTCAACTCTGCGTATTTGTGACTAGTCCCATTGTTATTAGTCCGGCAGTATGATGCGCCGCCGCTTCCAGCGTGCTGAAATATGAAGAGTTGCAGGGCGCAGCGTTTTTTTTATTACAAGAGGTGAATCATGAAAGTCTTGCTCGCAATCGATGAGCCTAGCTATGCAGATGCGATTGCCGAATTTGTTGTTACTCACAAGTGGGAGCCGGACACAGAATTCAAAGTCATGAGCGTAATTGAACCCTTGAAAGTGGGCAGTATGATGGCGGTTCTGCCCGGACCTATATTGGACGAGTGGATGGAAAAGAGGCAAGGAAATGCCGAGAAACTTGTGGAAGACTTTGTCCGCAACATCGATGGATTCATTCCAAAGGTACAGATCCACAAACACATAGTCGAAGGTTTTGCCACTGACGAAATCATGAAAGAAATTACGATAAACAAGCCGGACATGCTGGTTGTAGGCAGCCATGGAAGGCACGGAATCGACCGAATTATTCTCGGCAGTGTTTCTCTCTTTCTTGTCTCTCATGCACCTTGTTCGGTGGTTGTGATTCGACCGCAGGTGGAAGAAGGCGAGAAAAGAAAAATTGCCTGAGCATGACGCAGGAGAGATTTTCGAATCGAAGCGCTCATCGAAGTATAGATGACCTTTTGGAAATCATACTCAAGCAGGTGAGAGCAAACAGGGAGAATGCATAGGATGGATATACGTAAGCCAGAGGGATTTCAAATGAACATGCTCGATGAGAACGAACAAAGACCGCTCATGGAACACTTCTTTAAGGGAAAGCACGTGCATTCGCCTCGAGTTAGTCATCACGGCGATATCATGGACAGGTGCATGTGCACCGAAAAGACTAATTCTTTAGCTTCGTACTATCTCAATAGAGAGAGGAAGGAAAGACTGATTGCGTACGTTAGAGTTCCGCATGAGGAGCAGATCGATGAAAAAGTTGAAACGATCCGACAATACTGTGTAGACAACGGCTACAAAATCAGCGAAATTTTCTCCGATGTAGGCGATCATCCATCTTTTGGTTTCCAGGCAGCGCTTGATGCCCTGGAAAATGCAGACGGTTTGATTTCCCTCGACCTCAATCAATTTGTGGCTACCAAAGCTGATCGAATACGCGAATTGCGGCCCTTGATTCATCACTTCTTTTGCCGGGGCGGTAAACATCTGATCACTATTGCAGAAGGCCTTGATACAGGTACCGAGCTCGGTCAACAAAATGCTATCGATCTGGTGTCTGAAACCAAAGTGGGTTTTGAGACATGACTTCTGTTTTGCAATTTCCCAATGCCAGATTGTTCATTCACAACTTGCTTGCGTTCGAACATATCAGCGGCGCGGAGGCGATTGCCAGAGGGGCTCAAGAATTTGGCGTAATCTCCGAGGAAGGTCTCAGCAATTCGGAATTAATTAGTGCCGTCAAAGACTGCGACTGTTGTGCGGCGGCACATTGCATATTACTCGATTATTTCAAGAATCGCGGCGCCGGCGATGACGGCGAGGCTGTTGAGAATTCGTGGAATACAGTATTGAAGCGCCTCTACAGATATCGAGTTAACGCTACCTCCTCTGCTGCGGATGTGAAAGACAATCCAAATTGTCGAAAGATGTGTTCTAACCTGGCGCCGGTGATTTTCGACTTGCTGTTACAGGAAGTGCGGCGCAATTCGTAGATTTCCTTGAGGAGAAAAAATGAAAAGGTTTACGCGTCGCTTTGAGGAAATTTCCCTGGCCGACTTGCCGTTGGTCGGCGGCAAGAATGCATCACTGGGCGAACTAACCAGGGAGCTGACTGCACAGGGGGTTAGCGTTCCGCGTGGCTTTGCGATCACAGTGGATGCCTATGAGGAAATATTAAACAGCGGCTCTGTTCGAAAAGATCTGGACGACCTGCTCCGACCTGTCTTTGACGGCGACATTAAAGATCTTAATCTGCGGGCACAGCAAGCGCGCGCGATTATCAAAAAGTCCGGTATTCCACAGCCTGTTCGTGATGAGATAGTCTCAGCCTATCGCGAACTTTCGTCGTCCTATGGCAGTCAAAATCTAGATGTCGCAGTGCGTTCAAGCGCCACAGCAGAGGATTTGCCGGACGCCTCCTTTGCCGGGCAGCAGGAATCTTTTCTCAATGTGCAGGGAGAAGAAGCAGTTCTGGAATCCTGCCTCAATTGTTTTGCATCATTGTTTACCGAACGTGCGATCAGTTATCGAAAGGATAAAGGCTTCGATCAATTGATTGTCCGTTTGTCAGTCGGTGTGCAAAAAATGGTGCGCTCGGATCTCGCTTCTGCAGGAGTGATTTTCACAATCGATACCGAGAGCGGATTTCAGGATGCGGTCTTAATTACATCCGCGTACGGACTTGGCGAAAACGTTGTTTCCGGGCGTGTTGATCCTGATGAGTTTCTGGTTTTTAAACCGACTCTGGCTTCAGGATTCAAACCGATTTTGAGAAGAAAGGTAGGTGCCAAGCAACAGAGACTTGTCTATGCCTCGCACGGAACCAGAACCACTAATAATTTGCGTGTGCCTGCCGAAGAACAGGAGAGGCTCAGCTTATCGGATGACGAAGTGGTCAAACTTGCTGTATGGGCACTCAAGATCGAAAACCACTACAGATTGTTGCACGGCAAAGACATAGCGATGGACATCGAGTGGGCGAAAGACGGCAATGACGGACAACTCTATATAGTCCAGGCCAGACCGGAGACCGTCTATTCATCACGAGACTCACAAAGTATTTGTTCATTCACCTTGGATGAAAGAAGTGAAGTACTTCTTGAAGGGCGTGCAATTGGCGATCGAATTGGTGCGGGACCTGTGCGCCTGATTCGCTCGAAAGACGAGTTGTCCGATTTTGAAGCAGGCGAAGTCCTGGTTGCCGATATGACGGATCCCGATTGGGAGCCAATCATGAAGCGCGCCTCCGCCATCGTCACAAATCGCGGCGGCAGAACCTGCCATGCTGCAATTGTTAGCAGAGAGCTGGGTGTACCTTGTGTGGTTGGAACACAAAACGCGACGGCCATGCTTGCCAGCGGCAGAGAAATTACGGTTTGTTGTGCGGAAGGTGCTCAAGGAAAGGTCTACAGCGGACAGCTTGCTTTCAGTCGCAAGCAGATTAATGTTGGCGAGATTCCGCGCACCAGAACCCAGATAATGATCAATCTGGGTGATCCCGAACAAGCATTTGCGCTCGCTCAATTGCCGGTGGACGGCGTCGGCCTGGCGCGTGAGGAATTCATCATTGCCAATGAAGTGAAAGTGCACCCTCTGGCGTTGACGCGGTTCGACAGCCTGAAAGACGAGAGTGCCAGAAAGGCGATTGCCGCGTTGACGAGAAACTACTCGGACAAAACCAGATATTTTGTCGATAAGCTCGCCGAAGGCGTGAGCACAATCGCCGCCGCTTTCTTCCCTCGCCCCGTGATAGTCCGTCTCTCCGATTTCAAAACCAATGAATATGCCAATCTTCTGGGTGGGCAGCAATTCGAGCCCAAAGAAGACAATCCAATGATTGGTTTTCGCGGCGCCAGTCGGTATTACAGCGACAACTATAAGGATGGTTTTGCCCTTGAATGTAAAGCGCTACAAATGGTGCGCAACGACATGGGACTGACTAACCTCAAAGTAATGGTGCCATTCTGCCGCACCATCGAGGAAGCACAGCGTGTCCTCGAGGAAATGTCAAAAAATGGATTGACTCAGGGCGAGAATGGATTGGAAGTCTATGTCATGTGCGAGATTCCCGCCAACGTAATTCTGGCTGATGAATTCGCCGAATTGTTCGACGGTTTTTCCATTGGCTCTAACGACTTGACCCAACTCGTGTTAGGCGTGGATCGTGATTCTGAGCTGGTCGCCCCCATATTTGACGAAAGGAATCTTGCTGTCGAGCGAATGATACGCCTGGCCATCTTGGAAGCTAAGAAAGCTGGAAGAAAAATAGGCATTTGCGGACAGGCGCCCAGCGACTATCCGGAGTTTGCAAAATTCTTAGTCGAAAAAGGCATCGATAGCCTGTCCCTCAATCCGGATGCTGTTTTGAAAACTATTGCCCTGGTTGCCGAAGTGGAAGGTCTGATTGACGCAGATACGGTTAAAACACCAGGTGCCGCTGTGCTCACGTTTGAGACTACTGGCAAAGCTTGAGCCGGGAAGTCAAGTCATACTTTGTGCTGATCCCTTCCCTTCAATAGTCTCTCAGGTCGATGGCATATGCGTTTCATTCGACGATCATTGAGTACATCGGGCGCAGTTGGATGTGCTGATTATTGAACATTGAGGAACGGAAAAATGAAGACGACACATGTACTGGTTGCGCTTGATGGCTCTGAATACAGCCAGAACGCTTCTCTTGCTGCTTTCTGGATGACCAAGGCGACTGATGCGGAATTGGATGCTGTATCTGTGGTCGATCCGCGCATAGTCGATCTCTTCCTCTCACCTGAATTTGCTGAAGATCTTGGACTGAAGCCCTCTATTGATGCTTCAGCAAAGATTATTCAGTCGCTAAAGAGAATTGCCAATATAGTGCTCAATCTCTGGAAAGGGGACTGCCTGGCGCATTTAGGAACCGAGGGGAAAACCCATCTGGAGCTAGGTGATACAACTGAAGAAATATTGAAACGTGGAAAAGATTGCGACCTGATCGTGGTTGGACACAGAGGTGTCGGATATAAGGATCATCAACCGTCCGCTACGCACTTCAGAATTGGTTCGGTGGCTGAGCGGGTCGCAGTAGGAGCCAAGAAGTCGGTTTTGATTTCGGTAGCACCACCTGAGTCTTTGAAGACAATCCTGGTCGCATACGACGGCAGCGAAGCCTCTAAAGGTGCTCTGTTGCTTGCCGAGCAACTGGCTGTAAAGACAGGAAAGCAATTGAAGGCAATTCATGTTGTGCCTGCAGAAGAACAACGCAAACAATCGACCAGCACTATCGAATTGGGTGCTTCACTTTTGCGTAATTATGTTCCCTCTGTAGAAAAGGAACATGGCGGCAAGACATCAGTCGCCGTAAAGCCATCGGCCCAGCAACTCATGGACAGCGTCTTTGCGATAAAAGTAGGACCGGTCGGCAAGACAATTCTTGATGAAGCACAAGCATTAAATGCTCTTCTCATTATTGGTGCCTATGGCTTTAAGGATCCTGAAGAAAACACCTTGGGAAGCACAACCACTCACATCGTCCGTTCAACCAGATCAAGCGTCTTGGTCTACCGTTAATTCGCCAAAATTTCTCGAACGAGACAAATATTTCAGGAGAAAAGGAAAATGTCTACTCATTCAATTTTGCTGGCATTGAGCGGATCGGAGCAGTCCCGCAACGCTGCGGAAGTGGCGTGGAAGTTAGCGAAAAAGCTCGAAGCAAAAGTTGTTGCCGAACATGTCATCGACTCCAGAACAATTTGGGAATTGCTCAGAAATGACAAACCAGGCTTTATTGGCAGTGGCCCTTATGTTGCTGTTTATGAGACCATTCTTTGTGCTCTCAAATCGCTTGCAGAAAAGCTCGCTCTGGAATATGAAGCGCTTGCAAACGGGCAAGGCATTCAAGGAGAGTGCCTCATCAAAGAAGGCAATCCTGTTGAAATTCTAAGCCGTGACGCAAACGATCATAATTTGCTGGTGATTGGCCATTTCCCTTCAGGTTTGCGAGCAACAGACCGCGAACCATGCCACTACATTCGCTACTCTGTGGCTGAGGGAGCCTCCCATCAATCAATTGTTCCGATCTTGATTGTGCAGTCCAAGCCTCTCAATTGGGAGTCCATGACGATTGTCTGTGAGATAGACCACATCAACTATACGTACCTTCGCTCCTGCTTGAAGCTGGCGAAGTTGTTGGATTTAAAACCCCGGCTGGAATTTTGGGGAACCGGAACACGCGAGGAAGGTCCGGCAGAGTTCAAGCAAAATCTGCTCGAGTCGATGCCGGAGGCCAAAGCGATGGACATCGAATTCGAATATTTCGGTGGGCACGCCGCCACAGAGAGGAAGGAATTGTTTCATGGACAAGACATGAGCAAGTCTGTAGAAATTCCGTCCGAAACTCTTTTCGTTTTGCCGACCAGGGGAATTGCCCGTGAGAGGATGACCGTCTTTGGAATGGAGCCTGAGGCATTTATCCGATGCCTGACGCTTCCCTGTCTTCTGCTCTGGCCTGAGGACCATAATGCTCTTGATGTCACCAGTGATCTGGATCTGAAGCAGCTAAGCGAAAGCAAGAAATAAACGAGTTTTATTGGGGAAATAACAATGAGTAAAGTCGAAAAACAAGATGAATCTAACAAGAACAGAAAAAGCAACACAGTAGTTATTGCTGTGGATGAAAGTTCTGCTGTCCCATTGATAGTTGATTTTGTAGTCAATCACAACTGGTCGGAAGACACCCAGTTTCGAATCATTCATGCTGTCGCTCCGATCATGATGGATCACCCGATGGCCAGTTATCCGTTGTTTCTCGAGTCGGTTGAAAAGGATGTTCGAGAGTATGCAGAAAAGCTCTTGGAGAGAGTAAAGTCAGACATTCAAAAGAAAATTCCAGCGTACAAGATCACGACAGAGGTAATTGCAGGGCCGCCGGCTGAAGTCATCATTGATGAAGCAAAAATACTTAATGCCAATTTAATTGTGATCGGATCACATGGAAGAAGTGGATTCACGCGCTTTTTCCTGGGCAGTGTTTCCGGTGCAGTTGCTTCTCACGCTCCCTGCAACATAATGATTGTTCGCGTGCCAAAACAGCAGGAGCAGGGTCTGCAAGATCCGGCGAAGAAAGCATTGAGCACCGCATCGAAGTAGGCGGCTAAAGATTGTCGGCGAGAAAAAACTATTTTGCCGCAGGCGAGTTGGGAAGCATGAATGAAAATTCACTACCTTCACCTACGGTGCTGTCGCACCAGATTCGCCCGCCATGTCCTTCCACGATTTTTCTGGACAGATAAAGCCCAAGTCCTGTGCTTGCGTAGTATCTGCCGGCTGAGCCGGCTTGCCAGAAGCGCTGAAAGAGCTTGGACATATTCTCCGGCGGAATGCCTTTTCCTGTATCTTTGACTGAGATTGTGGTCGACTGTTCGCTCTGTGACATGGTCACCTTTACGGTGCCCCCGGCCGGCGTGAATTTGAGAGAATTATCAATGAGATTTTGCACTACGCGGCGAATCTCTTCCTGGTCGCAATCTAACTCTAATGCATCAATCGGCAAGACGGCCTGCAACTGCACACGCCTTTCCTGTGCCAGGGGCATGATTTCCGTGACAAGCTGGGTGATCATCGCTGCCAGATTGCTCGGTCTCATGTCCATTTCTTTGACGCCGCTGTCGAAGCGATAGACGTCGAGCAGCGTTTGCACAAGTCCATACAGAGTGATGTTGCTCTGTAAGACTGTCTCTAATATTTCTCTTTGCTCGCCGTTTAATTCACCAAAGTCGCCGTCCAATATCAATTTGACTGCGCGATTTGTAGCCGATACGGGAGTCTTCAGATCGTGGGTCAAAGTGGCGACAAAATCTTCTCTTTGCTGTTGCAATTGCACGCGGTCTGTTGCGTTGGAAAACATTGCCACCAGCCCGCCGGTAGAGCCGTCCGGATTTTTCACCGGCCACACCGCCCAGTCCCAGTAGGTCAACTCGCCTAGCTTTTCCTTCGAGAAATTCAACGCTTCTGCGGAAAATTGG
The DNA here is from genome assembly GCA_044228145.1 of Obscuribacteraceae bacterium (SeqCode). Classification (GTDB taxonomy): domain Bacteria; phylum Cyanobacteriota; class Vampirovibrionia; order Obscuribacterales; family Obscuribacteraceae; genus QKMZ01. Next base: position 7,712 of record JBGAVL010000149.1, read on the forward strand.
CTGGGCACCCCAGTTTGCAATACAGACTCAAACGCCTGCCTGGAAAGGAAGGGAGCCAGGACAAACAAGGGGTTGCCGATTATGTCTTTGGTCGCGCTGAAGGCTAACAGCTGAGCGAATTCTTCGTTGCATTCCAGGCAAGTGAAAGTGTCGTCCAGGCTGACAATTCCAATCGGCGCGCTTTCAAGAATGCTTTTGGTGACTCGCTTTTCAGTCTCCAACTCCTTGATCGCATCGCGGTGTTGGAGAATGGCCTTTTCTTTGGAGCCTATATAGCTCTCAATTGCCAAGCCCATGTCAAAGAAGATCAGCTTCATCAGCGAGATTACAACCTTGGTCTGGGAACTATCGGCTGCAGTATCGTCAGATACAAGCCTGGGCAACAACCAGGATACGGCCCTGTTGTATGCGCCTATGTACCATTTGGGATCAAGTTCAATGCGATGATGGGTCTGCCCGATGCGCAGCCTGTCATTGACGTAATCAATGTCATAAGCGCCGCGGGCCAGCCTGAGAAAATACTGCTTTTGCGCGCTCTTAGCTCTCTGCATTACTTGTTCGGACGGAAAAAAACTGCGTGTCTCTTCAAAGCTGAGAAAGTGCGCGTACATGCTATCCATCAGCTCATCTACATTTTTTTCAAGCAGATCGTTTATTTTCTCGATGTCCGCTTTATCAATGCTGTCGAACTCAAGCCAGCTCTGTCGCACTTCTATTTCGTGCGCGGTCAGTTGAGAGTTATCTGATGTGGTGGTCATGTTTCGGTGTGTTCAGCTATTCCACCTCTTGAAAAGGTGGCGTTATATGCAGCGATAATTGTGTCATTGATTCTAAGCGCACGATGTCGTCAAGAAGGAGCGTCCAAGGTTGGAGTATATAATCTAAACGCTGTTTTGGAAGTGAAATGATGAGTGACGAAAATCAAACGACCAACCCGACCATTCGAATACTTCTCGTGGAAGATCATGCCTTAACCAGGGTGGGAATAAAGACGGTTCTCAAGCGAGAGGCAGACTTTGCGGTGGTCGGCGAAGCTTCCAATGGTGAAGAGGCGGTCGCGCAAGCTGAAGCGTTGAAACCCGACATCATCCTGATGGACGTCGGTATGCCTGTGATGGATGGCATTCAGGCCTCTAAAAGAATCGTCGAAAGTGGCAATGCCGCCAACATAATTATGCTCACCCAGCACGACAACGATCAAGATATTTTGGCGTCCCTGGCGGCAGGAGCCTCGGGATATTGCCTGAAGGACGTTGAGTCGTCTCGTCTTTACATGGCAATACGCACTGTCAATGTTGGAGATTCCTGGTTGGATTCGGCGATTGCCGGTAAGGTGCTGAAGCTATACTCGAAGCAGACAGCGCAGGTTCAGGAAAGCAAACCCGCAGTGGCAGAAGCGCCGAAGGCGTCCGTGGGCACTGCTGCTGTTGAGAACGAGCCGAAAACCTATGAACCCGATCGCCCGTATGCAGAACCGCTTTCACCCCGAGAATTGGAAGTTCTGACCTTGATTGTGGATGGGTTATCCAATCAGCAGATTTCAGATCGGCTGTTCATCTCCCTGCCTACGACAAAAACTCATGTTCGAAACATTCTCAATAAACTAGCAGTTGATGACCGAACGCAAGCTGCTGTTCATGCTATGCGCCGGGGAATTGTTTGAGCTGGGCAAAGATTTGATTGATGATATTTGTTGCCTGTCAAATCAATCAGGATTCAAGATGTTCGTAATTTATCGATCAACAGGCAATGAAGGTTGCCTGGATGTTTTTGAATAGTATTGGCTGCATTCTTGTTCTCTGCCGCGCACGATTCTTCTGCCGGCATTCTCTCCGAAGCGCCCCGTTACGACTGTCCACTGACCGCTGCCGCCCTTGTCGTCTCTGTAGATAATGACCCAGTCTTTCATTGTGCCTAATTCATGCGCTCTTGCCGTGTTCGAGTAAAGGGCAGTGTAATGCCGCATACCTCTTTGGGTGTGTAATACAGGCAACCACGCTTCGGCAGTCGGATTTAAACTCTTGGGAGCAATTCTAGGCAAGCTGCCGCTTCTAGCCTTCTTTTGATATTCGCGATCCACATCCAGAATTTCGGACACCGGCGGACTGTCTGACGAACTCGCATCGTGTCGAACACGACCGGCTAGTGACTCGCTGATCGAGCGCAACCGTTTTGCGCCCATGCCCGGAACCGTAGCCAGTCGACCATCATGAGCGCACTTTTCCAATTCTTGCAGAGTCTCTATTCCCAAGACTGAGTGAATTTCGTGAGCCAAGCCAGGACCAATGCCTGCAACGGTTCTGAACATCCTTTCCGGTTCACTGTGTCCGCGCAGTCTCTGCAACAAACCTAAACGACCTGTAACAGCCAGTTGTTCGATGGCGTGGGCAAGTGATTGCCCGATGCCGGGTAGTCTCTCCAGACCTTCAATACCTTGTGATTTCAGAAGCTGCCTTACTGGAACAGCCATTCCCCTCAGAAGGCTGGCAGCTGATCGATAGGCTCTAATTCGATAGATGTTTGCGCTATGCGCCTCCAAAAGCTCTGCAACTTCGTCGAGTTTACTGGCGATCTCTTCGTTGCTTAGCGAATGTTCGATCGGCTCATGTGTCTTTAACATAACCTCAAACTTTTCCTCTCGTTAGAAACTTCAGTTGCTAGCACGCGGCTGCGCAAACGCCGTAGTCGATGGCGCTTGGTAATCGGTTTTCTGGGCTCGAAGCAAGACGACTGAGCAAGGAGAATTCGGTAATACGGACTGGGCCACGCTGCCCAGCAAAAGTTTGTCAGCACCGAGCTTGCCATATGGTCCCATCAAAATGAGATCAGCACCCCAGCTTGTTGCTTCTTCAACGATTGCTTGTTTTGCCAAGCCCTCCATGAAGCAACCTTGTACTTTCAAGCTTGGAAAGCGTTTACGCAATCTCTTGCAAGTAGAATCAACCAGGGCTGCCGCTTCCTGGCGACATTTTTCGATGGGCGAGGCAGTGGTTGCTTCATCCGGCTCGATTGCATGAAAAACTTTGACCTGAACACTTAATTCAGGATGGAGCCGATCGATAAAATCTTCGGTTACCTCCATAAAATGGGCGTCTTCAAGTGCTATCAATAATTTGGAAATCACCTTACACATCCTTAATCAGAGCTGTTGACGCGTGCTGATTTTGATACTGCATGTTAATCAGGCGGCTGCATGGTGATTGTTTCGCACCCGTACATGAACATCACCGCTTGTGATTACTCCGATGAAAAGCATGATCAGTCCACCCACAATTGCGGGCATCCATCCACTAAAAGAAAGCACGGCAGGCATAAAGTCAGCCACCAGTCTGAGAGCGCATGCAGGCAGCAACCAAAAACCAAAGAGCCAAGCTGGAATCAGCAGTATCAGCGCCATACCCAGGGTGCCAATTGTTAGGATGGCGCTTACGGCAATTGCAAAAAATTCAACGCACCACCCTAAGATTGCAAAAAGTATTCCTGCAAGCAGTGCATGGGCAAAATTTCCCTCAAAGTGCGCGCCTGGAATTAGAGGAAATAGAAAATAAAAGGCACCGGCGGTAAGTGCTAAGCGCATTAGGTGGCGTGTCATTTTTGGTACCTCAAGAAATTCTTTTGATTATTTGCAATCATCGGTCACCAGCGGATTTTACAAAGATGATCAATTCACACCAGTAATTAAACCTACCCTCAGTTGTCTTCGCATCATCCGAAAGTTTAATCCTTCCTACTCTGCAAGTTAGTCTCGGATTTCTCGCGTTTTCGCAAAATCAATTTTCTAGTTTCGTCTAGCGCTACCATCACTGGTATCCAGACAAGTGCAAAGGAAATTTCGAGGATGCCTAGCGGAGCGGTGTCAAAAACTCCTTGAAAGAACGGCACGTAAATCATGGCTGCCAGAAGAATGAATTCAACTGCGACACCCAGAAGTATCAGTTGATTTTCGAATGGATTAATGGAGAACAGCGAATCGCTCTGCGTGCGGCAGCAGAAGACGGCGGCAACCTGGCTGCATACGATGCAGGAAAGTGTCATTGTGGTTGCCGCTCTCCAAACTGGTGTGCCCATGGCTGCCAGCGGACCCTGCGGCCAGCCATGCAACCAATTGAGGAAAAAATAGCCGGACATCCCTGCCACTGCTTCAATTGCTCCGTACCACAACAATGCCTTGACCAGGAGAGCCGGAGATAATAGAGATTTGGAAAGAGAACGAGGATGGCGTTGCATGATGCCCCGCTCGGCAGGATCTGCTCCCAATCCCAGAGCCGGCACCATATCTGTGCCCAGGTCGATGGACAATATTTGCATAATGGTCAAAGGCATGGCCACCAGTCCGCCCGACAATAGCATCACGACAAAAGGCACTGCTTCGGCCATATTGCTGTTGAATACATAGACTGCGAATTTCTTTATATTGTCATAGACGGCTCTTCCTTCTTCGATCGCTTTGACAATCGAAGCAAAATTGTCATCGAGAAGTATCATGTCTGCAGACTCTTTTGCCACATCCGATCCGGCTATTCCCATAGCTACGCCTATATCTGCTCTTTTGAGAGCCGGTGCGTCGTTGACACCGTCACCGGTTACGGCAACAATCTTTTGGCAACGTTGAAATGCCTCGACGATTCGCAACTTATGCTCTGGATTCACACGGGCGAATACAATTTCACCGGTAAGCAATTCCAAAAGTTCAGGACCGGTCATGCGATCAAGCTGGGGACCGGTTATGACTTGAGGGTTTTTGCCATTGATTATTCCTACTTTCCTGGCTATAGCCTCGGCTGTGACTTCGTAGTCGCCTGTAATCATGACCACTTGAATGCCTGCGTCCCTGCACGTTTTCACTGCTGCGGCGACTTCCTGCCTGGGAGGATCAAACATGGCAAAGAGACCGAGAAAGATGATATTGCTTTCGACGCAGGCTGAAGAAAAATCGTTGTCGTTTGCCAGCAATACGTTTTTACCTACAGCTATTACGCGCAGTCCTTTCTTTGCGTAATTGTTTATCTGTTCTATAATCTCTTTACGCCGCTCCACGTCAATCGGTATTTCAACGCCATTTTCAAGGACTCGATTGGAGCGCTCGAGCATTTTTGCCGGTGAGCCTTTGATGTACGCTGTGATGACATTGTCACTGTTGTGCACAGTGCTCATGCATTTTCGGCGAGAGTCAAACACGTTTTCGTGAATGCGATCGTCTGCCGGCATCGCATCTTCAGTAAGACCTGCTTTTGCTGCAGCTACCAAAAGAGCAATTTCAGTCGGGTCGCCCGAGACTTTTGGCGCCGCAGCCGACGTAATGCTTGCATTGTTGCAGAGTTTGCCTGCTTTCAGAAGTTCGCGAAGATCTCTGTTAACATCTTGTCCCTCTGGCGGCGCTGGCGTTATTTCACCTTCTAATGAATATCCCAATCCAGAAAAGCGATATTCAATTCCTCCAGCTAATACGTCAGTTACCGTCATCTGATTTTCTGTGAGGGTGCCGGTTTTGTCCGTGCAAATTACATTTGTGCATCCTAAAGTTTCTACGGAGGAGAGGCGTTTTACCAGGGCTTGTTGCTTTACCATTCGTTGAACGGCAAGTGCCAGAGCCAGTGTTACAGTCGGCACCATGCCTTCCGGGACGAAAGCCACAATCATGCTGAGAGAAAATATGAATGCTTGAGCAGTTGTTTCGTGCGTATAGAGTTTTGCCAGGCAAAACATGGCGACGCCGACGCTCACTGCGATGAGCGTAACGATATGGGTGATCCGCACCATTTCCTTTTGCATAGGACTTGCTTGGTCAACTATGGTCTGGGTCAGGTGTGCAATTCTTCCAAATTCAGTGGCTGTGCCGGTCGAATAAACGACTGCGTGTCCATGCCCTGCCACGACCGAAGTGGCAGCGAATAACAGATTATCAACGTTGCCGCTTTCGGGCGCCAACCCGTCTTTGCCTGGACTGACAGGCAGTGCATTCTTCCTGATTGAGCGGGACTCTCCGGTCAGTGTCGATTGATCGACCTCCACACTTTCTGCTTCAACAAGGCGCATGTCTGCGGAAATTTTGTCACCTTCACTGAGGAGAACTACGTCGCCTGGTACCAGATCGGTTGCCGGAGTGACAATGACCTCGCCGCTGCGCATCACTTTCACAGTGGCGGGCAGAAGGCGATTCAGTGCCTCTACCGCTTTTTCTGCTCTATGCTCTTGCCAAAAACTGAATGTTCCGTTAATCAAATTGACCAACCAGATTGCTAGGCCAAGCTGGGGCATTTGAGCAAAAAAGGCGATGCCTCCGGTAATCCACAACAGAATTGCCATCGTATGTAGAAAATTGTCAATAATCCGTTTGCTAGTTGATGTTGGTACGGTTACTTCGATTGTGTTGGCTCCGTGCCTTTGCAATCGCTCTTTCGCCTGCTCGTTCGTCAATCCACGCGGCGTAGTGTTGAGCCTATCGAAAACACTGGCCGGGTCCAATGAGGCGATTTCCAGTTCGCTTGTAAAATCAGCGGTTTCTATTGAATTGGCAATCCTGACCACAAATCATCCTTTAGTACGATAACCCGACCGTTCATCGTCGAATCGCAATATGATTGCCCGCGGTGTGGACATACCATTCAGCGAGGTATGAGTCTGCCCTTGACCGATTTTTGCGTAGTCGGTGCATTCTTGCTCTCAACCTCAGCCATATAAGATTCAAACTTACGGCAGCGATTGGTGATTTCCGCTACCAGGGGATCTTCCTTTTCGAGCACAGAGCAAATGGAATCTTTGGACTTTTGATACCAGAGAGAAGCTTCCTTCATATTCCCTTTCTTCTGGTAGAGATTCGCTAGAT
>JBGAVL010000014.1:0-15587 GCA_044228145.1 Obscuribacteraceae bacterium (SeqCode)
AGCGACCCAGCAGGACATCGAGGATAGCTTTGGCGGCAACCTTTGTCGTTGTACCGGATATCGTCCAATTCTGCATGCCATGCGCACATTGGCGAAAGATTACGATGAGTCTAACGACCAAACGCAAAATTGTATAGTCGATCCTTGCTTTAACGTTCAATGCAAACCTGGGCTCACTCAAGTTAACCTCGACGAGCTTCCTTCACACGAATTGCCTGCTCGGGAGCTGCATTTCACAGGACTACGCGCAGAATGGTTCCGTCCGTCATCTTTGGAGCACGTGCAAAGTCTGAAGAAGAAATTCAGCAAGGATTATGGCAAAGCGAACGTCAGACTAGCTGTGGGCAACACCGCCGCAGGTATTTATCACGACGAGAAGCCACGTATCTATATCGATTTAACAGCAGTGCGCGAATTAGCGGAGATTCGCGAGACAAAAGATGGGATTGTGGTGGGAGCAGCGGCTCCAATTCAAGAAATGCTTGATTTTGTCGGAAGAGTTATCGCTAAGCGCAGTCCTGACGAAACGAGAGGACTGCAAGAATTGAAGCGGCACGGCGCATTTGTTGCCGGATATCAGGTAAGGAGTGCAGGTAGCGTCGCAGGAAACATCTTCATGACTCGCGACCATGCCGAGCATGGAGGACCTTTTCCTTCTGACATATTCACCGTATTTGGTGCACTCGGTGTCACGTTGACCATTGCTTCGGCGGAGTTTGATGGTGGCAAAAAAACATGTCTTTTAACAGAAATGCCCGCTGTTTCATCTCTTCCTGATGACGCGGTGATTTTGTCCTTCCTCATCCCCTATACGCGCCAGCGCGAGTATGTTCAAACTTACAGAATCGCCCGCCGCGTGCAGATGGCGCACCCGGTTGTGAACGCGGGCTTGCGCGTCTGCCTTGATGAGAAGGGTCACGTATTGCCGGGCGAGGCTTGCATCGTATTTGGTGGCTTGGCTTCACTCAACTGCCGCATGCCGAAGACAGAAAAGTTTCTCGATGGCAAAGCCTGGAACAACGAAACATTAAAGTCCGCGCTCGACACTCTTGCCTCCGAAGTCGCGGAAATCACCATAACAATGGATGAAGAAGGCTTCACCAACGAATATCGGATGCAGTTGTCTCTCAACTTCTTCTACAAATTCTTTCTGCACGTGGCGATGCAGGTGAATCCGTCGATGGTGGCGCCGGAAAATCAATCGGGCGCATTTCACGACGAGCGGCCGCTCTCCCACGGTACGCAGGAATATCAGGAATATCCGGAACTTTATCCACTGACCAAGCCGATCATAAAACGCGCCGCATTCGTTCAAGCCTCAGGAGAAGTCAAATACACCCTGGACATGACGCTGCCAGTTGGTGGCTTGCACGGTGCCATGGTGAAAAGCGGCCGCCCACATGCCAAATTCTCATTCACTAAAAACGTGACTGGGCTCAGTGCGCTGAAAGAACTTTTGGCTAAGCAGTTTCCCGGCTTCAAGGATCTGGTTACCTGCGAGGATGTTCCCGAAGGTGGACAGCGTTATATCGGACTCAATGATGATGATCCTATCTTTTCCGACAAGATTGTCACTTCGGTCGGTGCGCCAATCGGCATGGTACTGGCAGAGACCATTGAGGCCGCACGCGATGCCTCTCAGTTCATCGAGAAAGAATGCATCCAATATGAAGACCTGCCCGCCGTCCTTACGCTGGAGGAAGCTATCAAACAAGATACGGCGATGCCAATGGTGCGGACTGCCAAGGATGAAGATGAGGATATTCAACAGCGAATTCCTACCATAACGCGCGAAGGCAGCAACATGGAGTGGCTTGAAAATCCGAAGGAACCGATGCCTGGAACCGAAGTAGTGTATGGCACTTTCCGCACCTCTGCTCAGGCACACTTCTATCTGGAAAGCATGTGCGCCCTGGCGGTTCCGGGACCGTACGATCAAATGACAGTCCATTGCTCGACGCAAAATCCTAATGGTACGCAAGCGGCAATTTCGCGAGCTCTGGGTGTGCAGAATAACCAGGTCTCCGTCGTCATTGAGCAACTTGGTGGCGGCTTTGGTGGCAAGCAACACCGCGCAAACATCGTTGGTGCGCAGGCGGCGGTGGCGGCGCGGAAGGTCAAAAGAGGCGTGCGTTTGATGTATGACCGTTCTACGGATATGCAGGCCGTAGGTAAGCGGCATCCTTACTCCGGAGAGTATCATGTCGCCTATACGCGCGACGGCATCATCAAAGGTATGCGCATCGATCTGAATTCAGACGCCGGAGATACATACGACTGTACCTTCGCAGTAATGGATTCGAGCCTGCTCAATGCTGATCAGGCCTATATGGTCGAAACGCTGCAAACAAACGGAACGGCCTATCGGACAAACAAAGCAAGCAACACGGCTTTTCGTACATTTGGTGTCGTGCAGGCCTGGGCGATTACCGAAAATGCCATTGAGCACGTTGCCTGGAAACTATCGAAGGACCTCGGACGAAAGGTCACAGCCGAGGAAATTCGCTACAAAAACATGTATCGCAACGGTACGAAAGATTCCTTTGACGTAACCCACTTTGGGCAAGAACTGGATTTCTGCAATATTCGCGACATCTGGGATGACCTTCATAAGTCATCCGACTTCGAGAAACGTCGCAAGGAAGTCGAGGAATTCAACAAAAAAAATCGTTGGCGGAAACGAGCAATTGTTATGGTGCCGCAGAAGCATGGAATCGGATTCACTGAGCCGCGCGGTTCGCTAAACTCTTCAAGCGCGCTGGTGACGGTCAACATGGCGGATGCGTCTGTTCTGGTCTATCACGGCGGTGTCGAGATGGGGCAAGGCGTGAATACGAAGATTGCCCAGCTTGCCGCGAACACCCTCGGCATACCACTGTCGATGGTGCGGGTTGGCGGCAATAATACTGATACGATTCCAAACGCACCAGCGACTGCTGCGTCGACCGGTTTTGATTTGAACGGCGGTGCAGTCGAGCAAGCGTGCCGTGTTCTGCGCAAGCGTCTAGAAGACTTGTGCCGCGATTTGGAGCAGTTTACGCCGCATAACCGCATTGAACACTGGCGTGACAATTGGGCTGAGAAGTGGCCTGAAATAGTCTTCAAAGCTTGGTTCGAGCGCGTTAACTTGAGTGCCTCCGAACTATACAAGACACCACACTATAAAGGACCGACGGAGCGCAACCCGCGTGGCAGACCGTTCCTCTACTTCGCTTATGGCGCTGCCGTCACGGAAGTTGAAATCGATGTGCTCACAGGCGAATTCAAAGTACTGCGAGCTGATGTAGTTTGCGATGTGAATAAATCGCCCAACCCGGCAATCGATATCGGGCAGCTCGAAGGCGGGTTTGTTCAAGGCATCGGCTTTGCTACAACAGAGGAGTTGATTTACGACCACATCGGCAAGTTGGTAACAGACAATATCTGGAGCTACAAGCCGCCGTGCAGTAAAACTATCCCTATTGATTTCAGAGTACGTTTGCATCCAGTCGACGAGACGCGCAATCAGCGCGAAGCGCTCGCAGAGAAGCACGCGGTGAAGATGTCTAAGTCATTCACCGAATCTTCTTTGACGCTGGGTGCGTCGACGTATATCGCCATCAAGCAGGCGGTCAAAGATGCACGTGAGCAGCTTACTGGAGAGAATGAATTCCTAGACATGGATATGCCGATGACTTGCCAGCGGATTCACGATCTTTGCGCGGTGTCTAAGGATCACCTGACGCTTTAGCCAAGCATTGAAGAATCGGCTTCGCTTTGCAGCGAGCAAACAATAAGCGGGAAATCGCGCGTTTTGTCTAACTGATCGATGCGGGCTCTTTGTCTTTGCCTTTGCTCCTATCGGACAGCGGCGTCTTCTTAAGTTCAGTAAGACGCATCAATATCTCTTCGCCGGTGGCTGGAAGATTGAGCTTCGGCACTTGCCCTTTCGCGGCGTAGGCAATTGCATCTTTTACCGCGGCCCATACAGCCAAGCCGAGCAAGAGCGGTGGCTCGCCGACAGCTTTGCTGCCTCGTATATTGACGGCATTGTTGGGATTGTCGATAAAGTTGCAGTAAAGTGCTGCAGGAATATCTTGAATGTTCGGAATCTTGTATGTCGTTGGTGAATATGAAAGCAGCGCCCCTTTGTCGGAATATTTCAACTCTTCATTTGTCACCCAACCCATTCCCTGGACGAAACCGCCAATCACCTGGCCGCGATTGATGCCGGGATTAATCGACTTGCCGATGTCCATCAAAATATCGACACGCTCCACTTTCATTTGTCCGGTAAAACGATCGATGAGGACTTCAGATACGCAACAACCGCAGGTGAAATACAGGAAAGGTGATCCCTGTCCTTTACTCCAATCGAAGAAGATGCCCGGGGTCGCATAATAGCCGCGTTCGCCAAGGCTGACGCGCTGGCGATAAGCCATTCCTACGAGGTCCTGCCACTTTACCTTGCTGTTCGGTCTGCGCTCGTCGTAGATATAACCGTCGGAAAAAACAATCCGATCGGCGCATACGCTTGTTCCACTTTCGCCAGCATCAAAATGTTTCGCCGCCACTTCGGCCATTGCTTTCTTGATTTTCTGACAGGCATTTACTGCCGCACTGCCGTTCAAATCAGTCGCAGATGACGCAGCCGTGGCTGACGTATTGTTGTTTTTCTCAGTCGAAGTCGTCATCACAATTACCCAGTCCGGGTTGATGGAAAACTCCTCGGCAACAAGCATCTTGATATTGGTATTAACGCCCTGACCCATTTCGGTGGCGCCGGTACTGACTTGGATGGTGCCATCGAGATAAACATTCACAAGCGCGTTGGCTTGATTGAGCATAGTATTGGTGAAGGAAATTCCAAATTTGACAGGCGTCAAAGCCAGCCCTTTTAGATGAGTTTTCGATTCGGCGTTGAATTTGTCGACGACCTTGCGGCGATTTCTGTAGTCCGAACTTTGAATGATTTCCTCGAACAGTTGCGGCAAAGTATTGTGCTTGAGCAACTGACCGTAATGAGTCGTATTGCGCTCATTGACACCATATAGATTGGCAAGACGCACGTCGAGCGGATCTTTCTTGAGGTATGCAGCAACGTCCTGCATGATGCTCTCAATTGTGGCGACACCCTGCGGCCCGCCAAATCCACGAAATGCAGTTGTAGGCGGGTAATTTGTTTTGCAAATCCGCCCTTCCACCTCGACGTTTTCGATGTAATAAGCGTTGTCGATATGAGTGATGGCGCGACCAAGAACCGCAGTCGAAAGATCGGCAGCCGCACCGCCATCAGCGTACAAATGCGCCTTCAAAGCCAGAATCCGTCCATCATCGTCGAAAGCGACTTGATAATTGTTTTGGAATGGATGACGTTTGCCGGTGAATTTCATGTCGTCATCTTTGGTATAGATAATGCGCGCCGGTCGTTTTGTTTTTAACGCTACCAGAGCGGCCATGCCGGCCGGATGTGTAGACTGGGATTCTTTGCCGCCGAAGCCGCCACCCATGCGTTTTGTCAAAATCACGATTTGATTCTGCTGCAAACCCAAAACCCTGGCGAGCACCTGCTGAATCTCGCTCGGGTGTTGAGTGGACGAATGAATCGTCAACTGATCGTATTCACCGGGCACTGCAAGCGCGGCTTGCGATTCCAAATAGAAATGCTCCTGCCCACCGATGATGCAGGTTCCTTCCAGTTTGTGTTTTGCATCACGCAAGGCATTTTGAGCATCACCACGCGCGATACGATAAGGTTTGTCCAGAAAATCTTTCTTTTCAATCGCTGCATCCACAGTCAAAACCGGCTCAAGCTCCTCGATATCGAGCTTGACTGCTTTCTTTGCTTTGGCTAGAGCTTTGCGATTTTCGGCCGCTATTACTACAATCGGCTCTCCGATAAAAGATGAATGGTCTTCACAAAGAAGAACCTCGTCCTGGATAATCGGTCCGAATTTGTTTACTCCGCCCAGATCCTTGTATGTAAAACAGGCGACAACGCCCTTGATTTTGAGCGCAGCGCTATAGTCGACCGATTTGATGTGCCCGCATGCAACCGGGCTGCCGACGAAGTCGACAATCAATTCGTTTTTCGCAAAAGGCATGTCGTCGATGTAAACGGACTCACCTTTTACGTGACCGACGGCTGAATCATGCGGAAGGTCTTTTCCGACTACAGACATGCAAGCTCCTTCTCGTCAGCGGTTTCAAAAAAGAATTTTTCCATGATATTGGTTGCCAGTTGCAGACGGTAGTCTTTTGACCCTCGCACATCGCTTATCGGCGTGATCTCTTTCATGGCAATCTCACCAGCCTGGCGAAACGTATCGAGGCTGAAAGTCTTGCCATTGAGAAACTCTTCGGTTTTGGGAAGTTTCAAAACCACTGCTGCAACGCCACCGTAGGCGACGCGCGCATTGGAGATTTTTTCGCCGTTGCGCTCCAGGCTAATTGCCGCCGTAAAACTCGAAATGTCCAGATGTTCGCGTTTTGAAACTTTGTAGAGTTTGAGAATGGTTGATTTGGACGGCATCGGGATATGAACGCAAACGATAATCTCGTCTTCCGTAAGCACCATCTTGCGATAGCCGCTGTAAAGTTCGCTTACTTTGATGCGCCGCTTGCCCTTCAATCCGGCCACTTCAACCTCTGCGCCGGAGACAAAAAGGAAAGGCAGAGAATCGGCAATCGGAGAACCATTGGCTATATTGCCTGCCAGGGTACCGGCATAGCGAATTTGAGGAGAACCGAAAATCCAGAGTATGTGGTGAAACTCAGGCAGTGACTTTTGGAAAAACTCTTCCAGCCTGCGCAAAGAAACGCGCGCGCCCACCTCCACCACGTTGCCGCTTGTTTTTAGCTCTTCCAGCCCCGCCACATGAGTGAGGACCATCACTTTCGCTGGCTCGATTCTGCCCTTGTTCAAATTCACGCAAACATCAGTGCCACCAGATACGATGACGCATGCGGGATTTTTGCTTCTGTATTCGACAGCCGACTTCACGTCGGTGGGCTTGAAAAACTCTGCTTCGCTGCCTTTCACCATAACCGGCTCATCGTAGTGTTTTTTGAAGACATCGACAAAAGTGGCGGGAGGATACAAATTCTCCAGCCGTTTGTACTCTTTCTCATCGACGCTCATTGCCGCTTTGATAATTGATTCGTACCCGGTGCAGCGGCACAAATTGCCGGTCAGTGCATCACTTACGGCTTCTCGAGTAATCGCACAGGGCTTTTCTGGCTTATCCGTCTTTTCTGATTGGCCGGATTGGGCTGATTTGTCGCATGTTTCGAAAAGCGAGCACATTGCCACAATAAAACCGGGTGTGCAATATCCGCACTGCGCGCCATGGCAATCAACCATCGACTGCTGGATTCTGTTGAGGTCGCCGTCGACCTTTAAGCCTTCTACAGTGACTATGTGAGCGCAATCCAATTGATACATGTACTGAATGCACGCATTTACAGGGACATATTCGATGCCGTCCCTGGCAGCATTCAGGCGCCCGAGAAATACTGTGCAGGCGCCGCAATCGCCCTCGGCGCAAACCACCTTGGTGCCGCACTGGCTCAAGGTATAGCGCAGGAAATCGGAAAGCGGCACAAAAGCTTCGTCACCCGCTACCCGGTGCTCAACGCCATTGACGTACAAAAGAACAAAGTCTCTCATTCAGCTCCCCTGCCAAATTCCTGACCCTTGACTGCGCATCGCCGGACCCAGGAGGCGCCGCGCATATCTCCTGGATATGATAACCCGCCAGAGCCCCGATTGAAGCGACGAGCCCGGCAAAATCAAATTTGTCCGGGCTCAATTACTATCTTGAGGAATACTCCGATTATTTGGCTGCTTCCTGCTTTACGGCTGCCAACCCCTCGGAGAAGGGCTGTGCTTCATCGTAAATAGGCTCGATAGCCAGTTTGCCCTTTTCGTTAAGGTAGCCCCAGCGCCCGCCCTGCAGCTTTACGGCAGCAAGACCTTCTTTAAAGGGCGTGGTTTTGTCGTACTGCATTTTTGCAACAACGTTGCCCTTATTGTCGAGATAACCCCAACGCAAGTCCTGGCGAACCTGAGCGATGCCTTCAGAGAATGGCTCCACCTGATCGTACTCGGCTGGAATCACCACATTGCCCTTGGTGTCTACGAATCCCTGCTTCCCTCTGGCGGTAGTGATGGCCAAACCGTCGCGAAACAATGACGGCAACTCGGTTTCGTTCTTGTAGATGATGACACCGTCCCGGTCGAGAAGTCCCGTCTTTCCGTCTCTGGTTCGCACTTCAGCCACGCCGTTCTTATACGGAACAACATCGCGATATTCTTGCTTGATAACGATCTTGCCCTTCTCGTTGACGAATCCCCATGGCTTCCAGGTGGCTTCGTAGTCGAGCTGCACCGCTCCGCGGTCTTCAGTCATCGGCTTCACGTTAATGTAATTGGGATAAGCGACTTGCTCACCTTCTTTGCCGATATAACCCCAGAGACCGTTAGACTTTATAGCCGCAACGCCGTCGGAATAAGGCTGCGTGTTTTCATAAATTGTCGGCACTGCCAATCTGCCGGTCAGGTCAATAAAGCCCCACTTTTCGCCGACTTGCACAGCCGCGCGCCCTTCAGAAAAAGATTCGGCGGTGTTGTACGTTGGCGGAATAGCGAATTTGCCCGTTTTGTCTATGAAGCCCCAGCGCCCGCCCTTCAGGACAGCGGCTCTATCCTGCGAAAATGGCATCGCAGCCTCGAACTGAGGTGGAATGGTGATGTTGCCCGTCTGATCAATGTAGCCCCAACCCGCAGAAGCTGTCTGCGTGGGAGCGGTCGTCTGCCCGCAACCGGTTAGCAGTGCGAGCGACATCATCATGGTAACGGCAAACTTTTTCATTCTCGATTACACCCTTTTGAGAGACTCCCGGTCTCCGATATTACTGTAAACGCTTAACTCCAGGTTGTTTCCCCTTGACTGAAAAATTGAACTCACCAGGTTATACAATGACAACCTCATCCTAACGCTTTCAACAAACATTTAGCCCACAGTAGCACTATGACAGTTTACTACGGCTTATCGGATATTATCAGCCTTAAAGGTTGCCATTAGGTCAGATAAGCCAGGCAGCTACGAAACTTTGACTAATTTACAGCTGGCATTACGCCATTCGAGAATACCGCCGTCGAGGCTGAAAGATCGGTAGCCGCGCGTTTGCAAATAGGCGGCGTAGCGAGCGGTCTTTTCACCGACGGGACAAACCAACAAAATCGGACGATCTTTGGGAAACGGATCGGCAGCGTCGATCATTGTCTCGAATAATTCCCAGGGGATGTTAATGGCATTGGGAATCGTCGTCATCTTGTAGGCAAGATTACCGCGAACGTCGATGATGAGCGGGTTTTCGTCATTGATCCAGGCTTGAGCCTTGTCCACTTTGACAGTGAATCTATCTTTGCTGGCGTCGGCATCAAACTCGAACGCGCGCAGAGAACCAGGCTTCATCTTCAGACCGTACAATTGCGGGCGGCGCTCGCGTATGTAATCGGTGTACCACTCCACCCTGTCGCAGGCAATGAAGACGGCATTTTTCTTCTCAGTCAATTCGGCGTCGAGTTTTTTCAAATAGCGAAGAGCACCCAGATAACTGGCGCCGCTGGTCGGTCCGCAAAGCAATCCTGCTCCGCGAATCAGATCCATCATCGCGTCGACCGACTCGCCGGAATCAACATAAACAAAGTCATTGTAATTCTCTTTGACAAACAAACCTGACTCCCACATCTGGTCGAGGCTGTGTATGCCGGGAATGAAATCATTCTTGCTGGCGCACACACCGACCGAAACCAGATCGGGATTGCCTTCGTCCCTGATGCGGCGAGCGGCACCGAGAGTCGATCCACTGGTGCCCAATCCACCGAAGAAGAAGTCGACTTGTTTCAAATCATCGACAATTTCTTTTCCGGTCGTCTTGTAATGCACATCAGGATTTTTCGGATTGGTGAACTGTGACGGAAAATAATTTTTCTCCGGATCATCCTTGACCATTTTGGCAATGAGAAACTGCGGATCATTTGGATCGTTGGGATCAAAGCATTCACTGCCGCCAAGCACTTCTTCAATGTCGGCGCCAAGCATGCGCACGATGTCCTTCACACCGTCCACTTTGGCAAGATAAGTGATCAACCGCGTCTTCACACCGTGCATGTTGGCGATTACTTGCAGAGCTTTCGCCGTGTTGCCGCTGGAATTTTCGTAAATCGTCTTGCCCTTGGCTTGAATCTCCTCGATGTCATCTTTGATAATTCCCCAGGCAATGCGGTCCTTCACCGAACCGAAGGGATTCATCATTTCCATCTTGGCGTAAAGATCGATGTTTTTCAGACCATGTACTTGCGCTGGAATCTTGAGCAGCGGAGTATTGCCAATCAGATCGGTAATGTGTTCGTATTTCATGGTTTGATTCCCCCCGCAATTGCCATCGGGTTGTACAGCTCATCGAGGAACCAGCGGAATGAGCCATCCTCGCCCTCTACGACTGCAATCTTTCTAGCTATCGCTTGCTCCAGAACATGCGTTTCCGCAAAATCCATTTGATACGCTGCCGTATTTATGAAGGCAACAACGTCGCCAGTTTGCGGCACAAAATCAGGAAATGTTTTGTGGTACTGAATCATGTCGTGCGTCAGACAGAGATTGCCCACATACATTACACCTTTGTCAGCCGGCTTACGATCTGGGTTTCGATAGATCACCACCGGATCGGTCATCAGCTTCAATTGAGTAGAATTCAAATTGGTCCGGTTCATATCTAAAACCGACAATTGCTGGCCAAGTATCGATTGCTTGTCAAAATTGACATGAGCAAGCGTGATGCCGCATTGATCGAGCAAGGCGCGGCCCGGCTCGATATGCAGCTCGAACATATTGTCCGAAACTATTCGTGCCGTCGAGTATCCATCAAATGCGGGCAATGGCGTGTCGATGACGGAAGCAAAATCTTCGTGCCCGTCATTTTTGTGATAATGCTCCATGAAGTTGGGAGCACCTTTCAGCACGCCATCTTCGCGGTGATAGCCCAATCCGGAATCATTCCATGTAAGCGAATCGCGATTGCCAAGGACCGATGCTTTCAGCTCTTCTACATAAGAATTCCACTCGTCTTGGCAGGCAGCGTAGCGAATTCGATAGCCGCCGCCGATATCGATGGCACTCGGAGTCAGGCCCAATTCAATGCATCTAAAAGTCAGTTGCAGACAGGCTTCAATTGCCGGTGGACGACGAATATAGTCGCCCGCATTAAAATGAAAGGAAAAACCACGAAAGTCGATCGTGTCTTTGTGTTCGACAAGAAAATCGATAATCGCAGGCGCGTCTTTTACCGGTGTTCCAAAGGCGCTATCCTGCGCAGTGAATTTCACCCTTCCCGGCTCGAACCCCTCAAGGCGTATCAATACACGAGCCTTTCTTCCCTTCGGCGAATAACTCGCCATCTGAACAATTTGTTTTAGCTCTGCAAAATTATCGACGTTGATCAAAACATTCTGCTGAATGCACAATGCAAGATAATCGATATTCTTCGGACCGGTCGCCTCGATACGATCTGGATGAAAGCCGCTTGCTAACGCGCTTTTCAGCTCCCCTTCCGAGGACACATCCAATCCCACCTTTGTGGTGGATGCTTGTTTTTTCAGAGCAAGAGATTTGTTGGGCTTAGAAGTGTAAAAAATAGTCCCCTGCAATTGTCTGTCTTTATAGACTCGCTCGAAACGACCAATTGTTTCCTCAATGTGCCTGGGAAAGATGACATTGAGCGGAGAACCTAGTCCATCAATAAGCGAAAAAACAAGCTTTTCATCAGAGAGAAAACGTTCGATAGCCGGATGCATTGCCGGTCTGACTTTTGGTCTGGAGCGATCGACGCCTTTTGTCGAGAGATCGTCCGCCAGGCATTGATCCGCTCTATTTTCTTGTGGCGATTGCTGTGCAGCGCCTGGCTTATCTTTTCGCGTTTCAACTTTAGTCATGAATGCGCACCCGCAAGCTGAGGCAAGTATTGAAAGTCGGCATCAATTTGGCCTGTTACATCACCGTAGCCTTGCTTTACCCATTGCTTCTCACTCAACTTCAAGTGCAGTTTATGGAGCATCTTCAGGCGATCCGCCGAGCTGATGGCGGGCAATTGCGCCTCATTTTCGATGATACGCATGATTTGAGTAAGGGCCGGATCAAGCAATTCGGCTCCGACAATCTCCCCTCTTTGCCGAGCCTTCTTCAACTTCGGCAAAGACGGCACTGACACCAAAAGTTTCTTATCCACTGTATTACGGATAAATTCAATGTCATCAGCATCTTCGACTTTGTTGCCGACAAGGTGAACAAGCGCATCCACTCCGGACTGGCGCGCCAGGTCCATGTAGAGTTTGCAAACCTCTGTCGATTCAGGAGTGGGCTCGGCAATAAGTACAATTGCGTCAAATTGCAAATGCATTGAGTATGCAAAAGCATCGGTGCCGGCGACCATATCGCAGACAATCGTAAAGTCAGGCGCCGTGACTGTGTGCGAAAGTATATTTTCGGCGACGAACAAATGCGAGTGATAGCAGGTTTGACCGATGCCGTCTTTGTCGTAAGACCCAACAGTGAGCAGATTTACAATGGGAGCAACTGAAACCTCAGCACTATACGGGAGCAAGGCCGGTTCTGCCGCCTTACGCACAAGGCGGGAGCCGGAGCCGGGCGGAGTGGTGGGCAAAAACTTCGAAATCTCGCTAATTCTTTTATTGTCGCCTTTGAGAAAAACCCGAATCGCTTCGGCAACTTCAGGGCGTGCCATCAAAGTCGATTCATCGACCTGCACGCCGAGCAAACCAGCCAGATTCATATTCAGGTCGGCATCAATGGCCAGGACATTGCGCTTGCGCACTTGCTGCAGATAACGAATAAACAAAGACGAAAGCGTGCTTTTGCCCGATCCACCCTTGCCGACAAACGCGATTTTCATCCTTATGCAACTCCCTGAAGTGCTTTGATGTTCTCTACTGCCTCGACTATCAAATCGGCGGCTCTGTATATTTCCTGCTGTGTTGTAAAACGACCGAATGACAGTCGCAAACTTTCGCGCGCCGCCTGCTCACTGCCGGTAGTGGCACGTACAACATGCGACAATTTTGCTCCGCCACTGCTGCATGCGGCTCCTATGCCGAAAGCCAGGTCAGGCAGCGCCATGATCAAGGTTTCCGTCTCAATGCCTTCGAAGCGAATATTGAGAATGCCGGGCACATTCCAATCCGGATGAGAATGCCCATAAACAATCGGTTTCAGCCAGCCGATGCGATTCAAGAAAGTGCACCGCAAACCGCGCAAGTGCGGACTGTCGTCCTCGATCAGTGAGCATGCTTTGCCAAACCCCGCGCAAAGCGCTGTCGGCAATGTACCGGAGCGCAACCCAGATTCTTGCCCGCCTCCGCTGTTTACCGCTGCCAGCAATTGTTTTTTATCGGCTCGGACGAAAAGTGCGCCTACGCCCTGAGGTCCGTACACCTTGTTCGACGAAAGGCTTGCGAAGTCGATGCCTGAGTTTACATTGAACTTGATTTTGCCCAGTGCTTGAGCGGCATCACAATGGAACAACACGCCACGTCCTGCCAGCAATTCAGTAATTTCTGCAATGGGCTGAATGACGCCCACTTCGTTGTTGACTGCTTGAACGCAAACCAGCCCGGTATCAGGTCTGAGAGCACGCTCGATCATATCGGCTTCAATCATGCCGCACGGCTTGACGGCAAGAACAGTCAGATCAAAACCGTTTTCAGCCAGTGCCCGCAAAGGCTCAAGCACGCTGGCATGCTCGACCGCCGAAGCGATCAGGTGTGTTTTGCCGATTTCTTTTAAATGGGCGGCCAGTCCCTTGATCGCCAAATTATTAGCTTCGGTCGCTCCGGAGGTGAAGACAATTTCGCCTTCGTCGGCTCCAATTGCGTGAGCCACCTGGCGTCGGGCCGCTTGCACACTGTTGTGAGCAGCCGAGCCGTAGACGTGATGGCGCGCATGGGCGTTGCCGGTATGCCCCTGAGCCATAATCCCGTACATCGCATCGAGCACGCGACGGTCCAGCGCAGTCGTGGCTGCGTTATCGAGGTAGATGGAATTGGTGGCGAATGCCGGTTTTACGTCCCTGTGCATAATTCCCAGGCTAACACGAAAATGAAAACGGTTATCGTTTTAGTCCAGACCTTTAATAGCCTATCCCCCCGTGGGGGATAACGGGCACCCGTGCGATTAAACACGAATTTGGATGCACAGTATGAGCCTTCAACGCCTTCCATACATCGATTAAGAGAGAAGCTTTATCTAATAAGGCGATAAGTTCGCAGGTGTCTGCCGGTGGCTGTCAACGTCAGTTCAACATCCAAACATTTCAGCCAGATGATTTTGCCAACATGGGCTGTGGAAAGAGACATATAACAAGAAAGCGCGATAGAGTGGAAATATGATGAAAACAACAAAATTCTTCTCGAAGTTTATCCTCGTCGCGACCGCGGCACTTATTGCCTCGCCCCCGCTTATCGCACAGGAGAATCCGCCGCCATTCAAATCACCGTTCAAAACTGCGGACGGAGATGATGATGACTGGTTCATGGAAGAGACTACCCCAAAGAAGCCGAGACAGGTCCATCCTGTGAAAATTCCGGACAGCCAGGCTAACAGTCTGGGCGTACCTATGACCGAAGACGGGCGCATTATTCCATTGAAAGATGACGGAACACCGGTAATGACACCGGGTTCTTCAATCACAGTCACCAACGAATACGCCTACCAGCCGGGCGCTTATTACCCCGGCATCCCTCAGTACAACGTCCCTTACATGGGCGGGCTCAATCCATATTATGCACCGGGGGTGGTGCCATACGGCTATAATCCGGGCGGCATCAATATCAACCTCGGCAGAGCAGGCGGTATTTCCTTAGGCGGAGGCGGGGTCTTGAATCCCTATCCTTACACCTATGGCACGAACACCTCAACCATAACCCCGTTGTTCGGCTCGCAATTATCGCCTTACTCGGGCACACAATTCATCAATCAGCCCTATGGGGGCTACGGCGTGCCAGGTTACGGCATGCCTGGTTATGGCATGCCTGGTTATGGCGGAGGGGGAATATACCGACCGGGCATCGGCGGCATCGGAGTGCCGGGCGTAGGTGGAATTGGAATTCCAGGCGTCGGTGGAATTGGGCTACCGGGTCTCGGCAGACGCTAGCTCCTCCAGCCAGTAGTTCATACTGTCGGTCAGACCACCTGCGAGTCTTGAAAAGAAAACTCGCGTCGCAACCAAAGCAAGGGCGATGCCATGCATCGCCCCCAAATTTCCGAATTAGCCGTCCGCGGTGATTTTGGCTATTAGCTCTTTGAGCACTTCTTCTGCCCTATCGTTATCAATCTGGCAGGTGCCGGCCTTTTCGTGGCCACCTCCGTCGTACCACAGGCAAAGTTCGCCCACATTTGTTTTCGATGTGCGGTTGACGATTGAATGTCCGATGGCAAACACGGTGTTTTGCTGTTTCAGTCCCCACATCTCATGAATCGAAATATTGATTTCAGGATAGAGAGCGTAAATCATAAAGCGATTGCCGGCGT
>JBGAVL010000014.1:15597-37259 GCA_044228145.1 Obscuribacteraceae bacterium (SeqCode)
CTTCTCCCTTCAAATGCAGCACGATCAAATTGTTGTGGATTTTGGCCACTCGTTTGACTTGCTCTTTGAACTTCTCGGCTTGTTCGTTATACAGCTCGACTCGCTCGACAACATCAGGATTTTTCATAATCTCATCAATGTCGTGGTCTTTGCAGTAGTCGATCAGATCCATCATCAAGTTGTAGTTCGAGATACGAAATTCGCGGAAGCGACCAAGACCTGTGCGCGGGTCCATCAGATAATTCAGCAAAACCCAACCTTTGGGATTGAGAATCTCCTCTTTGGAAAACTGCGCTGCATCAGCCTTATCGACTTCAGTCATCATGTCGTTCCAGCGCGCCGGAAATGCTTTGGCGCCGCCGAAATGATCGTAAACAACACGAGCAGCAGACATTGCGTCCGGGTCGATGATGTGATTGTCCTTCTGATTCTTATTGCGAATGGTTTCGCTCAAGTGGTGGTCGAACGACAGATGCACACCTTCTACATACGGCAGGTTTGTAGTGATGTCGCGCGACGTAATATCAACTTTTCCGTCCTGCATATCTTTTGGATGGACGAATTTGATGTCGTCGATCATGTCCAGATGCTTCAACAAAACCGCGCAAACCAGTCCGTCGAAGTCGCTTCGGGTCACCAACCTGTATTTAGTGCCTTCCTTGACCGTTGTCATCGCATTCTTACCTCATAGCCGCATCTGAAAAAACAAAAAACGGAGCCCTGGTGGCTCCTATTCCAAATGCCCTCAATTTGCTGCCGATAAACGCCTGTTGATACTACAAGTAATAGTGCCGTTTTTCGGTTAAAGCACCGCAGTGAATCAATCGATCAAATCGCCAGTGTCGACACAAAGCCTTGTTTGCCATAATCCAGGATTCGTCTGTCCCTTGTCAAAACCGTGGCATTCTCGATTCGCGCAGTGGCCACTATCATGCGGTCAGCCGGATCATTGTGAAACGAACCAGGCAACTTACAGGATTCGATTGCTACATCCGGCGATAGAGCCGCCAGAGTTATTCCAGAGAGATCAAGCGCTTCGCTGATCCAATCCGCAAGGGGCTTATTGAGTGTCAGCCTACCTCTATCTTGCAACATCGCAATCTCCCAAACACATATTGCCGGGACTAGCAAGTTACCGGCCATGGCAGCCGTCGTTATGTTCGCAACAGCCTGCTTTTTCAAAGTCGGGTTCCCGTCGACAAACCAGAGCCAAACATGCGTGTCGAGCACTATCGCGGAGCCTCTAGACATTTGATTCCCAATCTACATCAATGGGATCGACGACATTGGCGTGATACGTGACGGAGCCTTCCAGGCAACCGAAGAGTTTTTCTGATTTTTCAATTGGAACCAATTTGGCAATGGGGCGGCCGCGCTTCGTAATCTCAACTTCAATGCGCTTAGAATCAACCATGTCCATTAGTTGAAGGCATTTTGCCTTAAACTCGCCGGCAGGAATAGTCAATCTTTTGGCCATAACATCTCACCATGGTCATTAATCATAGTCATATTCTAAATACTATCACGATCGAACAGCCATCGTTTTGAAAAATCCCAACGCCAGTGAAAAACGCGCACAGTGTCAGGACGCGCTCAAATTTTGTGCGGAAAATCCCACTGCAAACGCTGCAAGTTTGGGTGGGAAGTCCACTAAGTTGAAAGCGAAACGCAAGCTCTGTAAGCGCTTACTGACTTGGTTTGATTAACTCCCTTATATTGACAATCAACTTGAGAAGACTATACTCGGCTACAAGGGAACCATTTTGGCTAAATTTTTTCCCGCACGCCGCTTTGTACAGCAGGCGGCACCTGCGTGTATAAATTCGCAGTGCAATTCATCCTCCAGATAACTAGCCGTATTGAGTTGACCGCCCCTGGTCAACTGGAGAGAACATATGAAAGAAGAGAATGCTGTTTTACCTATTCTCACGGGTCTCGTACTGGCAATGATCGCCTCTCACATCATGCCGTGGGACCACCCAACAGCTGATATGGCTGAGTTCGCATTGTTGTTTGCCAGCGTCGCCTTCATTCTGGGCGGCATCTTCACATACTGCTCGATGTCCGCAAAATATTCGAAGTCGATTGCCAGACAGATGATGGAGCTGGAAGAAGTCGTAGACTAAACGGACGACTCTATCGAAATTAGACCAATGCGTACCTGCCGTCACCGGTAAACTGGTACAGCTTCAGATTTGGCAATGGCACGCCCGGTTGCCGCTGTTTCGCATCTTCGGCGGCCTTCTCTCGCGCTGCCCGCTCTGCGGCTGCCTGCTTCTCTCTTTCTGCGCGCGCTGCATGAAATGCCTGCACGCCCTGGGTTACACTCGCAATCGCGGCTTCTTTGTTCTGAATTGCTTCATAGTCAATGTTTTGTGCCAATGACAGATTACCCGCCTTGTTCACATCAAAGACCTGAACATTAGGATAAGATTTCTGATCGGCTTGAGAGACAAATCCATGCTCTTTCAAGACATCAATTGCCCCAAATCCGTCCACTGCAGCAACTACCGCTTTTCCTTCCAGCGCTTTTGCCAGCGGTTGAACCGTCTCTCGATCCATGACCTCGCAGCCGTGACAATCGCGCATGCCAAACTTAATTACCAGAGGCAGATTTTTTGCCTTTGCTTCTTTGATTGCAGCTTCCACAATCGCTCGCTGCTTGTCCTTTACGTCCTGCCCAGGATCAAACGCGGATTCCTTTGCCTCTTTCGAACGCTTGTACATGTCTTCTCTTTGAGAGTCAGTCAAGGCGAAGAGATTGGGCGCAATTTGGTGCGGATCCGGAAGATCGGGACCGTAGGCTCCAATTTTGTTGATGTTCTTAATTCCCTGATCTCCATAGCCCATGGCGCGAAGTTCTTGTCTGCGCTCGTCGCTGTTGAAGTAGCCTGGAACTCTTGTGGCGGCCTCGTTGATAAGTGCATGCCCTTCGGCACTGAGAGCTTGTCCGCGTGCCGTACTGTCCTTGTCCTTGCCTTCTGCGCTTAGTGTTTTTCCTTCTGCCAGGAGTCTTTGTGCAAATTCTTTTCGCGTTTGCGCCGGAGCGTCATGCAATGCCTGCAACTGCTTCTGCCTTTCCTGCAATGCTTGCAGCTTTTGCCTGGTGCTTTCTTGCAGCTCCTTCGGACCGGTTTTTGCTGCCTCAAAATCTTTTGCAGCACCTTCAATGGCTGTAGCGACTTGAGTACGTTCTTTGCTGACGGCACTCTGGTCAATCGCATCTGCCTGGGCAATGGCGCCACCGGGATCTTTGCCGTCAGCCGAAGGTCGCGAGGCAAAATGCTTGCGCGCCTCATCAGCGGTTTTCGCTTCCCGGGCCAGCTTCATCTTGTCTTGAAGCTCTTTATACTGTTTCTCCACATCGAGTGGACGTTTCGGAGTCTCCACCGCGGCAGGATTGACTGTCGCATCAGGTTTCGCATCAGGTTTTGCGTCCGGTTGCGCTTCCGGAATTTTGAACTGCCCTTTGTGCCGTTCGGTGGCCATTTTGCCGAATTGCATCTGTTGAGCAACACCGGAAGTATCGCTGCCCCAGTGCGTACTTATCAGGTTGCCGCCTTCCGGCTTGCCGTCTTTTCCTGGACGCACTCCGTACTGCGCCATAAACGACAGATTGTCGTTGTTGGTATTTTTCTGCACCCAATCGCGCAGCCCTTGATACCTGGGATCAGTGGCGATTTTGTCCTTGTCGAGATAGACAATCTCCGCGCCCGGGTTTTTCGCCTTGAGCGCTTCCATATTCTTCAATGTTTCTTGCGTATCGCGCGTATTTTGCGAGCCGACTATAAAGACTACGCCTGTGCCCTTCTTGGCGGCAGCATCATAGGCGCCCTGGAAATTGTCGGCATCCCAGCTGGTGACTCGTTTTACCGAAGCGTCGTAGTCCGCTTTTTCATTGCCCTTCTGCCACTGATTTTCCTTGGGTGTTATCGTGCGGCCGCTGTCGATGATTTGAAATCCATCGTCATACCCATTTCGGCCAGGCTGCGGAAAACGGTCGCCCGGACCGGGAAGAAGATTGTCGTTGCGGTTTGAGTTGTCCACCACCGATGGAACATAACGCCTGTCATCGCAGGGTCTTATAGTGCCTCAACCCATGATTGTGATTCCTTTGCGGCAGCGGCAAGCGGGGAGTTAGGCGTGAAAACGCGCAAGAAAAATGAACCGTAGTTAAAACTTACGGTCAAGAGTTTGCAATTTTGTTGCAGGGCTTTGGGCACAGCACGAGACGCGAAGCCTAAAACTAACCGCTTGCAGCAAAAATTGAGGGGGCCAGACGAGAGTGATTTAAGCCAGCAAGGCCGATTCGACTCCATCACAACTGGTTTCACATTTTGCGTTCAACTTCAGGAAAGAAAATTCAGCTTCAGTTAAACAGGCAAGAGTATTCGCTTCAACGATACGCAATGGACACAGCGAAAAAGTGTCATCATCGGAGATTAGATGAAATGGCAAGCGAATACCTAAGTATTTTGAATTTAGGCAAGTTATCCACCCCTCAGCTTCCATCACCACTAGCGATGCCTCATCATCGTCATTCGGAACTTCCTCAATCGGCTTGAGCGACAAGCTATATACTCCGCAATTATTGATCAACCTGGATACCTTCAGGAACTGCCCAGGTCTAACACCGCTCAAGAGTGGTGGCAATGGAACCAGCTTCGCCTCATAACCTTTGGCCTGCATATTCGAGTTATGCACATTCAGCTCCCCGTCCATAATTCACCTCCTCATAATGCACTGGCAGGATTGAGATTGAATCGGTGCGACAGTGCATAATATGCCGGTCTATCTGTGGCCTGATTCGAGCCCTTGAGCGCCCTGGACTCATCAAGATAGAAAGCCCCTTCGCCGGCAGTAGGATACCAGTCACTTCTTTTGCTGAAGGATTTAAGCATGAGACGTCCATTTAAGTCATGACTGAGAGTGCCCGGCATAATTTCGGCATACTTTTCAATTTGAGTCAATTGAGCCGGTGACAGCTTAGTGCCTTCCGGAATTCCCAGATGTTTGTAAACAGCAGTGGTCAAATCCTTATCCAATACGACACCAACTCGGCCATCGATGCTCCTTGCTCCTTCCCAAGCATCGCGAACAATTCCCACCCGATTCGAGCGTCCGGCAATAATGTCGACATTTCCAGTGGGGTGCGCTACAGGCAAACTCAGTCCATTGTCGGCAAGAATCTTGTCAATTCGCGCTTGCACTTCCGCTGCTCTGGTAGGATCTTTAGCATATATCGTAAACGCTTTGGCACCCTGCCCTTTTCCATTCGGAGCAGCATAATTGCTCAATTCACCTATTCCGTGCAACGGATCGTAGGTTTTAAAATTCTTGATCAAAGCACTTAGTTCTGGATCGCTAAAGAGATGCGGCAATAGCACAGCCTGAATCCTGCCGAGATCCTCGGGTCCACTTGTCGTCACGTGGATCTTGACCGGAGCGATTAACTCGCCTTCCTTGTGAGGTGTCTTGAAAAACCATCCCTGAGGATCAGCGAAAAGTCTCTCTTTCTTTCCGGCAACCTCAAACTCTCGAATAAAACCAAATTCGTCGGGGACTTCAACCTTGAGTTTGGCAATCTCAGCAGGCGCTGGCAATCTCAACCGCTCTTGGGGTACATCCAATCTCGACAATTCCTGCCGTCCCGGCCTCCTACGCGCAGCCGGCGGTCCTTCAACAAGGCCAGCCGGATCGTCTATGCGCCTGTATTCATGTGGATCGAGATCTATCACTCTGCCATCTCTAGGCCCGCGTGCAGTACGAGCTGGGCCGACACCACGCTCGGCTGGCTCTACTATTGCCGGAACACTGCGGTCAAAACCAGGCTCGAATGATTCCAGGCGACCGGATCTACTGGCAGCGCGAGCAGCCTTAATGGACTCAATTGTGCCGCGAGCGGCTGAGCCGACAAAGAAGTTTGTCGCGCCGGAAAGAAGGGCCTGTTGCAAGTCGACTGCTCTTCCCTCGGCAAGCTGCTCGGCAATGGTGCCGGTAAATCCACCGGTACCGGCGGCAAAACCGTCACGCAAGACATTGCCTGAGGTTCGTCCCAGCCTGTCGAGCGTACCTCTGATACCAGCGGTGGAGACTTCGCGAATGCTGCCGCCAAGATTGTTGATCAATCCTTGCGCGAGAGCTTGTTGTGTCTCTTTGGTCAATCCATTAACACTGCCCACAAGTGCTCTCACCGCGTCATCTTTGACACCGCCAGCGGTGACACCTTTCTGAATCAGATCTGCCAGTCCTTTTTCCAGCTGCTCGCGGACTGCCGGACTGACTTCTTTGAGAACACCGTTCAATGCCGGCGTTGCCAGAGTCTTCTCAACCGTACTGGCGGCCGCTCTGCTGCCCAGCCTTGTAAAAACAGCCAGGCTTTCACCTGTAAGCAAATTGGCGCCAGTTAGGATGCCGAATTTGAGAGCATCACCATAAAGATGTTCGTAGTTGCCTCTAAGATAGCCTTTCGTGAGGGCTCCCACCCCACCGCCCAGCGTGCTCATCGCTGCAATTCTGGTCGCCAGCATAAGAGCCGTCAAGCTTGCGCCACCGGTAAATGGAGTGGCCGCAACTGCCGCAACTGTAATTCCAGCCTCTATGAGCGCGTCAGCAATTTGCTCCTTGGTGCCGTCAAAATTCTTCAGGTCCGCAGCTATCGCTTTGATGCGCATATCCATGACAGAAGGAGGGATCTGCCCTTTGTACTGGCGCTCGGCCAATGCCAGATCCGTAAGGCTTCGAAATACTGTCGAATCGTATTTAAGGGCTTGTCCGCCCAGAAATGTCTCTGTACTGCTTGTCACCAGCTCGCGAGAACGCACCACCGCCTGACTGCCTGTCAGCTGATTTTCAGCGGCAAGCAGAGTGACAGTTGGTTTTGCTGTTTCATCAACCTTTTTCAGAAGATCTTCTTGCAGGTTGCCTTTGAATTCTCTGTTGTAGCCGCGAATTGCTTCAACGCGTTCTTTTGCCGGCGTCGTCTTCAGAAAGTCGATTGCGCTCTCTTGCTTGTCCAGACCGACGACAAAAGCTCTCAAGCGATCCTGCGGTTTGACTTCGCCCTGTTGCAATATTTTTTGAGCAAGCGCCTGTCCATCGGCAGTGAGCGCGCCAAGGACAGCTCTTCTTTCGGATTCGCCCTCGGCACTCTTCAAATACTTCAATCCCTGAGGAGTTGCATCCAGGACTGCCGCTTTGAAAAACTCCGCAGTGCCCTTTCCGTAAAGTCGCTGCAATTGCTCGACAGGGACAGAGCCTCTTTCCAAAAGCGGTTTTATCATGGCATCGTAAGAGAGTTGAGCACCCACGCCACCGGGCATTCCGCGTCTAAATTGATCCGTGCCCAGGGCGGCTTGCATTGCCTGCCTAAACTGCTCACTGCCAGCCAATTCCTTTGCCAGACTTCCATCTTTGTCCAGTCTGAGCGACTGTTGCAGCGCTTCGATAGCAGCCTTTTGCCTGTCACGGAAATCACCGTTGACGGCGGCAACTTTCTCGACAACACTGAGGGTCGCTTTCTCACCGGGCGTGAGGGGTCTGTCATTGGCATAACTGTCCAAAAGTATTTTTGATGCCAGCCTGCTTTCCGGATTAGTCGATGTCCTCTGCGCCAGATCAAGCATTTCTTTAGCGTATTGCGGCTCGTCTTTCATACGCCGACGCTCGGCTGGAGTCGCATTCTTCAGCGCATCTATCACAGCCGCCCCGTCTTTTGCATCGCCCAGCGCTTCTTTGAGCTCGCGCCTTACATTGGTCTGCACGGCGTCATTGCGAATGGCGCGGAACATATCGAGACTGCCTATGTCTTGCGGTTTTAGAGTCTGCATGTATTCATTCATTAAACGATTGCGAGTACCGTCCAATTGATCCGGCTTGTTCAAAATGCCGTCGATATTGCGCTGTATTTCACGCCCCTGCAAAAAACCTTTCAGCTGGGACTCTTGTGGGCTCTTAGCCGCGTCCAGGCTTCTGTAAGCCGCCAGCTGCTGTTGCTCGGGCTTGCTCAGTTTTGCCGCATCCACGGACTTCGATCTCACTGCCAGGTCGAGCCTGTAGCCGTCCACGACCTGCTGTACTTTCTCCTGCGGTAAGCCTTTGAAAGCAGGTACTCTTTCCTGCAACTGCTGAATCAGCTTGGGATCAAGCGGCTTGCCGTGCGGCGTGTCTTTGATCTGATCGGCAATTTGCCCCAGCTCTATTCCATAGGCAACTTTTCGGTCCTGCAGCCCATTCAAGCGATCTGCGTTAACTTGACGATTGGTATTATCATGAATGGATTTTCTGGCGTCGTCCAAGCCTCGTGACTGAGGGCGGCCATTATCCAATCGAGCACCATCAAACAGAGCGTTCAATTGTTCCGGCGAAGCGCCTTCAATCGCCTTGAAAAGGTCACTTGAATGCTGCCACCAGCTAGAACCAAGTTCACCAAGTCGACCATTGGAAAGCGCGCCTCGAGTACCATTTGCTATCTGGGCATCGAAGTTTTGCGCTTTCCTTTCAGAGCCAATAACATGAGCGGACTTGAATGTTTTGTTCAACTCCGTATAAAACTCAAGCGCGGCACGCTCGGATTCGGTCTTTGGCTCTCTCTTCTCGCGCGCAAGCTGACGTCCGTTGAGATACAACTCCTGCTGCACAGGATTTTCAGCCACGCGCTTCACAGCATCAGCAAGTGCGGTATCAGTGTTGCTGAGTATACCTATGGCTTTCTTAAATTGAGTAAGCGGACTTTCTTCCCCCTTTTGAGCCAGATCAGTTAATTCTCTTCTCTCGACTTCACTAAAAACTCTAACGTCGCTGCGGCTATCTTTATTGATTTTGGCGTTTATTTTCTCAAGGCCGCCATTGCGGAAAAAATGCGCGCGACCTTCAGGTGTCATGGCGGCCTTATTGGACACTTCCCTGAAGCGATCCACACTTTTCTCTTGCAGGGCAAGATCAAGCAAAGCGGTTTGCTCTTGCGGCGTGCGAGCATCGACTCCTTTTTTGGTAGTAAGCTCCAGTACGGATTTAGTAAATTTATCCTCGCCGGAATACCAACTATTGCCGTTATACGTGAGATTTTTTCCCGGGCCTTTCTCATAGAATTCCGACAAACCGCCCTGCCCGTAAAGTGTTGATAGGGCAGTATCTATGCCTTTTCTTTGCTCTTGGGTGGCATTCAACAAAGTGCCTCTGGTGTTCGCTTGAATCGCCGTAAATGTGCGATTGCCGTCATATCCAGCCCACTTCGCTTCCAGTGCATCGACCCGCAGTTGAATCGCAGCATCCTCTCCGGGTTTGCCGGTTCTTTTCAGGTGCCCCTCTATTTCAGCCCATCTGTGAGCGTGCCGGTCCTGCCCCTCTGGCAAAGTAGCAAACTTATCCCTGAGTGCTTTATCGAAATTTTCCGGTTTGCTTGGATCATGCAGCTTTCTCAGCTGCTGAATTTCCGCAGGGCTAAGATCTCTGAGCTGGCGACGAAAGACATCCGCTTCTTCGGCTGTGAGAGGCTTATCTGATTTGAGAATAGAATTGAAAGTATTGAGCCGCTGCTCAAGGTTTGTATTTCTTTCCAGTGGTTTTTCGGCAATGGGAGCACCATCTACTGGCGCAGTGCGGCGTTCGCCTGGTTTTAAGACCGGATTATCAGCTCCTGGTGTTCTGCCGTCCAATGGACGGCCTTTCTTCGCCAGCTCTCCGGGCGTGTAAAAATCAAGTCTCTCGCCCTGCCGAAAGGCGGTGTTTCCGCGCTCCTGTGTTTCACGGTCGCGAATTCTTACCGCCGCTTCTTTGACTTGTTGCGGCGTCATTCCCAGCTTATGTTCTCTATTCGCTTGTTCGATCGCCTGGTAAGGTCCCCATCCGGCTTTGAGAGGTGGCAACTTGATCCCTTCTCCAGGCAGAGGCGGACCAAGTCTCGTCGCCTGTTCTGCCGGTTGTGCGCGCACTTCCTGCTCATTAATGAGCGGCTCGCCGGCTGCGCGGCGCTTCTGATTCGCCTCCAGCAGAGACTTTTGTTGCGCCTGAAACTGTTCGAGTGCGATTGGCCTGTTGTCTCCGCCGAAGTACTTCGTCTCCGGTTTTTTGTCCGGACCGACACGCGTCTCTTCTCTGCGTCCATCGGAATAAGTGCGAATGCGCGTTGATCCGGACGGATCCGCGGTCAACGTTTCTCTCAACAAACCATCGACGCGACCACGATAATCAGCCGTCACTGCAACCTTATCGCCCTGTCTGACGGTCTGGAGCTGAGCTATTCCATCCCTGCTCTTGGCCGGATCATAAACTCGCACCGTCTCCTGCCCGCGTGGAGTGACAACTACTCTTTCACCCTTCAGCCCATCAGGGCGCTCTGCATATGTGCGAACTGCAATATTGCCATCCTTGATTTTTCCCGAGACCAGAGCCTCCAGCTTGTCTGCTCTTTGAGCAGGATCGTATTTCACTCTTGCCAAACCACCCGGGAGTATCTCCGGTGAGCCAATACCTCGACTGCGCTGATCGGCGGTTCGCATTAAATCGCCCAGGGCGGCGGCCGCTCGCTCTGCTTCAGTAAGCGGAGTCCCCTTCTTCAAATCCTTTGCAGCAGCAAGAAATGCATCGCCCGCCGCCGTATCTTTGTCTGTTCCGACAGCCAGCTGGGCATTTGCAATTGTGCTTTCCGCTTTCGCGGGCTCGACTTTAGATGGTGCCGTATCTGCTACAGCCAACACCGATACAACAGGTGCTCTTTCTACTGGTTCGATGGCTTCCGGTGTTGAAACTTCTGCTGCTCTCGCCATATAGCCTCGTTTTTAGTAACGGCGTTAAGACCATTCAAACGAATGGTTGCCTGCAATTCGGAATGTTCAAAGGGGCTTGTGTACGAAATTAGCAGCGAAAAGTATCGACCGAATAACAGCATGCGTTTGCGGCACGCGTTCTGCACAAGGGGCGGCGTCATGCCTGGACGCGACGCCGAAAACAGCCTGCAAAACCGTTTCACAGCCTGCACTTACCGAATCGGCTGCATGTAACCAATGGCTAAATTGCAATCTCCGCGAGTTTTCCAATACACGCATCAATTGCCTCTTCTTTTAGATGCGCGTAATTGATTTGAAATTCGCCGCGCGGAGGTTCGCTCAAATAGCAGTGCGCAGTACTGGAGATGCCTATGCCTGCGAGTTTTGAACGTTCGACAATCTCATCATCGCCCAATTCCGAAGCAATGCGAACTACGACGTTGATTCCCGCCGCGTCTCCAAGGACTGTGGCGGTGCCGCCGAAGTGTTGCTTCAACGACTCGATAACCAGTTTTCTCTTTCGTTCGTAAAGGTTTCTCATACGACGGACGTGACGTTCCAAATGTCCCTGTCGAATAAAATCGCACAGCACTTGTTGTTCCAACAATGGTGAATGCCTGTCAGCAAGCCATTTTGCACGGGTGAAAACTTCTGCAAGGTCAAGCGGCACGACCAAATAACCAAGTCTGAGGGAGGGAAACAAAACCTTGGACAGAGTTCCAATGTAAATAACTGTGCCTGCGTGATCGAGCCCTGCCAAGGCTGGAATCGGTCGTCCTTTGTAGCGATATTCGCTGTCGTAATCATCTTCAACGATGTAAGCGCCCACACGCCTCGCGAAAGAAATCAGTTCCAATCTACGTGGAACAGATAGCACAACACCGGTTGGAGACTGGTGTGATGGCGTGACGTAGATCAACTGAGGGCTGAAACCAGGCTGAGCACGTTCGCGCGCTTTCATCGCTTCGACAACGATACCCTGCTTATCGACAGGTATCGGAATTACATTTGCACCCTGTGCTTCGAACGATTTCTGAGCACCGATGTATCCGGGGTCTTCAATGCAAACATCATCGCCTCGATCGATGAGAACTCGCGCCACCAGATCGATTCCTTGCTGCGATCCATTGACGACAATTACTTGTTCTGGCTGACAGGCAACAGCGCGGACGCGCGACAAATAGGCGGCCAGCTGCTCTCGCAAAGGCATAAAACCGGCAGCATTTGCCGGAGAATCGAGTATGCCGAGATTGCGTTTGCGCGCATGATGCAACAACAACTGATTCCACACCCGCATCGGAAACTCGGTCATAGCCGGTCTTCCAAAAGACAGTTGAACCGCAGGTTCGTCAGCCGAAAAGTTCAACCACTGCCGAGAGCGCAGTGCCGTCGCATACCAGGACAGTCTGTAACCTTGCACCTTATCAGGATCGCCGGCGCTCGACGTTTCTCCGGACGATCCTGGCTCACTCACATCTTTGCGTTTTCTCCCCCGACTGCGCGCCTTTACTTTCGGCGTAATAGCTTCAAGCGAAGCCGGATCGACAGATTGCACAGCCGGGCGCATCAATTCCTCGGGCAGTGCGCGCGAAACAAATGTTCCAGCTCCAACACTTGCTTCTATATAGCCTTCACTCAAAAGACTGTCGAAACTCATGGTGACGGTCGCGCGGGCGATGCCCAGCGTCTTGGAAAGAGCGCGGGTGGACGGCAGCTTTTCACCGGAACGAAGGCGCCCAGACAAAATAGCGCCCCTTATCGAGTCATAAATCTGGCGGTGCAATGCAACGCCCGAAGTCTGATCTACATGTATAAGGAAATCCAGAACCAACCCCCCTTACAACACCCTCTGTGAGTAATTGCTCACTTTCAAATACCTGTCGGGCGAGCAGCTCGCGTCCGAAAATCCTAGCCAGGGTTACGTTCAACTTGAAACCGCAGGGCTGCGGACTACTTAGAACCATTCCAAGTGGACTAGTATCAAATCATAAAAGCGGCTCTTCTACAAGTCCAATCCGCCGGATATTCTAGGGTCACCTGGAAGGAGGCAGGTAGTTTATGAAAAACAGAAACACAAACACCCAAAAACAAATGACTCTTGCACTGGTTGCATTCATTGTTCTGCCGGCTATGGTTGCGCTCAATAGCCAACCCGCACAAGCGATTGTTGCTGATCCCGGATATATCGACCAACTGCAAACCCGCAAACGTGCTCTGCAAACACGTGAGTATTATCTGATGAGAGATACAGACGATCTCTTGAGACGAAAGGAAGACCTTAAGCGCAGAAATGACTCAGACGCAGTGTGGCAGTTGAATGAAGTTTGCCGCAAGATTGATATCAAATCGTGGGACTTACAACAAGTAAGACTCGACATTAGAGACGTCAACACCAGGCTTCTCTAAGTCTTGAAAAGCGCATGCAATGCGCGACTACGAACGGCGTATGCAATGCGCCAATGCAGATAAACTTGCTTGAGACAAAAGAGAAAAGGCCCCGAATTTCTTCGGGGCCTTTTCCATCGCTACTTTTGGAATGTTCAATGAGAACCGGCTTTGCTGCCGATTCTCATCACATAAATATGAGGATAGAAGCCAAAGAATCTGTCTGCTTCTGCACGCTTCCAAATTCCATCGTTCCAATCGTTTGCAAAGACTTCTCCATTTTCGGCAACAACGCCGCAATGCGCATCAGGACCCATATTTGGCTTGTCCGGCGTGGTCATATAACCAAAAATCAGGTCGCCCGGTTGTGATGCATCGCGCAATTTCTTGAGATCGACGCCGCTATCCTTGGAGTGCTTTATGGCGGTCTCCTTCGCATTCAATTTACTGCTCAGTAATTGCCTGCGCACGACAACAACGACTGCAGACTTCGCCATGGGATAGCCGGCTTTCTTAAGCACATTGCTCAGTGACGCTGCACAGCCCAGCGTTCCAGAGGGAAGACCATAGCCCAACCACATTTTTTTGCCCACGGATTCTTTGGCAGACAATAGGATTTTCTGGCTTGCGGCAGAGTTTGCGACAGGGACGGCAGCACCGCTTTGACTTGAGGCGGCAGAAACACTCCCTGCGATCCACAACACGACGAGTGGACCTATCAAATCTATTGATCGTCTGGACGATAACATTGATTCAGCTTACACCGAAGCCGGCGATTGACGCTTAACGCGGGCTCCAGCGCACTTGCGCATGATACGTAGCGAATGGATTCAGACGCACCAAAATGGCATTGACTCCATTCAAGAAATTGAACGCGGAGAAGAAATTCATCCAGAAATGATACCGCGTCTGTTTCTTGCGCAATTTTTTGATTGTCGATCGACTGGAGACTTTGACTTCCAGCATCAATGGCGCCTTTCTCATGAAGCGCACACCAGTGTATTCCGGGTGAGAACCCATCATCACATCTTTGTATGTTTTTGCACGCTCACGATAACCATGTTCGCGGAGCATACCCTTTTCGCCACCAGCGATGGTGCCAGAACTCGACGAATTATCGTAATAGCGGACACCGAGCTCCATACT
This sequence comes from Obscuribacteraceae bacterium (SeqCode), assembly GCA_044228145.1. Classification (GTDB taxonomy): domain Bacteria; phylum Cyanobacteriota; class Vampirovibrionia; order Obscuribacterales; family Obscuribacteraceae; genus QKMZ01. The sequence goes on from JBGAVL010000014.1 coordinate 29,895, forward strand.
TGGTCTGGCTCTAGTCTTGGTTGTCATCAATTTGGAAAATCCTCAGCAGGGCCGCGCTGTTTGTAGTAGCCTTGGCAGATGCCTCAATGACCGAATGCAGTATTGGTCCTCATTCTGGCGATGGCAAGATTATGCACTAATTCAATCTTTGACACAATCTAGAATTGTTCTGCGCGGTTCGAACATACATCCTTTGCATATCGCCTTCAGGTCTGTCACCACTATCGACACCGGCTCTCATAAGAAAGTTTCATTAACCCGATCTCAAACTCAACAAAACAAGTGGTGAAATTTCGGAACCAGCCAGCGTTTTCAGAGACATCAAAAACTCGAAAAATTTTTCAGCTGATTTTATAAACCATCGCATATATAGACGATGCGTTTGTGAGAAATACCATCCCCTTGAAATGACTTTCCAAGAGGGGGGGGGCAATTCTTACCGTCAAAAGGACTGAGGGCGACAGATCCTGCCACCCTCAACTTTAAGACACTGCGTGCGGTGCATTTAGAAGTGCTGACCGCCGCCACCAAACACGTTGTAGTCAAACGTGAATTGCACATCAACCGAGTCCGGCGAATACGGCGGCAAATGCGGGAATGGCGCACTGTTTCTTATCGATTGAATGGCGGCCTCGTCCATGGCTGACTCACCAGATGAGCGTTGCAAATGCAAACCCTGCAATTCGCCGTTTAGACCAATTGTAAAAACTACAATCGAGCTTTTGGAGTTAGGCTGTCTCGGCGGCATCCATGCTCGGCGAATGCGTCTTTGCAAAGCCGCCAAGTAGTCTCTGAAGTCAGCGTTTTGCGGTTTCTTTCCCTCAACACTCGGATCTCCTTTTCCTGTCGTAGTCGGGTCGGGATTAGCCCGCCCGCCGTTGGGATCTCCTATAGGCTTGGCCAACTTAGGCAGTACCGCAAGAATGTCACCTGGAGCGGGGCCGGTCCTGGCGCCGATCGGCTTGGGGCCTTCGCCGTGCGTTGCACCCTTTCCAGGTCCGGTTCTGCCTGATGAAGTGTCTACCAGTGTCGGCTTCGAATGGCTGGTGCCGGGTCCGTTAAAACTACTCGTATCGACGGACGGCGCTACGGGTCCAGTGCCCGTCTTGCCACCCGCCGGAGTCTTTCCACTCATCCAGGAGTGGTTGTTCGGGGAAGAAAAACTACCCATTCCAATCGGCGTGGTTGCCAGCGCAGGAAGGGCGGATGCGGCAGTACCTGTGCCTTTGAAAGCCAACAACGGCTTGGGTGCGGAGGAGCCGGCACCTTCTGTAAAAGGAACACTACTCAGTCGCACAAAACCAGCTGCAGCAGTATTTCTTGCCGGCATAGGTTTTAGCGAAGGCGGCGTCGGGGGTGCTGCCAGGTTTGCAGGTGCCACAGGCATTGGACGCATCGGCATTGGCGGTGCAGGTGCCGGTTTCACAGCAACCGGGGCGGGCGCAGGTGGGCGCACTACAGGTAGTGGCGTCGTTACAGGCACCGGAGGTTTGGGAGCATCAGCAACCTTGACCGGAGCAGGCTTCGGTGCGTCTGCTGTCTGCGTTTTTACTTCCGGTTTCGGTTGTGGTTTGGCAACAGAAGTTGATTGCTGTGCAGAGCGAGAAGCGCTGGCTTGCGATGGAGTGGTTTCTCCCTGTTTCGTCCTTACCGGCAGCTCTTTTCTGTGTACACTTTGGGCTCTCGAATTGTTTGTGGAGATTCGAGTGGTTTCTGGTGGCTTGACTCGACGAGTCTCGGGCTGTGAAACAAACTCAATCTCAGTCACTTGCGTGCGTGGCGGGGCCGGAATCAGCAAGAAAACAGAGAGCAAGAGCAACGCGCCCATCAGGGCAAAGTGAGCCAGATATGAGCCGCTTGTGGCTTCCGACAATTCTAAAAAGTGACCGGCGTAGATTTCGCGATTTTTGATATTTGTCGCTCTGTCGTACGCATCGCGCACGGAGAAAGCGATGAAGGCCAGACAGAGAGCGAATAACAGAGTCGCGCCCGGATGACCTAGTTTGAACTGAGCGAGTTGTTTCAACAAAGCATAGTTAGCATTGAAATGATGATTGACTGCAAACTGCGCCAAGCCGTTGCTAAGCGAATCCGCGCATAGAATCAGCATCAATATCATGAAATTTATGGCGCCGACTTCCAGAAAGAGCCATCCTTTCAGGCGGTCGCCGTTGTAGAACTGACCCAGGCCAGGAACCAGCGACAGCGCTCCGGCCACCGAGGGTTCCAATTCTCCTTTGCTGGCCTGTTCGCCAAAGTTGAATGTTTTCATTTTTCCGCACCTGTTTAGCTTACGCTTTACGCTCTACGCTTTCTAAAGAGTTCACCGCAAAAGCATCTACCCGCTATAGGGGCGATGCCATGCGTCGCCCAGTTCGATCTTTGCCGCTTATGCACCTACCAACACGCTACTCAACAATGAGTGCCTGCGTAACATGAAAGCCGCTGAACGAATCCCAGGGTAAAGCCTGGAATCTGCTCGGGGTTTTAGCCAGAACGCCTATTCATCAATAAAAACTCACAATTAAAAAGAGCTTTTGTTGAATAATGTTCATTGAAACCAATAAGGAGCAAGACAGTGGATCTTATTTTCGAACCACTTACGCAACAGGGATGCATGACCTATTTGATCGGGTCGGCGACCACAAAGGAAGCCTGGATTATCGATCCGTCTCTGAAAGAATCCGAGCGCTATGTTGCCTTATTGAAAGAGCGCGGCTTAAAACTCAACGCCGTGATCGATACGCATGCCCACGCAGACCATCTTTCCGGCGGGCCAAAACTTATGGATCTAACCGGCTGCCATTACGTGATGCACTCCAGCGCCAGACCCAAAGATGTGACCGATCGCGTTGATGATGGTTCTGAACTGTCGCTTGGTTCGGTCAAACTCAAATTCATTCACACACCGGGACATACTGAAGATTCAATCTGCATTCTTTTAAACGACAAAATTCTCACAGGCGACACCCTATTTCTTGACGACGGCGGAGCCGGACGCGACGACCTTCCTGGTGGAAACCCCGGGGATCATTTTGAGAGCCTGAAAAAACTTTCTCAGATGCCTGATAATTTGATTGTTTATCCCGGGCATGACTATCGAGGCCGGCGTCCATCCACTCTGGGAGAACAAAAGCAGCGCAATCCGTTTTTCAAACCACAATCAAAAAACGACTATATTCACTTCCTGCAGGAATTGCACCTTGGCCCTGCGGAGTGGATGAAATTGGTTCTTAACGCCAATTACGCCTGTACGCGCGATCCATCGTCAGTGAATATTCCGCAGGGAGTATCAGCTTGCGAGGTCATGGGAACACTCAGCGATTGCGCAGCCAGCCAGGAAATAAAATACATTGAAGCGCAAGAAATGAAAACAAGAATGGATGCCGGTTGGGCACCATTTTTGCTTGATGTCAGAGAAACACCTGAGCTAACGGCGGAATTAGGACACCTTCCCGGCATCACTCACATTTCCGTAAAAGAAATAGCGCACCGGCTCGACGAAATTGCAGACCACAAAAACGACGAAATAGTCTCGATCTGCAAATTGGGTGGTCGGGCAAAAACCGCCGCACAACTGATGTCTGAAGCAGGTTTTTCCAAAGTAATCGTGCTTACCGGCGGAATGACGGCATGGAATGAAAAGGGCTTGCCGGTAGTTCGCGAAGCATTGAGAAAGTAGTGGACTACTTCACAAGGACTGCCACTGTTGCACCAACATCGTGGTAGACAACGCCTCCGGTCGGGTCCATAACCGTAACGCCGGCTATTGTGTCTGCATTTCCGACAAACTGAATTCCGAACTCACCAAAGACACCCTGCCCCTTTGTAAAACTATTGGGCACATAGGGTCCGGTGAGCTTGACGACGTAGATTGAGGTGACATTTCCGCCTGTTGTCACAGGCAAAATCACCGATTTGCCATTCGTCCAAATGTCCGAGTTGGAATCCGGATTGGAAACATTGGAATCATACGAACCGTGATTAGCGTGTATTATCGAGCCATCGATAACGACCGGATTGGTGGTATTGCAGCTGGTGCCAGTTACGCACTGCCCCATACATCTGAGCACTTGCGCTACACCTACTGGATTTGTATGCGCGTTTGATAGATTACTCAAGCCCATGTCCACCCAATAAGTAGGAAGAATCGGTGGAGCATTTTTGGCACCTGGTTTGCTGCTGTCTACAAAAGTGACGTATGCGCTGGTTGGAAAAGTTTGCGGGGGCGCAGGTGCAGGTAAAGGCAGAGGACTTGGAGAATCCGGTCCGGATTGCTTGCTTGTCTCCAAAAACCAGGGAGGCGCAGGACCTGTTGAAACCGGCAATCGCTCAGCGGTTGCAGAAACACCGACAGGCAAACCCATGTTGCCGATAAACGGTGCGAACATAAACAGGATTGGAGGATTGAGATTGACAGTGATGGCATTGTTGCTGCCACCATTCAGCGAAGAAAAATTGACGGTTATACTGCCGGAAGGAATCGCCACGCCACTCGGGTTATACAGATCAGCAATACTGCGCTGAGCCATGATTCGCGCATCAGCAGCAGCGCTGGTCATATTGTCCGCCGTTGAATTCCATTGCAAGTTATAGGCGCCCATAAGTGCCGCAGAGTCAACCGCGCTTTGCAATTCTGCATTCGCCGAAACAAAATGGGAAATATCGACAGCAATTATTGCAAAAAGCAACGCGATGAAGATTCCAAACAAGAAAAGCAATGTTGCAAAAGCTCCTCGCCTGGAGCGAAGAAATCGTCCTTTTGATTTTCTTCCGAAATACATAACACACTCCTCATCCAGGGTCGGTCAGGGCTCAATGTCTGCGCAGTAAATGCCTGAAATGGTCATATTGGCTGGTGCGAGCTTCGCTCCAAAAAATTTCAAAGGTGGATTCGGCCATGCCGGCAATCCAGTGGCACCGGGGTAGACAACCTTTACTGCCACCGTGCCCTGCCCGCTGGCGCTGCTCAAACATTCGCCAGTCGCAATTACTGGCGGCGCGACTGGAACAAAAACACCGGCACTATTTATGGTGCCATTGATAAACTGCGCATCGGACACCACACAATTGGCGACTCTTACTTGACTGTTTTTCCAATTAGAATAACTACCGGCGCTATTTCCGTTTTGATGAACGAGAAAATTGAAATTGATCGCCAGCCATCTTGCTTCAGTTTTGGCCGCCGCATCCACTCCGTTCTTTAAGTACATGTACATAGCGATTTCGTAAGTAAGATAAACAATAACCAAGAACAGGGGCAGGACAAGCACGATTGCAGCTGCAAACTCAGGAATTTGACCGCCGCGAGCATTTCTCATTTTTTGTCTAATCGGCTTCATTGTCGATTGGCTCCTTGCACTAAAAGACTGCATTATTAGTCAGTAGACTAAGAGTGAGGGATCGGCCAACAGCCAGTTGAACGCACTAGTACGCCGCCAATGTTGAAGGAGAGAAAGTTGCTCTGAATTGGATTCCACGGGAATTTAGGCAGCCCCGGGCCTGCCTGGTACGTGACCGTAGCGGTTACGTAGGCTTGAGACAAACTTGGAGAATTCGGAATGTGGAAATCGACCTGGAATTGACTTCTTGAATTGGAATTGATGACTCCGGGCACTGCTATAGCATTTATGATTTGCAAGTAATTGGCATCTCCGGTATTGGCCGGTCCTGAATTGTTGCCACCACTATTCATTGTGGTGTAACCCAGCTTTCCATAACCATTTGCAACTTCGTGCGCCGCCTGGCGTGCAACAAATGCCAACTGCTGTTTCAGCACGAAATATTCGCTGACTTCAGTGATTACCCACATCATTATGAAGAGAATCGGCAACAACAGAGCCGCTGCAGTGGCAGCCTCAATGATTGAATCACCTCCCTGCAAGCGCCTGCGTCGAATATTCGAACGCCAAGGTCTACCGCTTGACGTTGGCCGGCTAAAGCTACTTTGCATGAGACTACCTATCCTCATCTGGTGTTTCCCCAAAAAATTTCTTGACACCGTACGCTGGCATCCGGACAGCACTTCGACGTCCGGGTTTCCCCTCAATGCTGTGAGCCTAACAGATGCCTGCAAGCTTTAGGATCAACCATTGGAATGAGTACTCCAATACATCCCATTGGCTATTACCGACTTCCTTTTGTACCCTTTCTAAGGCGTTGCCGTGTTCTGGGATCGTGCTTGTTCAAAAACTCACCAAGCCTGTGCAGCAGAGCATCACCAGCGCACGACCGAAGGTATCAAAATCATCCCAGGGATGAGCGTTGCTAGTCCTCTGGTCGGATGGCTGCGAGAGCGAGCACGAAGATAATATAAAAGGAGAAGTAGCGGCATCTTGCATGAATGGCAACGATGGTGTGCCTTCCTTGTTCTCGAGAGAAATAAATGATGCAGGCTCGCGTTTAGAGTCAGAAAACAAGAACATGCCAGCTACAACAGAAACTAGCGCAGATCTTAAGTTTCGCAATGGGAATTTCATCGAGGCTTCCGCTTTGTATGCAGAGACCCTTCTGAACTTGGATAGCACCTGCAATGATGAGGAAATGATCGGTCTTCTGCAAAAGCTCGGGGACAGTCAATATGCTGCGGGGCTCTATCAAGAAGCGTTAGGGACTTACAATCGCTTGATGCAGGTGCAAGATCAGTGCGGACGGAGCGAAAGAGAAAAGATCTCCACTTATTTGAAGCTTGCAGAAACTTACGATCTCTCAGATCAACAGCAACAGTCCGAGATTCAATACAAAACTGCCTATGAAATGGCCGAATTACATTTGCCGCCGCAACACTTTCTGTGGCGGTCTGTTATCGGCAGCTATGCCGGCTGGCTCAAAAAATCCCAACGAAATCCTGATCTTTTGGCCAAGTTGCAAAAAGAGATTGCAACACCAGCAAAATTCGAAATATCCGAAGACACAGAAGATCAGCAAGCAAAGCTGAAAGGCCAGACAACGACAAGTACAGAAGCACCGAAGTCAGCAAGTATTTTCGATTTGCACAAGAGCTTTGCAAAACTAGCAAACGATCTGCCTAGCATGCATGATGTAGCAATGCGACAGTCGATGCGGTCGTATTTCAATGATGGAGCAAAAAGTAATCAAACCGGGAAAGAGTTTTCTCACATAGGTGCCGAAAGCCGGCATAGAGATTGGAGAACAGCGTCTTCAGAGAATGAGAAACTTCAAAAACACCTTTCTATGATAATGCCGCCGGCACTGGCAGGCTTAGTGACTATAGTCGTGATCGTTGTTATCACTTTGTCGGCGGCCAAGCCTGGCACCACAGATTTTCCAGCTTTTTACCGAGCCCTTTCAGGAAAAACATTCATTTCTTCAGATGGCGCCTTTTCTATCACGACCGGACCGGAT
>JBGAVL010000150.1:0-14444 GCA_044228145.1 Obscuribacteraceae bacterium (SeqCode)
AGGTGAGTAGACCGGGGGAATTTCACCCCCAGCCCCTCGCAGAACCGGACGTGAACCTCTCGACTCATCCGGCTCCCATTACTCGGCTCTTTGATCTCTTGCTGATACCCCAATGCGCGAAAGTGGACGGCGCACGTTCTCTAACGCGCTCCCACCACTGCCATGCTCGGTTGCTACTCTTACACAGGCGCTTGTATTTATTGCGCGCCCAACGCACAAGGTAGATGTCCACACTCCAAACGGCAGCACCCAGTGTCGACTTATAGAACCGTCCATAGTAGTTGATCCATCCTTTGAGCTGTAGATTGCAGAATTTTGCAAGTTCGGAAAGTGTAGCGCTTGTCCACCGATGGAGTCGCCAGTCCCTTATGGTGTCGCGAATTCTCTGCTTTGCCTTGTCGCTAATAGCAGGGCTGAAACTTACAAAGAGTCGACCCTCTCGCGTGCGCGCTGAGCGCGGACGAAACGTATATCCCAAGAAGTCAAAACGTTCATGTTCAAAACTGCCAGAGCGTTTCTCATCTTTGCAATACACTATTCGGGTTTTCTCTGTGTGCAGTTCGAGCTTGCATAGCGCCAATCGCTTAGCAATTGCATCGCGCACATAGTGGGCTTGATTCTCCGTCCGGCAGTGCACGACAGCGTCATCAGCATACCGCTCAAACGAGAGGTGTGAAAACTTGTTTCGCATCCATTCGTCAAACGCATGATGCATAAAGATGTTGCTGATCAGGGGTGAGATCACAGATCCTTGCGGGCTTCCGCTCGCTCGGGCTACCAATGACCCATCTTCCATCTGCAGTGGTGCTTTCAACCACCGCTCGATGTACAGCAGAATCCATTTACAGCTCGTGTGTTTCTTCAACGCTTTGAGGGCGAGTTCGTGGTCAAGATTGTCAAAGAAACCGCGTATATCAAGATCGATTACCCAGTCACTCTTCCAGCATCTCTCACGTGTCTTAGCCACCGCATCCAGTGCCGACTTGCCGGGACGATATCCGTATGAGTCTGGGTGGAATATTGGTTCCACTTCCGGCTCAAGGTAAATCTTCACGACCATCTGCGCAACTCGATCAGCAACCGTTGGCACGCCGAGTCTCCTGACCCCTCTCCCACCATCCTTCGGTATTTCCACACTCCTAACTGGTGGTGGCATATAAGTCCCCGAGGACATTCGATTCCAGATCTTATAGAGATTGTTTTCCAACTCACCCTCTAAGTCGGCTATCGACTCCCCGTCGACTCCTGCTGCCCCTTTGTTTGCCTTCACTCGCCTGAATGCCTCCTCCACAACCATCTGCGAGATCTCAAATGGCTTTGCTTTACTCAATGGCTCCTCCTTGTTAGTTGACCATCGAACATTGCTGAGTAACTCGACCCCTTCGCTCCATCCGCATTACCAGACTTCATCACTACTACGGGTCGATCCGCCCCTGTGTCTCGCTCCAGTACTCTGACCCTGGCGGTTTCTGCCGCTTGGGCTTCTCCTGTTGCAATCCGCTGCCTACCTCATTCGGCGCTTGCTTTGTTCCTACTGGGTTGATTGCTGTCGTGAGACGACAGGTTCCCATGTTCCGTTCAGAGCCAAAGTCAAGCTCACGCCGCCTTTATGCCGGATGCCATTTGGACAGTAAACAGGTTTCCTCCAAACTTCCTCCCAGCAGCCCCATTGGTACTCCTGGTTTTGACATCGGCTAAATATCTTTCGGCACTTCATCAGCGGTTCACTTGCGTTCGCCTTCTTGACTCGCACATGACGCGCTCATTTGCGCGCCTTTTCCGTAATGCTCACTACCCCGGCTCTTAACCGACGCAGCTTACGGTCGTTTGAAGCCTCCCCCTGCAGAGCGGCTCCGGAGGACCTACCTCCATCTCTGATACGGCATCGCATCGAAGTTGACTTACATTCTCATGCTTGCCTCCTTCGCGCGTTCATGGCGCACAACGGGTGATATTATGCAAACCCTGATGCCTGGCTGGCTATGCTTCTATTGGGATTTTAGATCGTGGAAGGGGAAAGTGGAAGAGCAAACTTTAGTAGATTGTCCCGTCATCAAGACCGGTTCGTTTGGTTCGGACTTCTCTGAGATTCGGCGAGTCACTTCTTCTCCATCAAGTTCCGCAGCTCATTGTATTGTCCCTTGAATTGAGACACTGAAACACCAAAGACATCAGCAGATAAGGGTATGGCTAGCAGGAAGCTTTTTCGAAATGATTCTTGTTGAACTTTCCTTTCAAAAAAGAGTAGTCGCCCATCAGGAAGGGTTTCTTCAGACGGTGGAGTAACCGACGAGTAGAGTGCCAAGAATTTTCCCTTCCCTACCGAAGTATGTGGTTGCTCTGGCGACAGATTGAGTCGATCCTCGAATTTGTTTGCCACCCAACTTTTTACTTCATTGAAGTTTTTGTCGTTGAACGTCAGTACAATTCGCTCAGGTGTTGGCCGGCATCCATAGTCAACTAGCTGCATACTTTTGCAGCTCCAGATTATTCCAGATCCGAATTGAATTGTGATGTATCCACTATCCCGGAGCCCAAAATTATAGCTCCAGGCTGTAGCAGCAGTTGCGCTACATAGCACTAACGCCAATACAAATAGATTTCCTGATTTGAAGGTCTTTTTCAAGCAAAACATGAGCACTTCCTTGATTTGTCCTTTGTATGGCAGACTCTCAACCTAATGAAGAGTTGGCATGGGCTGTGGTGGTTTAGTTGGCTGCATCTGTTGATCAAATGGGGATGCAGTTGAAGGTGACTCCGACCACCCTTCAGGAGGTCCCCAAGGACTGTCGTGAACCGGACCATCTCCCCAAGGTCCGCTCGGTCCGCCGAATCCATCATCAATGCTTACGCTACAACAATCCTTCGCTCCGCTTCCGCTGCCCCCACCAGTTATCTTTACGCCAGCATGAATTGCATTGCTTGAGTTGCTGCTAAAATTTCGATAGCCTGATCTGAAAATTCCGCTGGAATTGGCGGCTACGACTCCGCTCATGCCGACAGCCCAATCCCAGCAGTAATACCCGTTCACCGCATCTTTGTCTGTCGGATATTTCCCTTTATTCTTCGGGTCATTATAATCTTTCCAAAACTTTTCCATTGCCTTGGCGATTCTTTTTGCTTCCTCAATGCAATCCTTCTTATCCGCTGGGTCTACGCAGTTCTTGTTATTGCATATCGCAATCAGCCGGTCCAGGAGTGAAGACATGGGTGCAAGTCCGAAGCTATCAATGCTTGAGATTGGCGAATTACCAACATAACCAAACAAATTGATTCCACCTCTTTCCTGCATCGGATCTCTATTCATCCATCTCCCAAAGTTGGCATTATATGCGCGATGTGTTGCCAAATTGAATTTAGACCTGCTGTGCCAATAATAGGTCCCAAAGTGAAAATCCGGTTCAACTGAGCCATAGAGCTTATTCTCTCGCCCGAAAAGATCAAACGCATATGCTGATATGACGGTTCCAGTCTGATCCAAGAAGCCCTTTACAGATCCCAGATGATCTTTCGCATAGGTATATTGCGAAGTACCATTTACTTGCCCTTTCGAGTAAAACTGCTTTTGCACGTCACCGGAAGCATCACGTTCCTCACACTTTGCTCCTCCATTGATTACGAATTGCTTTGTGTCAGCGACTGAACCGGAAACAGTTTCTACTATCTTGGTATTCCTTCCGTAAGCGTCATAAACAAACTCGCTCTTATTCCCGCTGCCTGGATAGTCGATCTCGATCATTCGATTCTCAGCATCCCACTTGTACGTGTTCGTGCCATCGCTGGTCATGTTTCCGTTGGCATCATAGGTTAGATTCTGCGTGGAGACTGGATTGACGTTGACCTGATACGTGTTTGTCTTTGTATTGTTTGCACCATCAGTAGCGGCAACACTTGCAGCAGATGCTCCCGAAGCAAGTGATTCATCTCGAACGAAATTCTTTGTCGTCACCAGCATCGCAGGATTGCTATTCACGGAAGCAGTCTTCAAAGCTTTATTTGTTGCTGCCTGGAATCTAACTGGTCCACCGGCTGCAATGCTGGTCAATTCATTGACATTGTTGTAGGCACTTAGCTGTGCTCCGATTGTCTTAGCAAGAGTGATTGTCGCAGTTGCGCCACCGCTCAATGATGATGTGTAAGTTGTTGCATTCTGCGACGTTGATTTTATATTGAGAACAGTGGAAGCAGCTGTCGCTGACACACCGATTGCAGCAAGAGCTGAGTCGGCAGTGATGGCACTAGCAAGACCACTGGTCATGGTGGCGAGCGTATCTCCGCCCTGAACAGAGTAATTAATCGCCTTGGAGCCGCCTGCAAGACCGGCATCGTAGACAGTGACGGTCAGTACATTACCGGTTGTCTTGGTTCCGCCAATAACAGCTGTTTGCGTTCCGTTGGGGGGCAAACCGAGCTTCACAATCTCGGTCGCATTGGCATTAGTTGATGCTCGATAGGACGTAACGTTCGAAGAATTGGATGTGATGCTAACAATTGTTCCTGAAGAGGTGGAGCTGACTCCGATTGCTTGCAGAGCCGTATCAGCGTTTATGGCAGAGCTGATTCCTGTTGCAATTGAAGTGAGAGAATCACCGGACAAAACTGTGTAATTGATTGCCTTTGAGCCACCGCTCAATCCTGAGTCAAGAACGACGACGGTCATCACGTCGCTAGTCGTTTTTGTTCCAGAGAGTCCTACAGTTTCGGTTCCGTTAGGACAAACATTCAAGTCGATTGACTCTTTTATGCTATCTGCACTTGTATTTCTGTAGGTCGTGGGATTGGCTGAAGTCGACTTGATTGTGACCGTTGCACCAGCAGATGTTGCAGACACGCCAATTCCAGGCAAAAAGGAATTTGCATTTACCGCGTTCTTCAATCCTGTTGCAATATTAGTCAGCGTATTTCCAGCTCCAACCGTGTACGAGACTTCTTGTGGATTATTTATAGTCAGAGCAGGATCTCGAATCAGAATCTTGAGCACATCACCAGTCGTTATCGACTGTCCTGGCTTAAGTACAATCGTTGCGTTCTCAACGAAATTCTGAGTTGTACCGATGGCGATTGTTTCAGTTGCTCCTCCGCTTACGGATTGACTATAGGTCGTGATGTTTGAAGAAACCGATTTGACTGTGATTGTCGTTGATGAAGAAGTGGCGCTAACGCCCAATGTTTGCAAATTGGAATCAAGGGTTATAGCAGCCGCAAGATTTTCTGCAATTGTCGTGAGCGTGTCACCTGCCAAAACTGTGTAATTTACAACTTGCTGACCACCAGAGAGCCCAGAGTCCTTGACGGTGACGGTCAGCACGTCACCGGTGGTTTTGGTGCCACCAATGACAATGTTCTGTGCTTGATTTGTTTGATTACCGGTCCGATTCGCGCCGGGATCGTATGCGTAATAATCCTGATTGAGGTATTTGTTTGATGGCGTTGTGTTGCTGATCTGCGAAGTCGTCAACTGTCCTGCTAGGTCATATCCAAGCTGCTGAAAGCGGCTCAATCCGTTCTGGATCTGAGGCCATTGCGTAATCTCTCCAGCCGGATTGTACCGGTAATTGAATTGCGATAGCACATTGCCTGTTGGGCCAAGATTCTGAATTTGCTTAAGACGCTCGTCACCTTTTTCGTTGTACCAGTCAAAGTTCGTGACTTGATTATTCGGGTAATTGATCGAAGCAAGGCGAGAGACGCCCTTCGATGACCCGGAAGTATTTTCGACGTAGTTGTATCCAAAAGTCCCAAGCAAATTCGCTTCGCTCGTGACGCGGGACATCTCGTCATAACCCCAATTGACGAGAAAGCCCTTCTTCCGGCATCTGCGTAAGCGATGACTTTTGTGGAAGTAGACAATTCTGTGATAATCATGCAAATGAGTAATGTCAGGCTTTGTAGGCCCCGGGTAGGGTTTTGAAAGAATTCGCCGTGCAATCATGTTACGCGGGAGACCTAATTCGAATTACTCACATAGCAAAGGTGGCACTGTTTTCTGCAGGAAAATTGTCGCAGCAGTGTGGCGACAATTTTTCCAACCGGCAATAATTATGCCAATTGCACTATTTTCGACATTGAGTTCCCTCTTCAAGCCCATGCTCGGATCTTCTTTTACTTTGGTCATGATTTCATGTCTGGTAGTTTCATCCATTATGACCCGCTGACGCCATTCTGCAAGCCCCTCTTCCTTAGCCAGTACAGTCGCGCGCTGAACGTGCAGAGATAGATTTGTTGCCCACTTTGTGCAAGGTTAGATTTGTGGGGCACAAGTCCGAGAATCCAGTGCGCCTCTCCCTGTCGCACCCTCATTTAAAAATCTAACCGAACCGGCACTGTCTACTTTTGTCTACAAATTCTGACTAACCGGTGGCTGCAAATCAAGTCTCGGTTTGTGCTGAGACAATGAGTGTCTACTTTGTCTACAAAGAGGAGTTTACTACATGCCGAGAATTACGCAAAAATTTATCACGCAAGAAGTCGTCCATCCGAAGAGTGGACAAGTCATCTTTCGAGACGATGAGCTTATCGGGTTTGGGTTACGTGTTACTAGCTCATGTATTTCTTACATTGTAGAACGTAGAGTGAATGGACGAGTGAAAAGATTTACCGTCGGCAAACATGGTCAGTGGAACCCGAACTCAGCTCGCGAGGAAGCAAGACAGATTCTGCAAATGATGGCCTCCGGTATTCCGCCCGTCAGAAATAAGCCTCGCGCAATCCGAACAATCCCAAGTCTAGTCGAGGCATTTGCGGAATACCTAAAGGCAAGAACATTGCGACACAACACACTGCTTTCGTTCGATCGAATTATGTCTCAGTCGTTTGCAGATTGGCTGGATTGTCCGGTAACAGACATTACGAAAGATATGGTAGAGGAGCGTTTCAATGAACTTAGCAATGGCTCCAAAAAAGGCACCTCCGGTAGAGCCAATGCTAACCTCTCAATGTGTGTCCTTCGAGCGGTGCTCAATTATGCGTCGCTAAAATATGAGATTAATGGAGACCCGCTAATTGCTGTCAATCCTGTTTCACGAATTACTCAATTACGCCGGTGGCACAAATTGCCTCAACGAAGGGGGATTATTCCCGACTACAAGTTGGCTGCCTGGTATAAAGCCGTTATGTCGATGAAGCGGCAGACCACGAAAGACTACTATCTCATCTTGATTCTTACGGGCTTGAGACGCAATGAAGCAGCAAGGTTATGCTGGAGCGATGTTGATTTCGATGCGAAAATACTTACAGTAATCGCAGAACACTCCAAAGGTGGCGTTGAGCATCAATTGCCGTTGAGTGATTGGATAGAAAAAATTCTGCGTCGCCGCTATCTGGAGCGCAAAATATCCGACTATGTCTTCCCCGGCTTTGGAGATCGCGGGCGCTATTATTGTAGCTATCACACACTTAAGCAGTTGAGAGAACAGGCTGATTGCAATTTCTTGATTCATGACATTAGGCGTTCCTATCTGACGATGGCTGAAAAGTTAGATGTCCCCTATTATGCGCTGAAAAAACTGGCGGGGCATTCCATGCGCGAGGATATTACCGCCGGGTACTTGGTCATTGACGTGGAGCGGCTCAGGGAGCCAATGCAAAAGATAACAGATCGGCTTCGAGAATTGATGATAGGCGGAAGGCAAGAGATTGCATCTATTGAGACTGCCACTTCTGTAAAATGAGATCCTTTGCAAAGGATTCGCTAAAATTCTTTCGGGTCGTAACCCATTTTTTTCGAGAGCGCTATGTCGTCAGCCGCTTTTTTCTTGTCGCCCAGCTTTTCATACGCGAGACCGCGCTTGTAGTGCATGCTTGCGCTGCGGTCCGGATCGCACTTGATTGCTTGAGTGTAGTCAGCAACTGCCTCTTTGTATTCCCCGGCTCGCAAGTGAGCCTCACCGCGTCCGGTCAGTCCTTCAATCGAATTCGGATACACTTTCAAAAGCCCTGTGTACTCGCGCTTTGAAGCTTTGTAGTTGCCGGCTTCCATGTATGCAAAGGCAAGTCTAAAACGTGAATTCCAATGATCTGTATCACTGCGGACAAGTTTGATCAAATCTTTGACTGCTTTGCCGGCTTGCTTGTTTGCCTGATAAGCCTGCGAGCGCAAGTCGAGCGCGTCTTCCTCGCAGGGGTACATTGAAAGAACTTTGTCGTAGTCTTTGATCGCCAGGTCGCGTTTTCTCATCACTTCGTATACGTAAGCTCGTTTTAAATAGCCGCTGGCATTGGTGGGATATTTTGCGATGTGTTTGTTAATCAGTTTGATTGCATCGTCATACTTTTGATCTTGCAAATATCCGGCAATCAGCTGCATCGCTTGTCGCTCTTCAGTAATCTGACCGGCAAAAATATCGGTAATCGGCATCTCCATTTGACGCTCAGCGATTCGCATAAAACGCTTCGACCAGTCGTTTTGTGGATTGAGAGCCAGGCATTTCCTGCATTCGGCGATCCCTTCTTTTAGTTTCTTTTGTCCCATCAGAGCATTGGCGAGATACTGCAGGGGCTGCTCGTACTCTTTGTCGAGCGAAATTGCCTTTCTGGCTGCTGTTTCTGCTGCTTTGTAGTCGAATAGCTTCAGCTGTGTCAGAGATTCTAACGCCCAGGGCTCCGGGTCTCTGGGGCGCAGTTTTTCCGCTTTCTTAAAATAACCCAGCGCTTTTTTGTACTGCTTTCGCGACTTGAAAATCAGCCCGTCAAAGAAAGTGTCGTCAAAATTGTCGGCATGAGCGGGTTGTATACTAGCCGCCAGACCTGCCACAAAGAAAACGAGGACGACCGAGCGCATCCTTGCCTGATGCTTGCTTTTCTTGGCCGTCCTCGCGCTGTTTATCAAATGTCTAATTGCTGCCCAGTCTCTTAGTGACGCGAACCAGCAAGTTCTCCCGACTTGGCTTCGAATTTCGTGCCGACCAGAAGTGACTCGAGGAACCAGAGGCGCTTGTCGATGTTGCGCGATATTTCTGTGTACAGATCTGCAGTGTCGGCATCAGCGGAGCCTGCTTTGTCGATGCCGGCGCGAACATGCTTGCCGTATTGAGCCATTCTGTCGGCTACGGCTGCAACGTGCTCTTCGCCCTGAACCAGGTCGGACGGATATTCTTTCAATGCGGAATGTTCTGCCGCTGTCCGCGCGGTGCCGTTGGCGACGCCGCCCAGTGCGGTAACTCGCTCGGCGACCATGTCGATGTATTCATAGACTTCGCCTGCGATTTCATCAAAGAGCAGGTGGTACTGATAAAACTCTTTACCTTTGACATTCCAGTGCGCTTGTTTGATCTGGGTCCAGAGATCCAATGTCGATGCCAGTGATTCATTAAGCAATTGCGTCATCTCGGAGCGAACCTTATCTGAAAGGTCCAAACGAGAGGCATACAGCTTGTCAGAGCCCTTACCTTTAGTCATTGTTGACAACCCCAAGCTAAGTAGTGTGATGTGGTCGCCTATTTTAATACCTTTTAACTCATAGCAGGGGGCATCCCTTATATCTGCCGGACGAAATCTTCGGGCAGTTGGGTTCCAGCCGAGGTGCGCAAGGATACTCTCGTGTTTACGGCAACCAGCGAACGCGACCGCTATTAATGTCTCTTACTGCTCCGACAACCGTCACCTTCTTCGATGCCACTGCTTTCTGGAGCACGTCACTCTTGGTCGTCAGCTCTCTGATTTGATGGCGCACGTTCTCTTCCACAGCCGCCTCCATCAATTCCGCTCCAGCCGAGCCCGGGTGCGCTTTCTTGGCCGCATCGACGGCGGGTGTAATCAATTGAACGAGCTTGGGCAGCTTGCCGTCCAGAGGTGTTTTGTCCACCGCCGCTTTGACCGCTCCGCATGCCGAATGCCCCAAAACAACCACCAGCGGCGTGCCCAGATAATGCACCCCGTACTCTGCAGATGCGATCTCGGAGATGCCTGTCACATTGCCGGCCACTCTAATGACAAAGAGGTTGCCGAATTTCTGGTCGAAAACTATTTCAGGCGGGACACGCGCGTCAGAGCAGCCCAGGACGGTCGCGATGGGATGCTGCCCTTTGGTCGCTGTCAGCTCGCGGCGTTCGACGTCAATGCGCGGTACGCTGGAAACTCCGCTCAAATAACGCATGTTGCCGTCCTTCAATTTCTTGAGCGAAACCTCTGCATCAGAAGGGGACTCGGCGCTAAACACAGGTGGCGCAGTCAGGCTGAGCAAAAGAGCGAAGATACACGGCGTAGTCAGGCTGCGATTTTTCATTTTTGATTTCCAAAACTGAGTGGTGATTTGCATTGGAGTATTCTTGCACGATGGCTCGATGTTGATAACGTGTAGAATCTACTCAAATTTTATCTGGGAAAGCAGAACCTTTTGCCCGCATCTGAGGTATTAGACTCAGAGGCGTCCGAGGTTTAAAACGTGAAAATTCGCTTTTGCATCAAGATCGCAGCATTTCTGGTTCTGTGCGTGTTCTGGTCTGCCAGCGAAAACAGAGTCTACGCTGGCGATTCCTCCGATACGGTGATCTATCAGCAATGGAGTGACACGGCCCGTAATAGAACGATTCCGGTCAAATTCTATTTGCCGAAGGATATGACAAAGCCCTTGCCGGTAGTCATTTTTTCGCACGGATTAGGAGGCTCTCGAGAGGCTGCAACTTATTTGGGAAACTATTGGGCTGAGCATGGTTATATCGGTGTGTTCGTCCAGCATCCCGGCAGCGATGAATCATTTTGGAGACCATCATTCAATCCAAGAAATACCAGCCGGGATCAACTGATGGGGAAATTTAGACAAACTCTGGCAGACCCTTCGCATGCTGTAAATCGAGGCAATGATGTCCATTTTGTCTTGGATCAACTCGAGAAGATCAACGCCACCGATCCTAGTCTGAAGGGAAAGTTCAATCTCAAAGAAATTGCAATCGCTGGTCATTCTTTTGGATCTTGGACAGCACTGACCGCCAGTGGACAGTGTTTTTTCTCCAAGGGCGCTAATGGTTTTTCCAGTGGCGACAGCCGTATAAAAGCGGCAATTTATCTCAGCCCGACACCGCCAAGAAAAGGACAAGATCCAGCTCAGGTCTATGGCTCTATTGCCATTCCCGGTTTTCACTTTACGGGCACTCTTGATTCATCGCCCGTCAATAATACCAACGCGGCAGACAGGCGGATCGCCTTTGATAACATCACCAAAAGCGATCAATATCTGGTCATTCTGAACGGAGCCGATCATGGTGTGTTTGGCGGACGAAAGAGATTCATGCAAAAACCGAATGATGAAAAACATCAGGAAGTCACCGAGCGGTTGTCTACCGCATTTCTGGATGCCTACTTGAGGAATGACAGTAAAGCAAAAGAGTGGTTGGCACAATCAGCACCTTCCTATGTCAAACCGTTTGGTACCTACGAGATGAAGAAGCCCCGGTAGTGTATTACCAATCAAGGCGCATGACAAGTTTGTGTTCGATTGCTTTTTCCGTCAGCGGAAGGAACACAGACATCGCGTACTTTGCTGCTTCCTCCAGTGTGCACGATTGGCCTAAGCCGAGCCGACGCCATCTCTCAATGTCTGTTCGTTCTGCTTTCCACGTTTTGGTATTCAACCATATGAGTTCTTCAAGCAGCTTCTGTGCAGAGCCATATCTGAGTTCTGCTCCGCACACATCCATTGCTTCGAACGGCTCGGCGAAATCTGCGGGCAACCAGCAGACTGTGTTTCTCAAAAGATGCTTGAATTCGGTTTTGGAATCGTCTGCGGAACAACTCAAGTATGCTTCGTCTTCGTTGAAGTCTTCAACGCACTCTTTGGGTCGAGTCAGATCTCTACGCTCATAATATGCTGCCCACAACAATAAAGACGAGTGTCCTTGAAAGTGAAGTTGGTCGGTGAAATAAGGGGATTGCTGAGATTCATTCCACGCCGCCGGCTCTGAAGCGGAAATCCTTTTGTCCCGGCTTAATTCGTTTTGCCACTCAAGTACGACAGGATGCATCTCTTCGCGTGTAGGAAGTTCTTCCTCCTTTTCACGCGCCTCGGGTTTGACATAGCTCAAGCCTTTCTTTCGAGCCGCCTTTTGCAGTGATGTTTCCCAGTCACCGCAGAAGTAGCGTGTCAATGATCCGACGTACAAATCAAGTCCCATAAGTTCTCACATAAACGTGCAGACTCATTGTACCCTCTAAGGCGTCGAGTCCTTTCTTTCCTTGCATTTCGATAGATTAGGGACCAAAATAGTATTATAGGCACGCAACAATGAGGTGAGGTTGGTGTTCGAAGAGGAGATTGAAAATACGCCTGTCACCCTCCAGGCGCTGCAAAAAGCAGATAAACTTATCGCACGAGGTTTAAAACGTGCCATGAACGCACCAGCGCAAAGTGCCGAGGAGCTCTGGGCTGAATTTGACGCTGTAAGAGAGAAGATTCAGGCACAAGTGCAAGCTGCCGAAAACTAGGCTGAGATTTGCAAGTGTGTATCGATTGTGCTGGATTACTTGATTGTTTTTGAACTATTTAGTGCTGCCAGTGCTTCTCCGAGGCGACCTTGCTGACGGTAGAGGTCAGCTATATCTAAAATCACTATTTGCGGAAACGGGCGAAACGTCATTAACTCCTGTGGTGTAAGTGTTTCCTCCAAAGTCCTGTTTAACTTTTGTGATTTAAGTAATAAAGGCTCAGCTTCAGAGTACCTCTTCTTGTCGAGATAAAACTTTCCGAGTGAATATAAGGCTACAGAAAAGTTTGCATCATTCTGCCACTGGCAGCCAGGGAAGATCTGATACGAGCGGATTAGACCTAATGCTTTGCGATATTGAGACTCTGCCTCAACATCGCGGCCAACCATGTGAAGCACGTCTGCGTAAAATTCGGTAGCGAAGTTGAGGTCCGGTACTCCATAATTTATTGCCTTCTCCAAACAGACCAGTGACTTTGAATAATTACCTTGCCGGTAATAAAGTTGCCCTAGTTTGATCAAGAGGAACCCATCACATTCTTCCCGACAATTCATGACTCTTCTGAATCGTAGTAGAGTTTGTAAAACTACTTCAGCCTCAACATACCGTTTTTGTTCGCAGAGCATAGAAGCAATGTCCATTGAGCCGTCTTGGAAGTTCCAGCAAAAAGTTTCAAACGTGTCTCGATACCAAATTCTCTCAAATTCGAAAGGGAATAACTTTGACGAATACCACAGGACTAGCACAACCACGAGAGCAATCGTGGAACTCTTACAGGGTGGCAGATTCGAAGAGTGAACTGGAGTAATCATACGAATTCAGCAGATAATCACGGAATAATGAACAACTACAGCCAAACTGTCGCACAGAGAGGTTCGCATTTAGAATCGATTTTTGGTCTAGTAACACACCGGGGATTACAGGTATGTTGTTTGCCACGCTTTCAGGAGGGAATTTGGAAAAATTCCACTATACCTGTCTGCTCATTCGCATACCCCGATGTGACGCCTTGGGTCAAAATCCAAGAATTATGATTTAGACGGCTGTTGCTACCGGCATTGCGGTCCAATTTGCTGTCGGTGCAGTTTCCACCGGCTTGGCGAATACGGTCGCTTTGCTTGTGTCGCAGGTTGTCCACTGGGTCGTCACCAGACCTTCGCGGTAGATTTCGTGGTGGGTCGCAAACAAGCAGCGCTTGGCGTTGATCGATCCACTTTGAGCTACCAGTTTTTGCAATGCGGCTTGGTGAGCGTCGTCGCGCGATACCAGAAGCACGTGCTCGGCTCCGGATTTGATTGCTTCATCTATGGAAGGGACCAATTCGGTGGTCACTGCCGGATGATTGACGACTGCGATTTTGTGAGTTCTTGCGTTTTGCGTAAAGCTGACGAAAGCGTCTACGGCTTTGCCGGGCGTTTCGGTTTTCACTGTGGTCCAGGTGAATTTCGAGAGCTTCTCATCTTTTTGATCGATGAGTCCGAGCATGCGCAAGTTAGCGACTTCGAGGAAATGACGCTGAATGTCGGCATCATAAAGGTCGAGTACTTCTTCTGTGACGTCGGCTGCTGCGCGAGAAATTTGTGAGAGCATGTAAACGAGCGGTTTGGTTGGTGTGGTCCACCAGGGAAGTTTGGTTCCGTGACGGTGGCAGAGCAGGTAGTCCAGATAGAACAACTTCCGTAGGCGATCGCGGATAAGAACGGGCTTGTCTTCGCCGGATATGAACCAGGAAATATGTTTTTCAAGCAGGACCCTGTGCTCATCGATCAGTTGGAAGATCAGGAGATCTCGGTCGTTGAGTTGGATAGCCATTTGCTGCGTCCTCTACAGGGGTGTGATTTGGGTGAAAGAATTCGCGGGGTGCGAATTAGAAGCTTGTGTGGTTTGTTACTGCTATTTGTTCTCTACATATCGCCTTAAGGCATCGGTGCGTTTTGGCTGGTGTACTCTGAAAGTTCTTCGAAGGTCACTGTCCATGGTGAGCAGGTTGTTGCTGTTTACTTTTAACTGTTCTGCTCTTTCTTTGA
>JBGAVL010000151.1:0-14410 GCA_044228145.1 Obscuribacteraceae bacterium (SeqCode)
CAGAAATGCCCCGTCCTTAGGGCAAGAGGTCAGCTTGGCATCATCGTATGTTGTTTCGCAGGTAGGGCAGATTCTGCTTGCAATAGCCGATGTGACCGTATCCGCGCCAGTTGTGCTATCGAATTGTTCAATAGGACTGGCATCGGCATTGGTACGGATGCCGGCATTCTCACTGGCATCTATATCTGGGACCGTTCCTCCGTCGTCTGTCGGATTAACCATCCGGAATTTGCTCCGCGCTCAAGATCTTGGAAATATATCAGAATACCATTACCTCTGGCGAGCGTATGCCTACAAATTGATTGTGCATGGACCTGCAGACTTTCTATACCACCTATTGAGTTGTAGTTCGGCTTGGTTGGGTATGATCGAGTTTGACCCAACCGTAACTGTTCTCCGACAACAATTAAGGTGCATCGTTTGAGCAAAGGCTTTTCGATCGAACTCGACGAAGTCACTGAGGAAAAGACTCAGAAGTCTGTGCGCTGCAAAAATTGCGAGCATGTCGTCACCAGCCCTGAATTGGCTGTTCAGCCACATGAGCACACTTTTCGCAACCCGGGCGGGTATTCGTTTCATGTGCTCTGCTACAGCGATGCGCCCGGCGCCGCAGACGTTGGCGATGCGACAACACAGGACAGCTGGTTTCCAAATTACGCCTGGACTTTCGCCATCTGCGCGCAGTGTCACACCCATTTGGGTTGGTGGTATTGCGGACCAGACCGCTTCGCCGGACTGATAGCTACACGGTTAATCCGCTAGTGCTTGAATGGGATGCTATTTCACTTTCATCATTTTGCCGGCAATTCGCTGCTGCAAAATATTTAGCCTCGATGTACTTTCGAATATGGTTTTCGCAAAGTCGTTTTGCTCCGTCACATCCACGCAATTTGCGATTGTTTTTACACTTTCCATTGCGGTTTGAATGCGTTCTGCCACATTTGCAATCTCTTCGATTTCCTCACCGCAGATTGATGCAAATCGCACACCGAACTTTTGCTCGAGTGTTTCAATCATTTGCAGGTGCTGCGTGAATAACATTGGCAACAATGCACTGCTCTGTATAACTTGTCTTATCAGCCTATTGTTATCGTTGTCGATAATGCTCTCTTGTAAATGCTTATGAGCATGTTTTATCGCAACAGTTGCCTGTACTATCCGACTAGCGAGTTTGTGGTGCGGTTGCTGTTGATACCCGGTATATATGTTGGTGGTCGCATATGATCCTGATATATCCATCGCTTCATCCATATGTAAGGGTCAGCAATATCATTGCACAAATTTCCCTACTCTCCATTCCAGAGAAACAAATTCAGGTCGATACTTTCGTCATTTCGGAAAGCGACACCTTCTTGTTCCAAGAGAATTCGCTGTAGATTATCCGGGCGACCATCGGCAGCCAATGTGCCGGATTCGATCTGCGTGCTCAGCTTTCCTTTCGAATTGATCACTCGGTGCCAGGGCACATTGTTCGAATTGTATCCGCCTTCATTCGTTCCATTGCCGAGACCGTTCATAGCCCAACCCACAGCAGCTGCGCTCAATCTCTTATTCATTCGCTTTGATATTGCACCATATGTATATACTTTGCCGCGCGGAATTTTCCGAACAATTTCATAGACGTGTTCGAATGGGCTGAGATTCTTAAGCTCTTTCTTTGTCCGCCGAGCAGTCATCCAAACACCGCTAACTTAATGACAGTTTCAAGTTCATGCTTTCATTGTCCTGGATTCAATCGTTCGCGGCGCGCTTTTAATTCGGCGGCTCTGTCTTCCGCCTCCTGCTTAAGCGCAATGACCTCTGCTTCAAGTTTCTCTGCCTCTTCATCGCGTTTTAAGACGCGCAAGAGTAGAGCGTATTTCTCTTTGATGTCAGCCTTCTCGCCGCTGTAATCTGTGTGTTCACCGCCATATTTTTCAATGAAGGTGGTGGCGCACTCATTTTGCAATAGCAACGCCTGCTGAAAGTTTTGTTCGGACTCTTCGTAATTGCCGACATCTCGCAGGAAACAGGCGAATGTAACAAGCGCTGGCCAGAGCGAAGTCTTACCGAGTGTGGGTTGGGCTTCAGCAAATTCGGTTGCGCATTTTACTGCGTCTTTCAACAGTGCTTCCGCTGCCGCGTCGTCTCCTTTCGAGCGTTTTACTTCAGAAAGTGAGCACAAAACAGAAATCTTTGTGCTCAAGCCTGTCACACTATCTTCTTTTGTGCATGCTAACGCTTCTGTGTATTTGCTTTCTGCAAGCTCAAAATCTCCATTTTTCTGCGCGACTTGCGCCTCAAGAATCAGTCGCGTGGTTTTCATCAGGTCCTCCATGCCACTTTGGAGGCTGGCGAACATTTCTCCTAAGCCAGGCACTGAGTCTCCCAACTTCTCAACCAAGTCGCTCATCATTCCTTCGGAGCCTATGGCGAAGTCTGTGTCCAGTGAGGCAAGTCGCATTTCTGGGCTCATCTCATGTATGTTTCCGTCTTTGAACATATTCGCGATGCTTTCATTGGATTTGTCCATGAGCGCTTTCATCTCATCGCTCAATCCAAAACTCTTACACTCATTGGACATCTTGTCGTAAAGCTTGTACTTGGCGTCATCTTTCTGGCGCAAGTAGAGTAAAGCTAGGTCGCTCAGGATATCTCCTCTTTCATTCATGAGCTCATCTTTGCCTTCAGTACTTCTGAGCGCGTGATCGAGCACGATTAATGCTTCGTCTGCGCGTTCGGCTTTCTTTGTATCCAGTGCCTTCGCCAGATCGGAAAGTGCCATCACACAAAGCTGCTCTGGTGTCCATGAAGTTACCAGACCTACCTCCACCATGCGCTTGGTAAAACTAGGCATCGGTTGCTCGTGTTGTCCTGTCTCCTGGCGCAGGATCTCCTGCTCAATTTCTTTCTGGCTGCACGAATTGATATCCAGGATCGCTTGCGGCACAGGATCACCATCATTCAACCTGCGCCATGCGGACTCATACAAAATAACCTGTCTGAGCAGTTGAGGATCGATTTGTTTGTCGAAGTAGCGATCGAAGTGTATAGGTACTTTGTTTTCACTCCCTTCGCAGAAGCGGCATACTTCATCGTGCGTCAAAATGTATTCTTGGCAATAACGGCATTGGTTACCCTTTTGCTTCTCCTCTTTGCGAAGCTCATTTTCGGCAGCAACTTCTTGCGGTGTTATCTCCAGAAGTCTCATGTGAGGCATCTCGCAAATCTCAGTCAGAGATTCCCCTCGTTCGTATAGACACAGCAAAACATCCCACAGTAGTCCTGCTACTTCCGCCTCCGGTGGCTGATGAAGGCACCGCTTTTCACGAGGGGGGAGGTCTAGTTCCAGTGGACTAGCAATTTTAGGTGGAGATTCACTTTCGGCTTGCTCAAGTCGCCGGCGGAACTCGTCAGGGCATTTCATTTTCAGATCGGCGTATGTCAGCAGCCACTCACGAAGATAAGAGATAGTGACATAAGGTGGCATTACTGTTTTTTTCATGAGCCTGTTCTCAATAGGCTTCCGGCAGAACCGACAGTACTTCGCATTCTGCCTTATGTTGCCGCCACATTGAGGACACCATTGGTATTCAGTTTCTGCGAATGTATACATGATTCACCCAAGAACAGTTTGCGAGCGGACAGTAAAAAGAATATACCGCCTCAGTAAGGATTGGAATCAACCTCTTGCTACAGGGCATCATTCGGCTGGTGCCTGCTTTCATTTTTTCCGTTGCGCGGTAGATGCCGGGGTGCCTTGTTTTGCTGATCTCTCCATGGCCGGCACCACGTCCTTCAACAAGTCATCAATCAGTCCTCCGGTAGTCACTTCCAGCGCGGATTTAGCGAGTTTGTAGCCGGTGGGAAAGCGAATTGTCTTGGCGGCGGAAGGCAGTGCATTGATCTTTACTGTCGATAGCATTTTTGTTCGACGTGTTGGCGAGTAAATATGTTCTATTTGAAGCGGCAGCTTGGTTGAGAATGGCAAGCCATAGCAGTCCGAGTAGACTTTTGCCACCGAGACTGGCATATCAACATCATCTGCTAGTACGAGGTTGATTATTTGAACAGAGTTGAAGGCTTTGTAGTAACGTCGATCAGAGCGATCCAAACGTAGTGTGTAGGAGGTCGCTTTAAGGCCTTCCATAGTTAATGGGCGTCCTTTGGTCAAAGGCTGTTTTACCAGGCTTTCCGGCACTGTTGCACGCAAGCCTATAGTGGCCCGTGAAAGAAATTTTCTCCAGTCATCCATCGTCATCGCGCAGCACATTTTGGTTTCATCACTGAAAAACATCAGCTTCCAATCCGGCCCCAGGGAAACCGTTGCTCCTCCCATTTGCGGGAATTTGCGCAGCAATCCGCGCTTGTAGATATAGGTAGTGGTGGGTCCAAACAGCTTGTCATTCTGTACTATTGTCCAACCACTCTCCTGGCTGAATGCAGGAATTTGGATCAAACAAGTGAAGACAATCAGCAAAGCGAAACTTGCCACAAGCAGCCGTGAATTGTTTTCGAGAACCGATGCCAGTTGTCGATTCATTCGAAATTGTGCCGAGCAATCATTTTGCCGCCTTGTTGTGTATGTCACGGGCCAGCCGCATCCCTTTAGCCATATTTGTCAGGCCCGTTCGCATCGCCGGCGTATCATCCAGGCGCAAACATTCGTCCTCAATTTTCTTCGCCTCAGCTTCCTTGCCCGCGCCGATGTAGGAGCCGTACAGAAGTAGGACCATACTCGGGAGTGGATCGAAATCTTTGGAGACTTCAGTGTCGGGGCGAGGTTTTTTCATGTCCTCAGCACTCTTGTAGATCTCCTTGAGTTTCGCCATAGGATCTGGATACAGATAGGTGACAGCGTCGGCCCATCTGTTCTTTGAGAAAAGAACTGTTTCAAGAACTTTTGAATGTTGTTTGATTTCATCGCGCTGTTTTGGATCGGTCTTGATTTTGTCGAACCATGCCAAAGTACGCGCATTGTCGTCAAGCACGCCATCTAAGAGGAGCCAATCCCGCCGATTGCCAGCCTTCTCGGCGGCATCTCTGATTTCCGCAAATTTGAGTTTGGCAGCGGGATGCACTGCGCAAAGCCTTTTTATTTCAAAAGGCAAGAGCGAGGATCGAACATCTGCAAAGTTGGTATCATCGCTTCTAATATGACTCCAGAGCCAAACGTACTCCGCAAGCGCATCTTCGTTCTTTCCGGCGTTTTGTACTTCGCGAGCCTTGCTGATGTGCGCCCAGACGCTTTCGTCGCTCGACTCGGCTTGTTGCTTTTCCACTTCTCTGGCGGTTTTGCCGCTTTTCGCTCCCTCTAGCCATCGCAAAAGTTCCGCAGCGCTCATGTACCCTACCTGCCGCCCGAACTCCTTAGAACCACTTTGCGGAGTGAATAAGACCAATGTGGGCATTGCTTCGACATGCAGCGCAGATGTCGCCTTCTCATCTTTGTCGACGTCAATTTGAACAGCAATTGCATTTTCTTTGATCCACGCTTGCACTGCGTTATCTGTCCATGTTGTGGATTCCATCTTCTTGCAGGGCGGGCACCATGATGCGGTGAAATCAATCAGCAAAAGCTTGCTGTCTTTTTGCGCTTGCTGCTTTGCCTGATCGAGCGAATACTCAGAAAATATGTTTGCTTCCGACCGTGCCCCCGTTGCACACGACAATGCAATCAGAGCGGATAGGCTTATCTGATGCCAGAGCTTCATTCTCATTGTCGCTACTCCGTTTGTTGGTTCAAATTATCGTGCCTGCGGGATTCTCGAGAAGAGAAAGACACAAAAGACAAAAAAGATCTCACTCCAGTATAAACTCTTGGTGACCTCGGGTTGCTGAGGTAAAGAGGAAAACAAGATTGAAATTTTGTCGCCCTTCCAAAAAGACAAGCCCTCTCGCGGGGGCTTGTCTCTCAGGTCGGTCCACACAATTTTGAGAACGTCTAGTAATTCATGCGCGGAGCAAATTTTTGATTTGACTGCTTTGCCGAATTGGCAGGGTTTTGTGCGGCGAGCACTTCCCGCACATAAACATGTGTCATGGCACCATGCGCGCTGTCGCCCTTGATTTTGAAATCGCTTTTCTTGAAGACTATTCCATGATTTGCTATTGCATCCGAACTTAATACCGAATTAGAGTTTTCGCGATCGACGTACAGATTCGACTCGGACAACTTGTGACGGCGCAGCGAATCGCGAATTCGTTTGGCGAAGCCATTGCTCTCATCCGATAGGTGGTCAGTGTAGATCACTTGCAGCTGCTTTCTTCCATATGCCAGGTCAACAATGTTGTCTTCCATCCAGCGATCAAAAGCGATGGGATTGTACATGGAATCAAGAACCGTCAGGCTTGTCACTTTGTCGTAGAGCCCGTTTTTATACATCTGTGACATCGCGGCTTTGTAGCCGCCGGAGTGCGTAATGATTCCGATGCTGGAAATGTTATCTACTTTCAGATTTTGAAGGGGCGGTGTTTTGCTCATGATCTCGCTCAACATTTTTCTGAAAAACTGAGGCTCATGAAACTTTGCATCAGACGGGCTTGAGCGAGTGTTGGGCTTGCTCTGCCATTCCGGTACTACAATGATAGTGTTGCTGTCGGCTGCATTTACTTGCTTTGCCAGCGATTGCTTGAACGCCGCGTCTGCATTTGTTTCCAACCCGTGATTGTAAATTACCAGTTTGACCGGTTTTCGAGCATCAAACCCATTTGGAACAAATACCACTGCATCTGGTGTCCTGTGTCTTCCAGTATTATGTTCCAAATGGGCCAATTCAAAGACTCTGCCCCCAGAATTTATTGAATTGCGCAGTGCACCATGTAGGTTTGGCTGCGTATGCTCGATCCTCGACACTTGGCGAAAAGCTTCTTCGTGAAATAGGTTGCGCGTCAATTCTGCGCAATGTTGATGTAAGTCAAAACCCTGATGTGCGATTGCATTTTCCAGTTTGGATTTTTGACCAGGATTATTCATTGCCATGCCTAGAACCATGTGTTGATCAAACGATTGATGTGCCTGATTTAGAAACCTTGCTTGATCGCCGACCCTATTTTCTGGGTTTGCTCATGTCGGGCGGCCTCAAGTTGCCGAGCGGATCATCGGTATTCAGAACTTCGAAGTCTTTGCCGTTGCGACTGCGTAATGCAGAGACTTTCTTCACTCCATCAGGCCCTTGCGTATAGAAGCCTTTTCCTGTATCGACAGTCACAGTACCGTCCCCATTGACTTTAACCAGCGCTCGGCCTTTTTCGTCAACGTAAACACCGCTGCCTGGTTTGGTTTCATGGAGTGGCGGTTTGACTTGCACCATTGTCATGTTGGAGATCTTAATCTCGTAGCCGTCCGGATCTTTCAGGGGCTTGCCATTGCTCGTACTCACTTCGACACCACCCGGATACCGGGCGTTGGTTGTTTTTGTGTCGCCGTCTTTTTCCTGCGCCGCTGAAACACCCGAGTCTTTCATTTCCTTCGTGGTGATGTCAGTTCCTTTCAAAGGGCGTGGAGCTTTGAGTTGGGCTTGTTGACTTGAGCCGTCCTTGATTTCAAATGCCGGCAATATGCCATTGCCCACAAGAGATTCGTTTGAGCGACTGTCGGTTTGTGCGAACTGTGCACTGTGCCTTGCCATCGCATAGTCACTCAGACTGCCGAAGCCGCTTTGTTGGGACTCCACCGCACTGATTGATTCGTGGGGTTCAAAGTTAGCCATGGTCATATCCTTCCTGCTTGGTGAAAGTGGTCATGGACTATTTGCGTACTGGAATTTGTGGTGGTCTCAAATTGCCGAGCGGCGAATCGGTGTCGATTTCTTCAAAGGTCTTGCCATCGCGGCTTCTGATTGCAGAAATCTTTTTAACGCCTTGTGAGTCTTGCTTGATGAATCCGCCGTCGCCGGTATCGATGGTGACGCTGCCGTCGGGGTTCTTTCTGACTACTTCTCTGCCTTTCGAGTCAACCCATACGTCGCCGTTTTTGTCTTTCGGACGGATTTGTCCGTTGGGTTCGATCATGACGCTGTCGGAGATTTTGACCGTATTGCCACTCGGCATTACCTTCTCGCTGCCTTCGGTGACTGTGACTCTGACGCCATTCTTGGTTTCGGTGGTGATGGACTTGGTGCCGTCGTCATTGAGTGATTCGGTGGCTTTGACGCCGGAATCTTTCATTTGTTTGGTGGCAATGTCTTTTTTGAAGGGGTTCTTCAACTCGATTACATCGTCGTCACCGTTGGCAAGATTTAGTTCCATTGCCGGCAACAGACCTGCATCTACCAGGTTGGCGTTCATCTGGCGATCGAATTTAGCCAGTTGTTGGTCCTGGCGGACCATTGCATAGTCACCTAGAGCGCCCATGTTCTGGCTGCTTTCTGCAGGAGCCTTGAATGATTCGTTGAATTCGTGTGCCATGATGGTTATCTCCTTACGGCGCCTCAAAGACGACCTCGAAACCTCGAGAGTCCTTTGTGATTTGAGCCGTTTGCTGGGGGTCAGTGAATGTACTTTACGACCGAGTTGTATCTAACTTGTTTACTTTTGGAAATTTCTTTCAAACTTTGGTGCGGTGCCCGGAAACCCGCACAGGCGCCTAAACCTCTACGGTTGCGCCCACCCTGGGGATACGGAACCAGAAGGTGCTTCCGCCCCCAGCGGTTTGCCTGACCCCGATGTTTCCACCGTGCTGTTCCACTATCGCCTTGCAAATCGGAAGCCCGAGCCCTGTTCCGCCCCGCCTTTTACCATCAGCGGCAGGAGCCTGCTCATATCTTTGAAAGATTTTGTCCTCAAAACCCTTAGGAATGCCCGCCCCGTGGTCCACAACGATAACCACGCACTCTTGCCCATCCTCTTCTATGTTTACTTCCACTGTTCCATCTTCTTCAGAATATTTGATTGCATTAGATAAGAGGTTGACCATCACCTGAATCAGGCGATCTGAGTCGCCCAATACTTTTATGGGTTTATTTGAAACCGTGACCTTCACATCATGTTCTTCAGCAAAGCCCTGAATGGTTTCAACCGATCGTTCAACCACCGCAGACAAATCTACGTCCTTGTACGTCATGCTGAGCTTTCCGGCTTCCAGCTTTTCTGTGTCGAGCAGGTCGTTGATCAACATAATCAATCGATTGACGCCGGTCTTCGCACTCTTCAGGCGCTGTTCGCCACTTTCGGTAATCTTTCCGTATGTACCGTTGGCCAGCATGGCAAGCATCGCTTGCAGTGACGTCAAAGGCGTTCTAAGCTCGTGACTGATCATGGCGACGAAGTCCTGTTTGAGTTGCTCGACGCGCTTTCTATCGGAAACATCATGGGCAACACAAAAGAAAAGTTTTTCCGTGTCCGACCAACGCAATGACCATTGCACATCAAGCCCATCGCCGGAATCAGTAATGACGCGATTCTCCACGCTGGCTAAAGTCCCGCCGTCTGTTTTTATCCGCTCGAGAGTTTCACGAAACTCTTGCACGTTTTCTCTGGCGATCAGTTTTGTATAACTTTGTCCGATCAATTGTTCGGGCGCAATTCCCCAGGACTGTTGCGCCGCGGGATTGACGGCGGCAAAGAGCCCTTGATCATCGATTGAGCAAATCACATCGACTGCATTGTCTAGAATCAGTTTTTCCTTGCGTGTTGCTTCGGCTAATTCCATTGCCATTTTGTGGAAGAAACGGTCAAGGACTGCGATTTCATCTTCGCCTTTTAAGGTGGGATGCAACGGTTCTTTCTTGCTCAATCGAACGGTATTATCAACGAGCCAACCAAGGCGGGTGGTGGTGTTTTTCGTGAAGAGAAACGACAAGACAGTGCCCGTTGCGACGGCAATAATCACACCAGCGAGTATGAGCACCTTAACCAGACTACGACCGCGCTCTTCCTCTTCGGAATTATGCTGAGTGCGAAGTGTTTCACGCGAAACCAGGTCTTGCAGCTTTTCGGTGAAGATCGAGCCGGCAGCATTGAATTGCTTGTACATGATGGTGCCTTCGATTCCATGGATTTCTCCGTCTTGCTGCAGCCTGGCTTCGAATTGGCGCATCAGGGTCATGCCCTTGTCGGCGGTTCTTTTCAGATCGTCCAGTAGCTTGAGTTGTTCGGGTTCTTTTTCAAGCAGCTTGTACAACTCGACGAAGCTGCCTTCCGTAGCGGCTAACTTGGTGTCAAAACTCTGCCGGATTTTTTCACTCTTTGTGTACTTGTAAAACATCAGCTGGGTGCCGGCATCGTAATACTCTTTCACCAGTGCGTTCGCGCGCGCGATGATTTTTTTTGTGTGTTCGGTTTCGGCCGCTTGTTCTTCGACATGCGACACCATCAAGAACAAAGAAAAGAGCACGAGAAGCATCAAGCCAATTGGCACGCCGACAAGAATCAATCCTTGCTGCGAAAGTTTTAAATTGCTCCAGTTAAGCGAAAGTCTCAAGTTGCTCCAATGCAGTATCTTTCTGGCTATTTTTTGCTCTGATTTAGTCTGTTAATATGATAAGCCTGAGTGTCTCGGAATTGTTTATGGCCAAAGTTCTTATTGTTGAAGATGATAAGCACCTGTCGCAATTAGTTGTCGACTGGCTGACCGGCGAAAAATACGCCACAGAAGCGGTCTATAAGGGGACAGATGGGCTCGAACGGCTGAAATTTTATAAGTATGACGTTGTCATACTGGACTGGGAAATGCCGGGGATGTCTGGTCCCGAGGTTTGCAAGCAGTACCGCGATGACGGCGGGACTACGCCTATCCTGATGCTGACCGGCAAGAAGGAAATTGAGGATAAGGCGGAGGGGCTGGATTCAGGCGCCGACGACTATCTCACGAAACCGTTTGACATGAAAGAGTTGTCGGCACGGCTCCGCGCACTCCTCAGGCGATCGAATCAAGTCAACAAAACCACGCTCACCGCCGGCAATCTTACCCTCGATCCTGTCAGCAGGAAGGTTTTGCTCTGTGGCAAAGAAGTTGACCTTCAGCCCAAAGAGTTTTCTTTGTTGGAATTTCTTTTGCGACATCCGAATCAGCCATTTAATGCCGAGGCAATTATGGATAGAGTCTGGACCGCGAGTTCTGACGCCGCGCCGGACACCGTGCGTCTTCACGTTATGAGACTGCGCAATAAGATAGACGAACCAGGAAAAGAATCCATAATTCGCACGCTGCATCGCGTCGGATATATGCTTGTTCCGCCGGAAGTCTAGACCGAGCAAAAGTGTGACTCGTCCTGATCGAATGTTTCCCATCTCATTGAATTCTGCGTGATACCGGGGGCGATGCAGATGAAACGCGGCATCGCTGGAAGTGAATCGGGAACAATGCCAAGAAAATAGCGGGTCATCAAAAAGACAACCCGTTATCCTCTTCTGGCTTCCCTAAATCTGTGCTGTGGACTATTGGCTATCTGGAATACACAGGAACGTCTTTACCGTGGGTTGTGAAATTCCAGGCAACGCCATTGCCTCCTCTGAATTCCAGGTCGTTTGTTTTGGGATTGACGCGCATCTCGCCTTCCCATCTGACCCCTTTGTCGTTGACCCACACTACCTTTCCTTGCTCTACTTTTCGTTCCCATTGTCCGAGGCGGCCGTCAATCTTATCGAGTTGACCGTCTTTGTCGTAGTGAAACTTCCGGGTGTGTCCGTCTCCGGCTGGTGCCTCGGTAAGATTACCGTTTTTGTCGTAGACGAGCTTTCCGCCGTACTCTTTTGAATCGACACTGTGCGAACCGTCAACATTGCGCTCATGGTGCACTTTGTAGCCGTTGCTGACCACGTCAAACTCCATGTTTCCTTCGTTGTCGACTAAGAGATTTTCGACAGTTCTTTCTCTATCTGGCGGCATATGTTGCACCCATTTACCATCTGATCCTTTGTAGAAAAATTCGCCACGGGTTCCCGTTATCGTAATGGGATCACCTTTCTCGTCCAGTCCATACTCAAGCGCTCCAATCCTTGTATTGCGCTTCTCGGAGTGTGGTTGTTGCCGAGCCGGTCGCTCAGAAACCTGGGTTACGTCAGCAGTCTGTTTCACGGACTGGTCACTAGTTTTCGGTGCCTGGTCAGTGGTTTGCTTAGGCGCCTGGTCGGTAGTCTGTCCATTCTGGTTGGAAAACCTGTCGTGTTGGCTGGCAAACTTGCTGTACGACTGGTTAGGAGTCTGGCTCAGCAAATCGTCGCCCGAGGGCAAGAAAGAGATATCTTGTTTTGATTGTGTCAGACCAAAAATTTCGTTGAAATTCTTGAGGGACATTTCCGAATTACCAAACGGAGAGGAGTTTATCTCCACATTTCTTGAGGTTTGGTCGCTGTTATTGTTGATTTCTGGATAACCCATAAAAACGTGCCTCCGCTGCGCGCCAGCGCCGCTATTGGTCGATGCCGGTACAATAGCGGTGATTTGTATCCAATTTGTTTATGTCCGGAAATTTATTGAAGGCGCAGTTGCCAGCACTGTTTTCAACGCAATCACAGGCGAAAATTGCGTAGCCGAGTGAGACGCGCGTCGGCACCTTGATGGACAGCTTGGAGACATTAGAATACAATTGCGCGCATGATGAGAATTCATCGAAGAATTACCGGGGCGCGTCCAACCTTGCGAATGGCTTCCAGCCTTTCCGTGTCTTTGTTCGCATTGATACTTTTGTCCTCGTGCTCCAATGATCCGCGTGATGAGGTTGATGATCTGGCTGTTGCAAAAATGCCGAAAGACCAGATGCAATCAACCGGTTTTCTTCCTCTCAATGAAGACAAGCCAGGCACTGAGTGTCATGTTGAGCGCTATCTTGCTCCCGGCAAGTACAATGTCGTGATGTATTATAGTCCTTATGATGCTCCCAGCATGAGCTATGCTCAGCGGCTGATGCAACTGCCTCAGGTAAATCGCAATGTAGCCGTGCGCACGATGAATATCAACCGTCCGGAAATTCAAGCCATTGATTGGGAGTCCCAGATTGCTGTAGATAGGCAGCTTCAGACCTTGCCATTCTTTGTTATATATGGACCTAGGCAGGAATTGCGGGCGAAGGGTCGACCAGCCTTTGAGCAAGTCAATCAGTTTATACGAGAAATGCCTAATTGATGCTGAAGCAGCAGTCGGTACTTTTCGTCATGGTGACCTTGTTGCTAACAACGTTGCAAGTGTGCATTCCATTTGCGGTTCTGGCTGAAGTTGCGCCGGCAACATCAACGGAGACCTGGAGCCGGAAATATACAGATCTGACGAAGAAGATATTGCTGTCCGGAATTGAATTGGAGCGCTACAGTCTCAAGTTTCGGTTGGACAATGGCAAGCAACCGAAATTCAGAAAACTGCGCTATTTCCTCGCACAGGAGACCGGAGCATCCTGCGGGCTAGCGTTTGAGATTGTCGGTGTTGAGCAGTTCGGCAAAGGGCGCAGGCGCCCCCTTGAAGTGAGCAAGCCGGCTCTGCATGGAGCTTTGGCTACGGTCACTGCCGGATCGATCATAGCCGGAGCAGGTTCGGCTCTGGAGTTAGGCTCGAATGCTCTGCAAACAGTAAAAAACAGATGGCACGGAAATGACCACCGAGCGGCCAGAAAGTTTGTGGTGGCGAAGTTGAAAGAAATCGATCAGCTCCTGGCACAGCGCCAGGCGCTGGTAGCCGCGAACGCCGAAAGTGCGAGCTACGAGCGCGCCGTCATTGAAGGAAAAATACTTCAAGATATGCGCAATTGCTTCATCAATGAATTTTCGCACTTTTATGCTGATACGAAAGGATATACGGCATTCCAGAATACATTCTTTCTGCTCAACGCTGCCTATAATGCTGTCGGCGCTGCCGGCGGTGGAGTGGCGTACAAAGCTGTTGATGTGCCGAAGTATAATGGTCCGGCCAATATTCTCTTCACCGTCAGCGGTGCGATGGCTTCTGTCTCTCCTCTCATAAGTTCGGCTGTGAGCAAATTTGTGCGCAAACAAGCTGAGCGCTCTTTAGCTAGAGAATTGCATGAAACGCCTAGTTTTGATTCGGCCTCATTTGCCGCTCACTGCAAACAACTGCAAGAACTGGCTCCGGAGTCGGAAGGCCGATTGATTCCATCTTTACCAGCTACGCAGCGCCTGGCTTTGTACACTCAATCGGACCAGCTCTTTGCCAAACAGCTAGAGAGCGAAACAACTACGATGAGAAAGCTGAATAAGATCGCTCTGCAAACCAGCCTCCTTGGACCAGCCATAGGAGGTCAGCTGATGACTCAAGGTATTCTAGGAACTGTTGGTTACTACAGATACACGGTAGAACCCAGAAAGCAGATTAATCGCTATTATCAGGGCGCCGTTGTCGGAACAGTAGGCACCAGCATGGCTGTGGTCGGCAATGCTGCCTGGTTGTTATCAGGTTCGGCATTTATGTCGATGTTCTTAGGATTATGGCGCGAACGCTTACTGGCCGGTAATGTTGGACTAAACAATCCATTGTATAGCG
>JBGAVL010000152.1:0-14309 GCA_044228145.1 Obscuribacteraceae bacterium (SeqCode)
TTACCATCCAGTGAAATCCTCGAACAACACCTGGCTGATGATATTGACCTTCTTACCAAGGCTGAAAACCGAGGCAAGAGTCTTACTTCTGCATTTCAAAAGGAATTGCTGAAGGATTCTGTCGGATCATTCAATAGAACACAAGGTGTTGCCGCCTCGACATTTAACAAAGAAGTTTCTGTGCGATTGGCGACGCCGGGCAGTTCGACTTTGGAAGAGGACCGAATCTTCCCGTCCGAACTTTCTGACTCAACTGCAGCCGGAATTGCTTCATCCAGTAAAAGTGGTGCTCCGGACTCCGCAATAGTTCCTGGCAGACCGATGTCCGATTTTGCTGCCCTTGAGCAAATCAACAAGCAACGAGTTGATTTTTACGAACGGATGATTTCCACGGACATTCTTTCATTAGGACCGGAACATCCAAGCGTCGCTCGTGATTTGAATGGGTTGGCCTCGCTGTACTTGTCTCAGCGAAAATTCGCTGAGGCAAAACCGTTGCTTCTCAAGTCACTGGCGATTTACGAGAAATCGTATACGCCGGAGTCCAGCATGATCAAGAAAACTCAAGCGTTGTTGCAATTGATCGAAGACGAGCAGAATCCGCAATCCCCAGCCAATTCTTCTGTTATTCAGGATTATGTTTCGACCCTGCCGAGCGTTCCTCTAGCTGCACAGAAATTGGAAGTAGCACGCAGATTGAATGAAATTGCCTTCCTCTGCTATTGCCAGGGCAAACTGGGCAATGCTGAGAAGATCTATTCATTGGCTGTGGCGAGCACGGCGAAAGCGGCTGGCGAGCAAAGCTTGCTGGTTGCTTCGAGTTTGTTCGACTTCAGCAGAGTGTTGCGCAGTACCGGCCGGCAGGCTGATGCTGAAACTATGGATAATGCCGCGCAAGCAATTCTTCGCCGCTCGATTTCGCAGAATGCAGCGAGATCACTTCCGTAGCCTTATTTCTCTTTGGGGGCGATGCCATGCGTCGCCCGATTCACAATTTGTGTTTCTGCCTTCTTATGATTAATAAGACCCTGGTTCATTTTAGCTAGGTTGGTGAGGGTGATAGCCACTCAATATCTCCAATTGACTGCCAAGAAATCCAGCCGAGGTGGTTGGCTGCTGGACAATAGCATATGTGCGGCGAAGCATGTTTTGGTATTATGATGGAATAGAGGTCTTATGAAAATCGGCGAGAACACAGAAAGGAATTTGGTGCAGGTTGTTTTGGTCTATGTTTTCTTGAACTTTTTCTTGCTTCTGATTACGGTCCCGTGCATCTCTACTTCGCCGGCGACGGCCCAGAACAATCCCAAGCATCCGAAGTTGAAAGAGTTTTTCAATAAAGCAAAAGAGAAAGTCAAGTCTGTCGGCAGTTACAAACCGACCTGGGAGTCACATTACAAAGATGGAGTAAAGGCTCTGCAAGAGAAGCAGTATGAGTCAGCGCAGAGTCGCCTGGAAGATGCTCTTGTCTTAGCCGAGGATTTGCCGGACCGTGATGCTAAAGTTGCCGCCACGAAGCAAATACTTGCCATTTGCCTGCGCGACAAACTAGCTTTCATCAAGCAATCGATTCCCTTTGTTCCTCCGCTTAACAGCGACGTGTTGATGGGGATAACGATATTTTGCAGTATTCTGGGGATAGTTGGATATGCATATGCCAAAAGCGCAAACGTCGCGACTGATCCGCTTTGGGTTCCTTTTTTGGCATTGTTTCTAATAGCGCTGGGTATAGGCACTGCGTCTCTTTACGGACCGCTAACAGAGATTGAAAGAGCGGAGAAACGTCTTGCCGAGCTGAAGTGATCTGCGAGATAAAGTGATTTTATTAGATAGAGTGATCTTATGAGATAGAGTTTCGACCATTCACACTATTGCACTTTGCCGCGTGCTGTTATCCGCCAGATGTTCTCAATGGTGCCACCACGGTGGCAGTAATAGTAGTCATGCAAATTGACAGTGGTATCAATATGGCTGGGTATCAATTCAACGCGATCGCCGATGTTTAGTGATATCGATCTAGTTGAACTTTCCAGAATGCCATGCTCATCTCCAGCTGGCCGATAAGTAATATCCGGAAGCGATTTCAACTCAGCATTGCCACTGTCGGTAGAAAGCGATTTGAAACCTGCATCGATGACGCATCGATTCTCGGCAGGTTTGCTTATCACTGTTGAAACCAGACTCAGTGCATTTTCATAACGATTGCCGATGGCACGACGATATGCGCAGTCCATAAAAATGAAACTGCCCGGTTGCACTTCGTTCGCTCCGGCGTCGGCGCAATATTCTGAAGTGCCCGTTCCACCAGTAGTTATGATTGAAATTGGGTGCCCGTTTTCTCTCAACAAAGCAACGGTACTCATAAGTTTGTCCATTGCTTCGGCGCACAAGCGTTTTCTTTCGCTTTCTTCCGTTAGTAATTGAACGTGCCCTTCGTAACCTTGCACTCCTAGAAGATTGAGATTTTTCTGTTTTGCAATTTCGTTTGCGAGGTTGACCGCCGGCTCTCCAGGTTCTACTCCTGCTCGATTCTGCCCGACATTGAGCTCGATCAATACATTGAGTTTTACATTGGCCTGGCTTGCGGCTTCCTGCATTGCGACAGCACCGATGGCACTATCTATTACGACCTTTACTTTCGGGTGTTTGGAGATCAATCTGGTCAATCGCTCAATTTTGGGCGCGCCAATTATTTCTGTTGTGATCAAGATGTCTTCGATTCCGGCTTCGGCCATTACTTCTGCTTCGGAGACTTTGGCGACACAGACGCCGATTGCACCTGCCGAGAGTAGCAATTTTGCAAACTCAGGACTTTTGACTGTCTTCAGGTGTGGGCGAACATTGACTTTCTTCTCGCGGAATGTGGAGAACAGTTTGCCCAGATTTTTTTCTACAAGGTCCATATCGACGATGAGACATGGCGTATCAATCAGATCGATTGATAGTCCGTTTTCAGTAGTTGTTACAGCCATGTTCAGTACGTCTCCACTGCAGAAATTTAATAGCCGGTCACTTTCTTAAATGCCAGTACACACTTCAAAAGTTTTGCCGGACCGCCTCTATAGACAAAATATCTGCCTTCCCAGGTTGGGTCAAATTTTTGTTTGTATTTTTGCAGTCCTTTGTATGAAAATTTCTTGTTGAGGTGCTCGCATAGTTGATAGAGCGCGCGTTCTTTCAAGGATGCATCAGGGTCGTCCCCAACTCCCGAAAGCGCAGCCAATCCCAGATTGAAATAGCGATATCCTCTTTCTTTGTAAGATTGCAGCAGTTTGAGAAACAGGTAGTCCATGGTGCCGGAGGGAACTTCATTTCTGTGACGCATTAGATCGATTGTGATTTCGTCGGGATAATAAGAGCGTGCTTCGTTGACGAATGCTATCGATTTGCCTTCCGAATCGTTCAAGCAAATTAGCGGCGTCGTTTGAATGTACGATCGCTCGAACTGACCGAGAGTAAAACGGTGCTCCCCTCTCCCAGGCAATGCCAGCCACTCGTTGGAAATTGATTCCACAGTGTCCATCAGCTCTGCGGAATGCGGAGGCTCATGGCGAACCAGGCTGAAGCCTTTGAATTTGTTCTCTTTTCCTTTGAAGTCTTTTTTCTTGATCGTTTCTGTCGTGAACTTATCGATATCGACACGCGCTTCTTCGCCGATTTTCACTTCTTCAAAACCGAGCGATTTGTAGAGTTCCAGATATTCCGGCTCTACTTGTAAAAAACAAAGCAGCCAGCCGCTGTCGGTGACCCAGTCAACGAATTCTTGAAGCGCAGTCTTCAATTCCTCCTCAGGACCGACCGGGTCAGCGAGCACCACAACAACATCATTAGCGATTCCGTATGAAATGAAGCAATTTCCCGACTGCGAGAAGAACAGAGATTTGTCAGGCATCGTCTTGTAGAAATCCATAGACGATCTGCCGTTTTTCTCCGCTATTGACAAAGCCAGTTTTCTCTCTTTCTCTTGCGTATCAAAATGATATTTGAGAGGTCTGAACAGACTTGTGACAATGAGAAAGATTGTAGTGGCGCCTGCGATGTTGAGAGATTTGAGAAACCATTTCGCGTGATGAGTAGCCGGCACCAAATCCGCATTGCCCATCAGGAAAAACTCGTCGAGAGTTCGTCTTATCGAATCTGTAATTGAGAAATCAATTCCGAAGTCTCGCTTGTCCATGACGAAGAATCCGAGGGTTCCGTAAATGACAGTCAATAGAATGGTGCCTATTGAAAGATAGATGCCTTTTCTAATTGACTGACTCTCACTCTTAACCGAGAAGTCAGCCCTCAGTGCAACCAGCAGAGTGGCCAGTCCGCCCAGCGCCCACAAGCCGGCGCCCAGGTCTTTGTGGATAAGGTGTGTCGCCAGAGAGAGAAGAGTGATTGAGAGCGCCAGAATCCATGCGGTTTTCTTGCGCTCTCTTAAATTCACAGCCAGGTAGGTGAGAATCAGTCCAAAGCAAATAATCAGGCTTTTGGTCAGATGACTCTCGAGTGGTAGGACCGACGACAGAGGGCTGTCCGAGATATCGCCATTGATGCCCAGCCAGATGTCCAGCAAGCCGACGCAGGCTGCTGAAGCTGCAACAAGTTTGACGCCCAGCCCTTGAAGCAGAGGTTCTCTTTCAGATGCAGGTGTATCGGACAATGAAGAACCTCGGTGTGCTTGTTGTCTGCGGCGGTAAAGTGCGATCTGAGCTCGTGTTTGATTTGTATATGCGCTGGATTTGCACTGCGAATACCAACTGATCGTTATTCTTTCATTTCAAGAATATCAAAGCTAAGTGTAGACTAGTGGAAGTTACGGAGAATCT
This sequence comes from Obscuribacteraceae bacterium (SeqCode), assembly GCA_044228145.1. Classification (GTDB taxonomy): domain Bacteria; phylum Cyanobacteriota; class Vampirovibrionia; order Obscuribacterales; family Obscuribacteraceae; genus QKMZ01. Next base: position 4,815 of record JBGAVL010000152.1, read on the forward strand.
CTTTGAGGAAAGTTAAGTCTATAGCCGAAAGTCCACAAAAAACACTTCAGGAGTTTCTGGAGAATTTTTCTGCCGAGGTTGGACTGCGATTTGAAATCAAAAGTTCGATTGTTGAGAATGCACTTCGACTTTGTAACGCTTTTGTTGGTTTGATAAATGAAAGTTCGTCGCAATTAGAAAAGAGTTGTGGTCGGCATTCTGCTGCCCATATTTTTGAGTCAATTAGAAAGCTTACGATCAGAATCATTGCTGAGCGCGCCGAGCAATCATTTGATTTTGCGGAGCTGGTCGACGCATATGAATTCCTTCTCGATCAGAGGCTTTCAGGAAGTGCTGGTTGTTTCAATCTGGTTTCTTCGCAAAGCGAGAAGCGCAAGCGCGGAGTTTTTTACACACCTGATAGTCTTGCCAGAGAATTGACAGCACTTGCGCTCAGGCAATTTTCTAGTTTGCCGGTAGAAAGAATTCTCGCTCTCAAGATTGTCGATCCGGCAATGGGAGCCGGATCGTTTTTGTTTGTGGCTCTGGAAATGCTGACTGCCTGTGTATTGGAAAAGCTGAATGGTAACGAGAGTAGTTGGATAGCTCTAAATAAACGCATTGAAGCGTCAACTGATTTCCGTGGTGGCATCACAAAACTGAAAGCTGTGAATTCTGATGAACTGAAGTGTTTGATACTGAATACAGTGGCAAGTAATTGTCTGTATGGGCTTGATGTGGACGATGCTGCTGTGGAATTGGTCAAAATTGGAATGGCAAAACTTTGCAGGATTTCCTTGTCTGCAGGGGAATTTCCAAATCTTCGCCGCGGAAATTCTCTGGTCGGGCTTTGGCAGAATCCTGACGACACTGTTCTATCCAGCGCGATTGAGAAAATATCGGATCGTGCTCCTGATTCGGAATGTTTTCACAAAATCGAAATCGAACGTTTGAGCGACAAGCAGCGACGCGATCTTGTTTGCATGCAATTCTTTACTCCTCTCGTCTCGACAAATGGGAGTATTCTGGACTTAGAACAGAGCGCCCAGAGGATGAATTTCTTTCATTGGAACCTTGAATTTGCCGATGTTTTTTCTGAAGATAATCCTGGCTTCGATCTGGTTTTGACAAATCCACCTTGGGAAATTGAGAAGGCTAATTCGCGAGAGTTCTTCTCTCGATATGATGCAGGGTACATGTCTCTCAGCAAACAGGCAGCCCTCCAGAGGCAAAGAGAGCTGATCTCGGATAATACAATTGATGAGGAATGGACGAATTACGTCGCCTATCATGACGGCTTGAGTGCTTTCTTGCAGAAATCGGCCGAACTGATAAACCCAGGTAATAAGCGCTATGGTGAGAATGTAGCGCATGCGCCATTCCGTCATCAAGGCGAAGGCGATTCCAATTCATACAAATTATTTTTGGAACTTGGTTATTTCTTGCTGAAAAACGATGGTGTAATGGCGCAGATAGTGCCGTCCGGCATCTACAGTGATAAGGGCTCAACCGAGTTGAGGCGTCTTTTTGTCGAGCGTTGTCGCTGGCTTGTTTTGCACGGCTATCACAACCGCGAAGGAATTTTCTCCATTCATAGATCATTCAAGTTTTGCACACTTATTGTCGTCAAAGGCGGACAAAGCGACGAAATACAATGCAGGTTTTTACGTGTATCGCCCAACCAAACTGGTGATGGTGCGGTTGCATACAGAGTGGAGACGCTGAAAAGCCTGTCTCCGGACCATCTCGCGTTTACTGAGATTCCGCATGCCTCGGACCTGGAATTGATTGAAAAATTGGCAACAACCTGCATGCCACTGGGTGTTTTGCAACACAAAAAAGGTATTGCTCGAAGCGAAAACGATTTTTCAATTTCATTTAAACGCGAATTCGATATGACTATTGATTCCAAGCTTTTCATTGAGCGCAGTGCAGCGCAAGAAGTTGGTTTTGCGCTGGATAGCTTTGGACACTGGCTGAAGGGAGCATGGCGTCCAATTGAGAATTTTGATGCGCACCATGCTGGTGAATATGCAATCGCCGCTGACGGAAAGTCGGCGCTGGCAATCGATGATATTCAGCGCGTTCTATTGCCGGTTTATGAAGGGCGGATGATCGGGCAATACGATTGGGCGAAAAAGGCATGGTTGCAGGGAAAGGGACGTCGTGCCGATTGGGCGGAGTTGCCTTTTTCTGAGAAGAAAATCCTTCCGCAATATTTGCTCGAGTTGAATGATTATTTGAAAATGCAGCCGGAGCGTGGTGCGAAAATTGCGTATCTTGCAGTTGGTGCCGCTACCAATACCAGGTCTTGCATCGCTGCAATGATTGGCGATTGGCCATGCGGCAATGCAGTGCCTGTTCTTTCGACAGGGATTGATGAGATTGGAAACCCCAGGTATAAACATCTTGCTGCATTGCTTGCATGCCTCAACAGTTTTGTTTTTGATTTTCTTCTGCGCATGCGATTGTCAGCAAACAATCTCAACTGGTTCATTCTCAAAGAATGCCTTGTTCCCGACCTGGCCAGACTGGCGCAAAGTAATGAGCTCTTGAGAGCAGTTTATGAGCTAAGCTTTCACGAGGCTCTGAGAGCAGAAGGGCTTCATGCAAATGGCTTTGGACCTGCAAGAAGGTTGAAATTGCGAGCTTTTGTCGATTCGCTCATTGCCAACGCTTATTCCATCGATGAGCGAGATTGCAGGCTTATCCTCAGAGGCTGCGACCTGGACAAATGTGATGCGAGCAGAAAGTCAACGTCAGCAATGGACAAGGGTTTTCATCGCATCGATCTGCATCTGCCGCCTGACTTGAGAGGTCCTTATCTTTTCTTTCAATGCTTCCAGCTGTTGCAGCGACACGGGGCAAAGTGGTTGTTTGAGAATCTCGAGCGTGATGACGTGTTGTTTTCCATGGAATGTTTTGAGCGCAGCCATGCAGGGTCAAGCATTGCTGACGGTCGAGGAGCGACACCGGCTGCAATCTCGCCAGTGGCGCGCGCGGAGAAATTTGGACCAAATTGTGACAAATGGGGCATGGGCTGTGACGAATCCGGTCAGCTGATGAACAGAATTAGAAATGCCGGTACAAGCGCCGCATTTTCCGGAGAGGCTTCAAAAACGAGTGCTCTTCGCACGCAGTAGAGTCTTAATTTATGGCTTAAAGTGCCTGTAAAGTGGGAATACATAAGAAGCTAATATAGATCTTGCCACTTTTATCTGACACTTTGCTTAATAATTCATTTGGCTGGAGACACTTTTGGAGCCTGAAGAAAACGAGTTTTCGATTGAGGAAGACAAAACTCCTCGAGCGGGTCCGCCCCCCTCTGCCCAAGATCTTTCCCACGAGAATACGGTCAGCCGGGGGACTCGCAACGAAGAGCCAGTGGCAGCGTTTGCTGATTCTCTGGTCGGTGAAATACTGGACGGAAAATACGGCATCGTAAAGTGCCTCGGCATTGGCGGAATGAGCGTCGTCTACCAGGCTCGAGACCTCTCCTTAGGCAGAAATGTAGCGATCAAAATGATGCCCCTGAAGTCGGGTCACACGATGCAAGACTTGCCTCGATTCCAGCAGGAAGCACAAACAATCAGTAGACTCAACCACCCGAATCTGGTTACGGTGTTCGATTTCAACGTCAATTATATGCCACCATATTTGGTGATGGAGTATATCGAGGGCAAATCGCTTGCCGAAGTGCTGTCCAGTGAAGGTCCCTTGAGTTTGGAGCGGGGAATTAGCGTTTTGCGCCAGATGTGCGACGCACTGGCGCACGCTCATGAGAACGGGGTTGTGCACAGGGATCTCAAACCCGCCAATATCTTATTGCAAAAGATTCAACCGGGAGAGGAAGTTGTAAAAATCGTTGATTTCGGCATTGCCAAGATCGTGCAGCAAGACAACCCTGATGCGCAGAATTTTACTCGCTCAGGCGAGATACTCGGCAGCCCTCTATACATGAGCCCTGAGCAGTGCCAGGGAAAAAAGTTAGATCACAGATCTGACATCTATTCCATGGGGTGTGTCCTCTACGCTATTTTTGTTGGCGCACCACCATTTCAGGGACCTACTGCATTTGAAACAATTCAAATGCATTTGCACGAACAGCCTGACTCAATCAGCTCCCGACGGCAGGACCTTGCCTATGCATTCGAGCTTGATTCCGTTTTGTATAAGGCAATGGCGAAAGAGCCATCGCAACGATATCAAACCGTCGCCGAGCTTGACGAAGCGCTCAAAAGGATTGGGCTGGAAGAGGAGATGGTCGGTTTTGGCGCTCTGAAGGCAATGATCGATCTCAACTTCAGCAGGGCAGCTGCCAAAAAGAGCCGCGGTATGTCGGTTAAGTTGTTCTGGCTGGTTACCATTTTCAGCGTCACCATCGGATGTTTCGGACTCTGGCATGCGCTCGATCGATATTTCGCTGAAGACAGTGTGAAGAGTTGGCCTGACATGGACGTTAAGGGGCAAGAGGCATTTGATGCTGGCGATTACCCGCGTGCGGAGGCATTTTTCACGCTGGCCTTGAAGCAAGCGCAACGCTCTAATAATGCAACTCGCATCAACTCTTCACTTGAAGAATTGATCGATCTCAACACTGTATTGAACAGACCGGAAAAAGTGGTTGAGTTGGAGAATCAGCGCGAGACCACTCCGGAAGAAACTCAAATAGGTTTGCGCACTTACCGCATCGTCGCGGTCGCACAGAACTCAGTAGCCGAGCTGGAAAAGCAAATGTCGGAGTTGCTACCTGCCGGACCAAAGCGCGCTGCTCAAGAATTGAAATTGCAGAGAAAGCTTGCAATCGCATTGGGCGACTGCAGGCAGATTCTTGTACGAAAAACCGAAGATCATCAATTTACGATCATTACTGGTCCGAATGCAGCCAGCCGGATCTGGCTGAGAAGTGTTTTGAGTCTGCGGAGAGTTTGCTGAAAAGTTCGCCTTCGGTTTCACCTTTGGAGCGTGCCGCGTACCTAAATGATGCTGCGCACTTTTTTCAGCTGCACGGTAATTCAGACAAGGCGATACTTGCTCTTCAAAAGGAGCTGGAGTTGGCTGGTGGACCGGAATCCAACAGTTTAATCGCTGGGGCAATCTGCTTTCAGATCGCCGAACTTTATAACGCAAAAAACGACGTGGTGAACGCGAAGAAGTATGCTCAGCAGTCACTGGAAATCCTGGAAAAGACTCAGGAAAAAGAAATGGCTGTCACTCATGCATTTTTACTCCTCTGTATGAAAGATTACCAGGGCGCTCTAAAACCTGCGCAAGGCAGGCTCAAGGAAACCGAGAGAAGCGAAGTCAAAGACTACTGGGAGCTGACTTCGCTATTGTCGATTTTGGCCAGTTGCTGGGGCAATGATCCCGCCACGGCTCCGAAGGCAATTCCTTTGCTGAAACGTGCTGCTGCAGTTAATCTTCGCTGTGGTGAACCTTTTGCTTACGTGCGCCGCTTGCAGAAGCTGGCCGCCATATATGCCGTCTGCGGAAGGCAGCAGGATGAAGTGAGGACGTATGAGGAAGCGCTCAAGAAGGCGGTAAAGCTTTATGGCAGCAGAAGCCCAGCCCTGGCAGCCTTGTACCAAGATACGGCGGCAGCACAGCTGAAGACCGGCGACAAGGATGGTGCTGAGACCAGTTTGAATAAAGCCATGGCTATTTTGGAAGTGAGTGGCTCCAGCTCGCAGATGAAGGAAGCATTGTTGAGTCTGGCAGATGTAGTGCGGCAGCTTGGGCGAGCCAAAGAGGCAGATGAATTGCAGAGCCGCGCGGCATCCATAAAGGAAGCAAGTACTTCTAAATAAGTATGCCAGACATGGCTCCGGGTGGCGTTCAGGGTTTACCCTATCGATTCTCTCCACGATACGCGTTAAATTGTCGACGCTGGGTTTTCCAGCGGAATCAACTTACTAAACAGACAGCCAGTATAAGAGCGAGCATCTCATCAAGTTGCTGCGCAGCATGGGCATTTCGCCCGGCATGGGGCACTTCTGCCCAGTATTGCCTGCGCCCTTGATGACGTCGCCTGGTTGTACATGAGTGGAGATACTCATATGAGCGACGACAAAAATGAAGATCCGGGCATTTCTCCTAAAAGTGAAAATTCGATTGGCGATGAAAACAACGGAGGTGCGCATGAGGAAGATACTGAGGTTGCGGCATCGGCTGTAGCAGTTGCGGATCGAAATGGTGGCAACCGCGGTGGCAAGAAACAATCGCCACAAGGGCAGAACTCCGAGGGAAAAGGCGCTTCCGCAGGAAAAGTAACAAAGGCTGCTAAAAACATTCCACGTAATACTACAAACAATACTACAGACAATACTACTGGTAATACTGTAAATGACACCACCGAAATTGGAGCGGATGATTTTGAAGTTGATAGCCCCAGGGTAACCCGGTTAAGAATTAACTGGCACTGGCGCATCCCGATCAGTTTCCACGATCTTTGTATTGTTTCACTGGGCATTCTCATTCCAGTTTGTATGCTGCTGGTCGGTTCGGCGTTTGCTGCTAAGCGGTTGACGCTTGTGCTTTTGAATCATCCATTGGAAACAGCCATTCAACTGTTTCTTGCGGTTTTGATACCATTGGCGAATTACAGAATGTGGCGTTCGTTAAAACGCGACGACTATCGTTTTTCATTGATCAGAGGACTGCTTTCCGGCTCGGCAATTGGAACCGCATTGACCATATCGGCTCTCTGCACGGCCGCGTTGATTTGCGGCAGTGAGACTTTGGAGTCGCGCATCGGCACAACATTCGAGACAGGATTCACGATGTTGAATACATTCACCTTCGTGTCTATGCTGGTCGCAATCTATCAGGTCAATCGCTTCAGGTTGGCGTGTGACTTTAGAGTTTCGCGCGCGCAGGTGGTGATGTTCTCTACCGTTGGAGTAATTCTTTCAGTTGCTATCTTTTGCGCTACTGAGGCCAAATCATTTTACCTTCGCCTTGCTGAAAAGAGCGCGGTTACAAATGACAAAGCGGAGCGGCAGCGCGGGCTCAGAGTCTTGCGCACTTACAATATAGAGCGCCAGCTTCGCATGGAGTGCACCGACGACAGGTCCGCCGGACTGGCCGGATTGTTTATTCCAATCAAACTGACGACGCAAAGACAACTATATTTCGCCGTCACAGGAAAGCCATTTAGAGATGTTAACACAGGCGATCTCTCCGCCATGTCCGACGATTACTTGCGTCGCCATGTAGTGGGAGAACCGGTCAAAGGACTTACTCTGGTGCGTTCGCTCTTGAGTGGTGCGCTCAGCCCTACGACGTTGACGTCGACAGTAAATTGGACGTATGTATTTAAGAATGAATCTGCCGAGGCACAGGAAGCTCGAGCCGAGATCGCATTGCCTGCAGGCACTGCCGTGACCGGTATGACTTTGTGGATAAACGGTGAGCCAAATGAAGCTCGCATTGCGGTTTCAGTCAGTGAGCCTGGACAGGGCGATCAGAGCTGGGTGCAAGCCGATCACAATTGTCCGGCCATGCTCACACCTATCGGTCACGGTCGCTTCTTACTGCACTGCTATCCGGTAGAGCAGGATGAAGAATTGAAAATTCGACTGACAATGGTTGTGCCTTTGAAGGCGGAAAGCGCGGCACAAGCTGCCTTGCCCATTCCACGCTTTGTTGCCACCAATTTTACATTGGACGGAGAGCATTTGCTGCGGCTCAAATCACCGCTGAATCTTGACGCACACAGCACTGATTTGAAGCGTTCGCTCAGCACTTCCGGTCAGCATATCATTGCCGGACCGCTGACCAAGGAAGTTTTGAAGGGAAATGAAATTGGTATCTCTGCTCAACTTCCAGCCAAAATGGAACAAGTAGCAGTATTTGACATGATTTCTACAAAACTGAAAGAACAGGAGGAGAAAGACAAGCTTAAGAGAAGACATGAACAGGAGCTTGCTGCGCAGGCTCAAGCACAGGCGGAACTTGCAGAGGAGGACGGAAAACCGCAACAAGTTGTAGTAATGATTGATGGCTCCCGGGGAGTGCGGCAACAACTGGAGGATGTTGCGCGCGTCCTCAAGCCGGGCGCAAAAACAAAAAAGAAAATTGCACAGGTGCTCAAAAAGGGACAGGTGGCCAAACGCTATGTAGTCGAAACCATCAAACCGATCTGTGTCAAACCACCAAAAAACCTGATTGTAGTGCTTGACGGTTCGTCCGCTCTGGCCGGTCAAACCAAAGAGATCACCGAAGCACTGGGAAGTGTTCCTAAAGGAGTAATTACTTCGGTAATGGTGGCATCCGACGAACAGCAAAAAGTACTGGAGCCGTTAGCCGTAGGAAGTGGTATCAAACTGATTACCGACATGAAGTTTCTCGGCGGGCAAGACAACTTGCAAGCTGTCGTAAAAGCCTCTGAAATCGCCGGTGAAAGTGCCAACGGAGCGGTCCTATGGATACACGGGCCACAGCCGGCTTTCAATCGCGAGATCTACATTATGTCGCAGTATTCGAATATTCCTGCTTTCTACGAGTACTCGATAGACAGCGGCGAGACCGATACGCTTGAATTTTTCAAGAATCATGCGGAAATCGGACCATTTTCGCAGATTCCCAAAGGCGGATCGATGGGTAAGGATATTGCCAATTTCCTCTCTCGTTGGCGCAGCAACAGAATCAACTATGCTGTCGCTTTAGCCGAAACAACCGACAAACCGACTTGCCGCATGGCGACGCCCAAGGAAGCGATGGAGTTGTTGGCGCTGAGAGCCAATGCATACTGCGAACAACTGCTTTCCGAGCGTAAAGCGGCCAGAGCAGCAACGATTGCAGGTACTTACGGATTGGTGACGCCAGTCAGCTCAGCGATTGTGAAACAGTCGGCTTTGGGCAACAACCTGCAATTGGGATCGCAGCCTGTATCCGCACAGTCGTTCGATGCTGATGCGCCAACTCTGCAAGGAGCCACCAACGGTACAATCGGTCCACAAGGTTCTGATGCAACATACATAGCCGGTGTCAACACCGCTGGTACAGTGCGTGTCAACAATCTGGCCAACCTGGAAGCACTGCTCAATATCATCTCTAATCTCTTGGAAATGGTCGGGCTGTTGCTTGGATTTGCACTCTTGATGCACGGTATTTTCCAGCGCAAAGTGGTGCTTTATATTCCAGGTCTGAATGTCAGCTTGACGCACCTCCACCGTATTGCATACGGTGTCGTCATCATGGTCATGGCTTCATCCATACCGGGCACTGTAAATTGGTTTGTCGCCTCCGCACGAGATGCCAATTTATTCAGCTAGTTATTTCATCGAGAGGATTCAACTGAGGGGAGCAAACCCGAAAAAACAAGCGCTTTGATGCGAAGGGCAACAGGGAGGGCGAAAGTCCTCCCTGCTTTTTATGAACAATTTTTTCTACGCGGGAAGCGAGACGCCACAGTGGTGACTGTGCCAGGCATCGCCCGGTCGACGCATGGCGTCGACCCTACAAATCCGGCTTAGAGCTCTGAGAAGTACTTCAAAACTTTCTGGTTGACTCTAT
>JBGAVL010000153.1:0-14299 GCA_044228145.1 Obscuribacteraceae bacterium (SeqCode)
GTTGACCACTTCGGCTTCGTCTACGGCAATGAAAGCGGTAAATCTGCACAATACCGAATGCTGCAGGGACAGATCGATAATCCGCTTGCGAATCTTTCCGCGGTCACCTTGCTCCCTGAACATATCTTCCAGATCGCGAATCAGCGACTTAGCGTAGAGTGAGGCAACTGCAGGCAATTCGATTTTCTTTTCGGTGACATCTTCGACATAGGCAGAACCGTCTGCGCGAGTACCTTTGATGCGAATTTTCTTTTTCCCTTTGCCCGGCATTAAGCCGTTTGTCATCTTGAAGAAGATGGTCGAAGCGCGACCTCTGAATAGGTCCGGCAAGTTGGCAGGCGTTATTGTTTCTGCCTCAAGATTGCCCTGCACTGCTTCCAGCTTCAAACCGGTCAGAACAGGCACTCCAATCTCGCGTCCGATTTGACTGAGCGCTTTTTCCAGTTTGGCTCCCGGAGTTACCAGTGCAGAGGTTCCGCCACCGAGGGTGGCCATGCGCGTCAGAATCCCGCCATTGACTGCGGTGTCGATTCCGACTGTGAAAACGCGTGCATCCCCCAACTCGTTCTGCAAGCGCCTGTACACTCCTGATTCATTGCCGACCTGTCCGTCGGTCAAGATAACGATGATGCCAATGGCATCAACTTTTTGCCTATTTTTAAATTCGCCAAGCGACTCAGCCAGAGCCGGTTCCAATTCAGTGCCGCCGCGGGCGGTGACAGTGCGCAAATAGGCTTTGCCACTTTCAATTCCCGCTTCATCAGCGCATACGAAGCGCCCGTCAACACTGGTGGACCATTCTTTATGCGGTTGCATCCATTCATTTACTGTATCGAAAGCACATATTGCAAATCGATCTTGGGGTCCTAGAGTGTCCAGAAGGATCGAGCAGGATTTAGCTGCCGACGCCATTTTCGGTCCACCCATCGAGCCGGAGCGATCGACAATGAAGATAACGTCTCTCGGCACGCCGAGGAATTTGTCTTGCTTTGGAGACATTACTGTCAACATGCAGTAAGTGTTGCCTTTGTCATCGGCATAACTGACGAGGTTGGGTTTGAGAGTCTTCTCGGCCAGTACCCACTTAAGAATGAAGTCTCTGTTCATCAGTTCGTTTTCTTGCGACAACTCGACTTTAATGCTGCCGTTGTCCAGAGAAGTGCTGACTACATGCTGTGAAGAAGACAGATCTTTGACATTGAACGTGCCATCGGCCGACGGCATCAATTCAACAGCAACCGAAAGCTGAACATTATCTTTGGCTCCCGGTGCCAGGCGGGGAGGAGTGATGCGCGAAGCATCCGGAACTTCGTCAGTATCGACTTCAGTGCCCAAGCCGGCTGCACCACCACCTGTCGGCTGCCCGGAGATATAGCGTGGAGCAACCACCAGAGGCAGGCGAATTTCGCAAGTTCCATCTTCAAAGAAAGGAAGCCTTTCGGAGTATTTGATTTCGACCGAGACTTCCTCGCCGGGTGCGATGTTTCCAACTTGCATAGTGAAGATGTCGTCGCGCTCTTGTTCCATGAGCGCCGAACGTTTGCCCGCTGTGAGCGCGGCTTGATAATCCTGCCGAGCTTCCTGACGTTCTTTCACTTGTCCTTTGACCACGCGGGCTCCAACTCTCAATTCAAAGGAAGTGACAACAGCCGAATGGGCGAGCGGAAAAATGTATACAGCTTCCAGGTGGTCGGAAAAGGTATTGCGAAATTTCTGTTTTACTGTCACATCGCAAATTCGATCGGCGACTTTCGCATCAATATCGACGCCTGAGAGCGGCAATTCTTTCTTACCGCCGGACATCTCGGCGATTAGCGTGCCCAGGGCTCTTTTGGCAAGCTCTGAGTGCGGGTCAAATAACGGAATAGTCCTTGCGGCTGGATCTGGGCACATTACCTTAACCTCCATCGTTAGGTCCGCGCTTGTCTTTGATGATTAAATGCAAAGCTGCGCGCATCATTGATAAAACTGCTTCTGAATCGGATTCCGGTGACCACCCGTCTTCGACCATAAGCTTCAGGCCAGGCGCAACAACTATCTCTCTCCAGAGTACAGGACGGGACTGAAACTCGTCTCTTTGAGCTGCCTTCCTCTGACCTGATATAGCGCCGGTCAAACCCTCGAGCTCAGCATCTGTAAGCCCGTAGAGTTTTGCTTGAATTTCCTGAAGCGGTAATTGCAGGGTCTGCAAGGCTTTGATTGCCAGTAGTTGCAGAATGTGCCTGCGTCCGTAAATGCCCTGCCTCCCAACAATTTGCGGGCGATCTACCAGACCGAGACTGGTGTAGTAGCGGACTGTCCTCACATCCGGAAGGTCCGATACACGATTGTCTTTCTGAACACCCAAAAGCCCCAGTGACGTCACAAGCTTTCCAACTTCCGCCAGAAGCTCATCCAGGGTAAATGCGTCGTGTCCTTGAACAACCATGACAGAATTACTGTCATACTGTCAAGGTCGTCAAGACCCTGCTTATTTGTGGCTCTTTCTCAACGTACGCTCCGTACATATACATAGGTGGAAATGTATCGAACAAATTGGAACCCAAAAGGATTTCCTCAGTCTTAGCTAAAGCCCCAAACAGATTGAGGGCGGCCGAAGCTGGAAAGCAGCCCGACTGCACAACGAAGGAGATGGAGATCATGAACTCAAAAGTACTCTTATCCGCATTTACAGTGAGCATATTGGGCTGCGCTGTCATGCCTGTATTCGCTGACACTGAAACAGTAATCCGCACAACGACAATTACAGAACCTGTTTCTTCATCAACAATGGAATTCACGTTGACAGGATCCGGAGACTATGTGGTCATCGATCCGTTGACCGGCGCCATTAAAGGTCCCTACGATCCTATTAGAGGATTTCTTGCCGGTTCTCTCACCCCGGGATGGATCCTATTAGATAGATCGAACAACAAAGTTTTGGCGAGCTTCAACTCGACCGGACGCCTGGTCGCACTTTCCGCCGTACCTGCATACGACCCGTTCGTCGCAAGCATCGACGCGCGCAGAGCCGACCTGGAAAGATACATCAACGAATCTCTCTCTCTGGGCAAGATTACTGCCGACCAGGCCATGCATCTTCGCTCCGACCTGGCGACAATCACCGCACAGGAAGAAGGTTATAGAGTCAACGGACGCTCGCTCACATATGATGAAGCGCTTTTGATTGCATCGCGTCTCAACGACTTGCATGCAACCTTGAACGGATATGTGCCAACAGTCGCTTTAAACAGACTGGTAGGAAGCACCTATGTCATAAGCGAAAGCTCCGTCGTGAGGCCGGGTACAACCACAACCGTGATGACACCTGTCCGCACAGTGATCTCTCCCTCGACTACCACAGTGCTCACTCCTGCTCGCGTGGTCATCCCTTCGACGCCGGTTGTTGTCGTCAGCAACGACATCGGTGCGCGCATCATAGTGATGTCTCAGCGAGTCGACGACGAATACAAAGCCGGTCGATTGACTAATCGCGACGTAGCCAGATTGAAAGAACGTCTCAACGAAGTATCGACACGTCAGGTCAAATACACGAAAAATGGCATGCTGAGCGACAGCAAGCGCAGGTATCTCTCAGAAAAACTGGACGATATTCAAACATCTTTCGATAACAGTATCGCCAGCACTCAACGCGCTCGCGCCCGCATCGGCATCCGCGTTAACTAATCAAACAATGGGCGACAAAGAAACGAGGTCAAGACAAAAACAATGAAACCAGCAGCCGGCGACTCTATGAGCAATCAGGGTGAACCACCTCATGTGCTTCTTGTCGAGGATAATTTTGTCAACCAGAAAGTAGCCTCTGTCCTCTTGCAGAGGCTCGGTCTGAAGGTTAAAATTACCAGCAATGGACGTGAAGCTGTTGAAGCCGTATCAAATCAAAAATTCGATCTGATCCTTATGGATTGTCATATGCCAGTGATGGACGGATTTGAAGCGACAGTGGCAATTCGCGAAATTGAAGCCCGCACCAATTCATACAGCCCAATTATCGCGGTTACGGCGCTGGCCATGTCAGGCGACAGAGAGCGTTGCATTGCTGCAGGCATGGACGATTACTTGTCCAAACCCATTGATATTGATCTTTTGAAATCCAAAATCGCGCATTGGCTGCGCACGGAAGTCGTATTTGAAAGCCAAAAGCAAAGACGCAAAGTGCTCAGACCGAAAAGCGCCTTGACCCTGGTAAAGAGCGAACCGCTCGATATGGCCGAACTGGAAGAATTCTACGAGCCGGATCAACTCACCGACATGATGGAAATGTTCCTCAATGACACCCAGGACATGTTGAGCAAAGTGCAAAAACACATGGTTGAGAAAAACTCCAAACTGGTTGCCGCGCTCGCCCATGAAATCAAGGCATCATGCGCTTCCATAGGTGCAAAAAATCTGGCCCGTCTCTGCCTGTATCTGGAGCAAACCGCTTGCAGGCACGATTGGATCGAGGCTGAAGAAACAGCCACATCAATTGAGCGCGAATTCTCATCGCTTAGAGACTACATTCAAAGCCAGCTGACTCCGGAATCGGCACCGGTATAAAACCTGGGAGCACCGCAATAGAGCCTGGGAGCGCCGCCATAGAGCCTGGGAGCGCCGCCATCCTGGCGGCTTTTGATGCAGCTTGCTTTCATTTTAAGCCGGCTGGAAGCCGGCGCTCCGGGATCAGCTTGTAGCCTATCGAACACCGGCGAGGGAACCCTCGGTACATTGTTGCGTCTCCTCAGCAACACCGTCGGAGGTTCCGAAATATGATTCGCCAAGTAGTTGCCGCACTTCTTGTTCTCTCCATCTTGCAAATTGCACCGCAGTCAGCCGAAGCAAAAGCGCGTCGTTATACCATCACTCAGCGCCATGAAATCTTGGCAGCGAAAATCAATCGCATGGAAAAAGCGGGGGAATTGACGCTTCGCGAAGCCCGCGATTTAAGAGACGATAATCAAGATGTTTGGCAGAAAGTTCGCCGCATGAAAGCTAAAAACGGCGGAAAGCTGAGCTACAAAAACATCGCCGAAGTCGAAAAGGAATTGAACAGTATCAGCAACCGCATCCACAAGAAAGCACTGGAAAAACGTAGATCTATACCGACTAGTTACGGTTGATAGACTTCAAATAAAGGAAGATCTCAAGCTGATTAAATGGCAGCAGTCTGTGCAGCCATTAGTCACAATATGAGTCTATCCGAGAATTTCATAGAAAGAGATTTCTGCGTCGTTGGAGCCGGATTTGCCGGACTGACAGCGGCTCTTCGCCTGACGCAGGCAGGATACTCGGTAATCGTCGTCGAGGCGAGAGACCGCATTGGCGGCAAAGTTTGGACAAAATATCTCGCAGACGGTACGCCAATTGATCTGGGCGGCACATTTCTAGGGCCGACTCAAGATCGCATTTATGCGCTGCTCGAAGAAATGGGTCTCGAAATTACTCCCACCCCGATACATGGCGACAGCCTCCTGATTTACGAAGGCACAGTGCATCGTTATGGCGACGAAATTCCTGATATCGACTTACAGTCACTTGCGGGTGTTTGGGAAGTTCTTCAACTGTTGTCCAAGATGTCTCTGGAAGTTCCCAACGAAGCGCCCTGGACGTGCGCGAGAGCAAAAGAGTGGGATGCAATGTCGCTCGGTCAATTCATAAATGACCCTGTTCATGGACTCACCGCGCCTGCGCGCGCCATGTTGCGAACCCTCTTCATTGGATTGTTTACTTGCGAGTTGTCGGAAGTTTCCCTCTTGTACGTCCTTTTTCAAATCGCCGCTTCAGGCAATGATATTGAAATGCAAATGAAAGTAGAGGGCGGTGCAGAGCAAGACATGGTCAAAGGGGGCATGAGTTGTGTCGCCGAAAAAATGAAAGAAAAAATCGGAGATTGCTTTCTCTTTTCGTCGGCAGTTCGACAAGTCACACAAGATCAAGATGGTGTCACAGTCACATCCGACCAGGCAACGATCAAGGCAAAACGTGTTGTTATAGCTGTTCCGCCTAATTTAGCAAACGACATTGAATACACCCCGCAGTTGCCGTCAACGCGCATGGAATTGCTCAGGCACATGCCGGCTGGCCAATGCACAAAATTCATTACTGTCTATGATGAACCCTTCTGGCGCAAAGATGGCTTGAACGGCGAAGCAACGGCTCCTGACGAATTCATTCAAATGACGCTCGACACATCACCGCCAGACCAAAAGGTCGGCGCGCTCATGTCCTTTTCCTTCGCCAAAGAAGCGATGCTAATGGCAGAAATGTCTGCTGATGAAAGAAAGAAACACTTGTTAGATGCTTTGGTAAGGCGGTTTGGAGCGAGAGCAGGCGAACCGATGCACTATTTCGAACACGACTGGTCCAGAGACCGCTGGACTCGCGGCTGCCATGTTGCGCATCTGGCACCAGGAGTTTTGACTTCATACGGGCATGTTGTTCGCGAGCCATTCGGGCTCATTCACTGGGCGACATCCGAATCATCACCTTTATGGAACGGCAATATCGACGGGGCAATACGGGCAGGAGAATACGTTGCAGACGAACTTATTTCGCTGACGCGGTCTGTTTGTCCGCAACCATCTTAGAAATTTGCTCTTCCAAAATTTCCTGCTTCAAGGTCAAGCTCGGGTCTGCGCCCTGTCCTTTGCTGAGTTGATGCATCCAGAAATCGGGCTTGGGTGGTTGTTGTTCATCCCAGGTTTTGCCTGGTGCATAAACCATATACACATCCCATGCACTGCATCGCAGATCCAATGTTTTTGCAAAAGCTCTGCCGATACTCTTATTCTCGTTCCACAAGAGTAACAGGCGCGCGTCTGACGAAAAGGCGCTCGCCTCTGCATCAGCAGAAATACCGTTGTCTGTGAGAATCATTGGAACCCAGACAATGTATCCTTTCAATTTCGGACTTTTGACTCTTTTGAAGACGTCGCGCACAACGCTGTGCCCGTGCAGGCACATATCTCAAGTCGGGGACAGCAGCGCGATTATTCGCGTATGCGCTTTGTCCTCGTTGAATTTTGCTTTAAGGTCGTCGACGGTTCCATTTCCAACAGCAGCCATTGCTCCGCCGGTCACCAACAAAAGCAGCAGACACGCCATGGTAACTCCGGCTGCGACAAGCCTCATCTTCATGCTTATGTTTCCGACGTCGGCTCTGTCGTGCGAGCTGGTTCTTTCAGTTTTGCATCGGCACTGTATTCACCAGGACCAAACGCCGCCAGCAAGAGAAAGCCGCCGGCCAGTCCGATCGACTGAAAGAAATTCATCGCGTCATTGACCTGCGTGCCGGGGTCGGATGACCAGAACGAGTGCATCAGAAAGGCATTTACAAGGGTATACAGCGCAGCCATGCATGCGATATACCTGGTCATGTATCCAATCAAAATCGCAATTCCCAACACGATCTCTGCGGCAGTCGCTGCCGAAAGTATCGGAGCTGTAAATGCCTGAGTCAGGTGCGTCAGCACCGCTACTTGCAGATTCCAACCAGCAATGTTGAAACCAGCGTGCCAAAAGAGCGACATGCACAGAAAGAATCTAGCGTACAGGGCCAACAAGTTTGAATATTTTTCCATGAATTGCTGCCCTTTTGCTCTCACGCAATACTTAGAAACTCTTGATGGCACTCAACAGCTTTTTGGTCTCATCGATTTTGTAGGTTTCCGAATCGAAGCAAACGCCTTGAATAATAATCACGCTTGGAGCGGATTTCGGAATTACACTGCCGATAAATTGA
Source organism: Obscuribacteraceae bacterium (SeqCode) (assembly GCA_044228145.1). Taxonomy (GTDB): domain Bacteria; phylum Cyanobacteriota; class Vampirovibrionia; order Obscuribacterales; family Obscuribacteraceae; genus QKMZ01. The sequence continues at coordinate 7,721 of JBGAVL010000153.1, forward strand.
GAGAATGACTTGCCACCGCGTTCGCTAATGCCGCTGACGAAAGTCATCTCCTCGCCTCCGACAGTGAGTTTTCCCTTTTCCTTAACGGTGAGCGGGGCTGAAGTTTTATCCGCGTCCACACCCGAAATATTGGGTATCCCTTTCTCGGCATACTCTCCGACAATTACGTCGGACGTAACTTCCTTTCCTCCTCGCGGCAGTTTCAAAAGGGTTATCGTCAGCTTCTCTTTCTCGTTGGTCACCACACCTACGCTGGTGCCGAACATGTTGAGACCCATTCCGAACGTCCAGCCGGAAGGAAGCGGATCTTCAAATTTGGCTATCGAATCGACAGTGGCCTTGACCTTCGCGGGGTCCATCATGTCCTTCATGGCGGAGCCGAAGAAAAAGACGCTGGCGGTGATTATGCAGATAATTGAAATTGTGCCGATCACCATTACGCCGATGAGAACCTTTACCCAGGTTGCCAGACCTTTCTGATTTCGGATGTGACTACCGAATTGATTTCGCATATGCTTTCCGGCTTGATTTCTCACTGTCATAACCGTCCTTCTTGAAAGAGTCCTTACCCGGACACCTGAGTAATTGTACTTGCTAGACCATAACGTTTGGAGGATTTGGGGAATTTGGAGGATTTGGAGCTGGTCCCTGCGGATTCGCTCTTATCATGTGCAGCGCTTCTCTCATTTCATCCATTGATTGATAGCGGTGCTCCGGATTTTTAGCAAGCGCCTTCATGATGAAGTTGTCGATGGACGCTGGAATATTCAAATCCGGCCTTATCTCGCGCAAAGATGGCGGCGACTCATTGATGTGCATCAAAATTGTTTGTACTGCAGTATTACCCATCAGTGGCGGGTTGCCGGCGATGCACTCATACATGACGCAACCGACTGAATAAATATCAGAACGCGCGTCCAGCTTCGTCCCCAGACCCTGCTCAGGGCTCATATACAGCGGGCTGCCAATCAAATCGCCGGTGCGCGTCAACTCTTGCGTGTTGCTGCCTTCCTCCCCTTCACCGGTCATGATTTTGGCAATACCGAAGTCGACGATTTTGACGAAATCGCGCCCGTCATCGGTCTGAGTGAGAAGAATGTTGCTTGGCTTCATGTCGCGGTGAATGACCATGCGCTTGTGTGCATGCGACAGGGCATCGAAGACCTGATCGAAGACGGCAAAAAAGCGCTGCGGCGACATTGCCTGACCGCTCTTCAGAAGCTGTTCGAGATTCTCTCCGGGAATTAATTCCATGACAAGATAGGGAATTCTTCTGCGTTCGGTAATACCAAAATCGCTAACCGAAACGAGATTCGGATGCTTCAAGGCTCCGACTGCTTTTGCTTCATGCCTGAAGCGGTCTACCGCCTTTTGCTGCTTTGCAAAAGTTGGATGCAAAAGTTTGATCGCCAGTTTTTGCCCGGTATGAATATGCTCTGCACTGTAGATGATCCCCATGCCGCCCTCACTGAGCGGTGACACCAATTTATAGTGATCTGGCAAGTCGATTTCGCTCAGACTATCGGGATCGCCACGGTCCAATCCCATATCATTGATGCCGGCTACAAGCGTCAGATCTTCGCGAGTCATCGCATCAAGCGTGCGCAGCCTGCGCTCTGGCATGTGGAAATTGATCAAAGTCTGTGCCAATAGAGACGAAGTGACTGCAGCGTCTTTTTTCAATGTTTCAGGAGCATTGGCATAGTGATGAAGAGAATATGCCAGGCGCCTGCGATCGATTACGAAATCCCACATGGCCATCAAGCCGTCGAGTCCTTCCAACCCTTTAGGGACTTTGAACTCCGAGAATTGAGGAACCGCCTTGATCAGTATTTTCATGTCGACAAAGAGCGCAATGAGAATCGAAGCGACCCACAAGCCAAAGGCTAGGTACCCATTGAGTGCGATACCGTTGAGAATTGACGCCAGCCAATCCTGACTGACGAGGCTGTAATTATATGCCGCATGATCGAGCATGGAAACAGCCAGTCCGACAGCGGCTCCGATTGCCGCGACTTTCCATTTCGTCTTGAAGAAAAAGCCAAAACCGATTCCGGCTGCAGCCAATGAAGACCAGATCAAATGTCCGGAGATCATTCTGCCATTCATGACTTCCGCGGTCGGCAACCACGCCAGCTGACCATAGGATCCGCCGTGAGGGTGCGCAGCTGCGTATTCGAGACAGGAAAAACCAGCTCCGAGAGCGGCACCGGCGAGAATGAAATCGGTCATGCCCATAGTAAATGTGCTGAACTTTCTGCCTGCAATCAGCAAGATAATCAGCGGCAGCAACTTAATTACTTCTTCCACCATCGCCATAGCGATTTCAGTTATGCCCGGGCCTGCAAAGGCCAACCCTTTCACAAGGAGGCGCGAAGCCATCACAGCAACACCGGTCATGAATGCGCCCCAGAGAAAAAGGGAGAGCATTCGCCTGAGCACAAGCGTGCGAGTAAATGTAGAAAACACTGCGAGGATCGCCAGCACAGCCAAGTTGAAAGCGATTGCAGAAAGTATGTTGGGACCGACTTGCCACCAGGCGACCAGGATGAAGAATGCTGCGCCTGCATAGATAAAGAGCAATCGCAGTGACCATGGCCTTACGCCCTGGCTTTCGTTCTTCACCTTCTTCTCAGGTGGCGGTGACTTCGCCTTTGGTGTCTTCGACTCTGTCACTTGAAATACTCCAGTGGAGGCGGTTCGTTGTTCCCTTTCGGTTCACTTTCGCCTTTCAGATTGCTCTTCGGCTCAATCAATGTAGAGCGACCAACTTTCCTGGGATCTTTCTTTGGATCTATCTCGATGGGAGGTGCAGGAATCTGGTCTTCAGCTTCTTCACTGCCGGCAACTTCATAGAAAGCGGCGGGGACAACTTCAGCCTCATTTGCGGGTACAGGGAAAGCAGGCAGCCGGCTCGACGAAGCCCGGAAAACGGGTGCTTGACTTGATGGTGCCGGAAAACCCGGAGTCTGAGTCGAGGCAGCCGGGAATCCCGGAGATTGAGCCGGTGGCGCCGGAACACTGGGATTTTGATTGCTCGGCATCGGAAAACCCGGAAGCTGGTCGGCCGGCATCTCGAAATTTACAGGTTGTCTTGGCGGCATCTTAACCGCCTGAGGTTGGCTAGCCGGAGTCGGGGCACCTGGCGGCTGACCGGCAGGCATCGAGAAGCCAGGAGATTCAATTGCCTGTGCAGGAAATTCTGAAAGTTGATTGACTGGCTGGGGGAAATCAGAAGATTCTTCTTCGGTGAAAAAGGACGGCTCCAAACTTCTCGGCGCTTCTTCTTCAGTCTTTTCTTCCGCATCTGCGTTTGAAGCCATAAGGTCTAGTCTCTTGTGCCCGTATGTGATTTTGCGAACGGCCATATTAGTCTCAATGTTGGCCTTTCCATCAGCCTTTTTCGCATCCGTTTTTTTGGGGTCATTTTTTTTCGGATCGGGCTTTTTCTTCGGATCGATCTTTGGTTTGGAATCTACCTTGGTCTTATTGTCTAGCTTGGGCTTTGGCTCGAGCTTTGTCTTAGAGTCGATTTTCGTCTTTGAGTCGATCTTCGGCTTCGACTCAATTCTTGTCTTGGAGATTTGCTTGGTTGCTTCCTGACTCATAGCTCCGAGACCGACTCCAAGCACGCCCCTGTCGAACATCGTCAGCGCGAGATCTTCCGCCGACTGGACGCTGTGAGCGTCACTGGCAGCAACACCGTCAGCGAGAGGCTCGGGTGCTTTCATGCCTGACACTTGCGTGGAGTCCAACCCGGAATTCTTCACAGTGACCAGGTCTTTATACGCCAATCTATATCTGGCAGTCTCGCCCGCACCCGGATCGATAAATGCCGAAGGATCAGATGCTTCTGTCTTTCCGGTCAGGCGTTTGCCAGGCAGCAGAGTCAGAACAATTGCCGCCAGTCCGGCGCCCAGACACGAAAGCGCAGCCAGGTCAGTGACCCAATATCCAACATGCATTAGACAAAAATCGGACGGCACGGCTGCCCCTCACTCGAGCGCAAGTATAGGAATGATCTCTGTTTGAATAGGTTGCCCAAAAACGAGCACTTCATCATCACCGACATAGGCATCGATTTCACTGCGTACACCAAATTCTTCCAAATAGACGCCGGGCTCTATTGAAAATCCGGTGTGAGCGATGATTTCTCTTTCGTCTTTCGTTTCCAAATTGTCGATATTGGCACCATTAGCGTGCACTTCCGTACAAATCGAATGCCCTGTGCGGTGGACGAATTTGTCGCCGTAACCCCTTTCGGTGATGAAATTGCGCGACACATCATCGACCTGATAGCCATGCACAACATTCTTGCTGCTGATTCTTTCCGAAACATATGCAAGAGCAGCATCACGAGCGCCGCGCACTACTTCGAAAATGTCGATGTATTTTTGCGGAACGGCATCTCCGACAAAACCCGTCCAGGTAATGTCTGCGTAAATCGCATTGTGCGGCGTGTTTTGCTTCGCCCAAATATCGAGTAGAACGAAATCGCCTTTCTTGATTTCGCTGTATGAGTCTTTATTCGGCTGATAATGCGGAAGCCCGCTGTGAGCGTTGACCGCCACTATAGGTGGTGAAGAGGTGACCATGCCGTGGTCCTCGTACAACTTGCAGATGTATTGCTGCACCTCGTACTCATTGACCGGCTTGCCGGCATTGATGCGCTCTTTGATGAACTTGAATGCGGCGAAAATAAACTTGCGCAAATTTTCTGCGGCAATCACATGACTCTTCAACTGTTCGTCATTCCAGACTGCTTCGAACTTTTGCACCAGATTTGCAGAGGTACAAACTTCAGTTCCGGCAGAGCGAACCAGCTCGACGATGCCGCTGTCAACGCGGGAAACATAGGGAATGTGGTTCATCGGCGAGTATTGCATAGCAACCTCTTTGACGCCAGCGAGCGTTTCTTTGAGTACACTCTCCAGCTGTTTCCAACCGAGATAAACGCGTTTTTCACCAGGCAGAGAATCAAGCGCGTCCATTTCAATGCGGTGGACAATTTTGATCGGCTCTCCTGTTTTAGGCACAAAATAAAACCAGCGGCGCGTGAAGTGCCCGCCTTCCAATTTCAAAATGCTCAGAGACAGAGGGTCGTTGTCGTGAAAGAAATAGAAAAGCCAGCCGTCCAGCTCCTCTTCATTAATCGCAGCCTGCACGGACTTAAGGTCAAATTGATTTTGGCCTTTTGCCTCTTCGGATTTCTTGGCTACACTCGCCTTCATGGCGCCCCCTTGTCAATCTCGAATTGATTATCGACATAATTAGTCAACTGGTTACAAATGATAGTTTAGTTTGTAGTACTGCGTGCATGATCCAGAATGAAACCATATTTGAATACTGGCAAGTTTGAATTAAATTGGAGCGAATATGTGGGAAAAGCCCAGCTACGAGATAATCAGCGCCGGCGCTGAAATTACAGCCTACATTCACAAGAGGTAGGAGAATCGATGCGCCTGATTGTCCTTGGAACAGGCGCCGGTGGCGGTTGTCCTCAATGGAACTGCGGCTGCGAAAACTGCAATTTTGCCAGAAACAATCCCGAGAGTTCGCGTACTACGGATTCTCTGGCGATTTCGTATGAGCAAAACGGAGAAACAGCCTGGGCAATCGTCAATCCGGGCGTAGACTTGAGACACCAGCTGGCCCGGCATCCGGAGTTGCAGCCGCCTGGAGGCGGGGACATTCGCGCGACGCCAATCAGGACGGTGATCCTCACCGACGGCGAGCTTGACCACACAGTGGGTCTAATTAATCTTCGCGAGGGCTCCCAGTTGAGAGTCTACGCAACCGCCTCGGTACTCGATTTAATGGAGACCGCCTTTCCAGTCAGGACGGTTCTTAAAAACTACGCCAACCTGGAATTTCGCCGCATCGTCCCGGGCCAGCCCTTCTCGCTTGGCGATTCCCTGAAAGTTACGGCGACCGCGCTGAGCGGCAGGCAGCCGAAATACGCTCGTGATCATGCAGACCATGGGGCTAGAGGGGCTAGAGGGGCTCGAGGGGTCGGAGGGGCTGGAGGGGCTGGAGGGGCTGGAGGAAACGGAAGAAACGAAGGGAAAGGCGGAAATGAGGAAAATTACAACGCCGTTGTTGGTCTCAAATTCGAAAACATAGCCGAAAACGCTGACGCTGTCTCCTATGCTCCTCAAATTGGGGTCTGGGATAGTCAGGTTAAAACGCTGCTGGCTGGCGCCGAGATAGTCCTGGTCGATGGTACGTTCTACAGGTCCGACGAGCTCAGCTCGATGGGGGTCAAAGCCGGTTCGGCAGAGGAAATGGGTCACTTGCCGCTTTCCGGACCAGGCGGCATTCTTGCCAAGCTCGAAGAAACGAAAGCAAGGGTTAAACTCCTCACTCATATCAACAACACCAACCCGATTTTGCGCGATAATTCCCCGGAAAGACAGGCGGTCGAAAACGCCGGGGTCAAAATTGCAGTCGACGGTATGCACCTATCGACCAGCAAAGTTGGGGATAAATCTCGTGATTGATGTAAAGTCGAGCCGATTTTTGACTGGCGAGCAGTTCGTCGAGCGATTGAAAAAAATCGGCGAACAAAAGTATCACGAC
>JBGAVL010000154.1:0-14278 GCA_044228145.1 Obscuribacteraceae bacterium (SeqCode)
CGACTTGTTCCATAAATGATGTGCTCGCCCAGTTCGGCAAAGTACGAAAAGATGGAGGAGCCGATGACGCCCATCACTCCATTGATAAAGACAATTGTTTTGTCGGAGGAATCCATTGCAAGATGATAACAGCTATGATGTCTCAGCCAGAGGATAAGAGTAACTAGCCAATGACAAGTCAAACATCAATTCAAGTATTAGTTTTAGCGAGCGCTGACGAGCAAAGGCACGCTTTGCGCGATTTCTTTTCAAGTAAGCCCGCTCTGACGCTAAAAGCGGAAGCTACCAACCCGTCTGAGGCGTTACAGCATTTGAATACTAAACAGGTGGATGTCGCATTGCTTGAGTTGGGTGCTGCGGATGCCGAGGGCATCGAACTGACAAAGCAGATCAGAAAATCTCATCCTGCGGTGCGTGTATTGATATCGACCGCAAGCAATACACCAGAAAACATCTTTGCCGTGATGGATGCAGGCGCGGACGGCTATGTTCTGAGAGGAAACGAAATCGGTCTCGAAAAGGCAATCAGTACTGTAAGGCTGGGCACAGTCTGGCTTGATCCCGGCATTGCCGCACAGGTATTAGAGGCTATGGTGTCAGCACCTCCCTCCACTAGAGTCTTGCAGACAGGAATGATGACACTTCCTTTAATGCCCGATGAAAAACAACTTTTGAATGAAGTCGCTGCGAGCAATTGCACCGACGGCGTTTGTATGGTCGATCCTTCCTTCGTCAGGAACCTGAGACGATTCGCGCCTGGTCAGTCTTGCTAAAGCGCTCGCAATCAAATCATTGCAAAGATGCCTCTGCCGTCTTGAGCTTTATACGCATCAGTCGAGAATCCGGTATCACACAATGAGATAACGACACTAACAGCAATGGTGAAGCGGCACTTATCTCACTTCTTCTGATGTGCAGCAATTCTTTTGCCTTTCGCAACAATAGCGTCGGCTTCTTTAGTCCGGTTCAACTTTCCGAGCACGAAAGCATATTTTTCATAGAACTCCGTTGGCTTAAAGGACTCCGGATACCACACGTCAATTATTTCGTCAGCACGCTTGTAAGCTGACAGAGCCTTATCGTACTCGCCCAAATGAGCATAGGCGTCGCCCAGACCCATTAGAGCCGAGGTGATATCATCAACGTCTCCTCGCAAAGAGTTTAAAACAAAAGACGCGCCAGCAGGATGCTCCTTTGCCTGTTTTTCGTAATCCTTTCGAGAGCCAAGATCGACATCCGATAGTTTTACTGCTTCTTGCAACACTGCCAATTCTTCCTGATACTTTTTGCAGGAATGGTAAACATCGGCAAGTCTCATGTGTGTGTCTACTTGAAATACAAGTCCTGAACCTGGTTTTCGTAGCGCCGAATCTATTTCGATCTCCTCTCTATAAATGCGCGCTGCAGCATCAAAATTCTTTTTTGCTATGTAGCAAGTAGCAACGTGATCCAACCAGTCCGAATCCCTGCCGCCAAACCCAATTTTCCTAGCTACGCCCAGCCCGCGATTATAGAGATCAATAGCCAAATCGTACTTACCCAACAATTCATTGTTCAAGGCCCATTGGTAGTAATTCTCCCCGACTTGATCGCTATCCGGACCGTACAGCTTAATCAAACGTGGCTCAAGGTCCGCAAAAATTTCTGCAGCCTCAGCGTACTTGCCTGCGCTGTAGAGTGCATTTGCTTTGGCCGTCAGAGCGTCCTCGACTGTCTCTGCACAGGCTGATGGCGCAAGTGCTACGGCAAAAATTGCTAAGAGTGCCAAGCCGACAGCCGCCGCCTGAATTCGCCGACGACAAAATCGCGACCATGACGAACCCATAAAGTTCTTTAAGTGCTGGGGTTTCATGCTTTCACCTTGAGTACTCGACTGCAATGAAACAAATGCCGACAGGCTTAACCTACCCAAATATTGAAACAACCTGCTCATTGAGATCGGAAAAACCATCAAGTAGCTATAATTGCCGATCTTTCCCCGGCATGCGTTTCACATACACATTCATACACCGTTTCACAGACAAGAGCAGGTCACTATGACAACCATCGATATCTCGGACAGGGATCCATTTGTCTTGCATTCAGCTGAACTGATTCGAAATCCGTATCCGTTTTACCACCAGATGAGAAAGGAAGGAAACGTTGTCTGGAGCAGCGCCGGCGAAAAGCGATGGATTGCCTTGGGATACAATGCCGCCCTTACATGCCTCACCGACAGTCGATTCAGCGTCGAAGCATCCGAAGAGAGCATGTCCGAGTACAGCCAAATCCGCCATGCTCCCCATCATCAAGATCTGATGACCGGCTTGACGAAATTCATGCTCGCGCAGGATCCCCCTCAGCATACGAGAGTGCGTAAGCTAATCAACAAGGCATTTACTCGCGCTGAAGTAGCCAGCATGACAACCCGCATCAAGGAGATTATTGACGATCTCCTTGGTCGAGTCGTGTCAAAAGGGAAAATGGATCTTGTTTCTGATTTTGCATTTCCATTGCCCATGTCTATCATCTGTGGAATGCTGGGCTTTCCGGAAAACGATCGTGAAGCAATCAAAGACTGGACGGAGCACATACAATCGGCAGTTGAGCCCGTGCTTACTGAAGAAGCTCTTGAGCAAGGAAGCAAGGCAGCGCATGAAATGTTCGACTATTTCCGAGCACAAATTCAATCGCGACGGCAAGACCCGAAAGATGATTTGTTGAGTTTGCTGGTGCAAGCCGAGGAAGATGGAGACACCCTCAGCTTGGACGAACTACTAGCCAACCTTTTGCTGCTCGTGATTGCCGGACACGAGACCACTGTTAATCTAATCGCCAATGGAATGTATGCTCTCATTGAGAATCCAGTGGAAATGAAAAAGCTGATTGGAAATCCCGCTCTGATACCGTCGGCGGTGGAAGAATTCTTGCGTTATCAAAGTCCTTTGCAGTTGACGGAGCGCTTCGTCAAGGAAGATTTAGAGCTGGAAGGGCAAAGCCTGAAAAAGGGAGACAAGATAGTCGTTGTCCTCGGGGCAGCAAACCGCGATCCAGAGCAATTCGAAAATCCTGACACTCTCAATGTTGAGCGTAATCCAAATAAGCATCTGGCTTTTGGTCAGGGTATTCATTTTTGCGTTGGCGCTCCCCTGGCTCGCTATGAAGGCAAAATGGCTTTTGAAGAACTGTTGTCGCGACTGCCGAACATCGCCCTGGGCGCAGACCAGGTGCAATACAAGCCAATAATGGGATTTAGAGGACTGACCAGCCTGCCAGTCAATTTCGATGTGCCGGTAGGGGTACGAAATGCTCGCACGAAAAACTAAATGAAGGAAATTCCACGAGTCTTAGCTCTTGATGTTGGAGACAAAAGAATCGGTGTCGCCATTTCCGATCGAACCGGAATGCTTGTGACACCGATTGAAACCATTCACCGAAAAAACATGAAGGTGGATGTCGCTCGTGTCGCGAAACTCGCGAAAGAACATGAGGTTGCACTTGTGGTCGTTGGCTTGCCAAAAAACATGGATGGCACCGAAGGCGGGCAAGCGAAGAAAGCCAGATTGTTTGCTAAAGCCCTTGTTGGTGACTTTGGGTTATCCGTTGATTTTGAAGATGAGCGATTAAGTACATTCACTGCTACGGAGCGGCTCGTTGAGCGCGGTGTCAACACAGGCAAGAATCGCGACCTTGTCGATATGGAAGCGGCAGTTGTGATCTTGCAGGCGTACTTAGATCGTGAGTCGGATTGAAGTGCAATTGACGCATCAGTTATCAGCCAAGTGGTTAACAGAGGAACAAGTAATCAACCATGGAAAACAAAATCTCTCGTCGTTCTGTTCTGCTATCGGTAACGGGTGCTCTGCTTGCGGTAAACTCAGAGTCAAGTACATTCGCTGCTGGCAAGAAATCATTCGACGAACTCGATCACAAGAAGTTCATGCGACTGGCGATTCAGCAAGCTCAAAAGGTGCCGGAATGTCCTTTCGGTGCTGTAGTCATCAACATCACAACGAAGAAAGTGATTTCGGAAGGTTGGGTTCGTGTCGAGAAGAATCCGATCTGGCACGGTGAAATGACGGCATTGAACAGTTGCCCGGATACGGACACCGGATTCAATTGGCAAGAAATGGCTTTATACACAACTGGTGAGTCGTGTCCCATGTGCCAATCCGCGATTATCTGGACGAAGATGCCGCTGGTCGTTTATGGCAGCTCAATACCATTTTTGCAAACTTGCGACTTCGGGCAGATCGACATCAGAGCACAAGCCGTTGTCGACGCGTCTCGCTACGGCAAGCCCACCATCATAGGCGGCGTTCTCGAATCCGAGTGCAATGAGCTTTTCAAACACGCAAAAGCTTTGACTTCAAAAAGGTCATAGTCACCGAATTTTAAGCTGAGCGTTTTTCACGACGACCGGCGCAAACAAGGGATTAAATGAACTCATCACTGATCAGGAACTACCATGCAGAACAAACTCTGGCACATAGTAATCCTAAAGTTCAAGCAATCTGCAACTGAAGTGCAAATCGCGCAGGTCGAGCGGGATTTCAAAGGAACAAGAAGTTCGTCGACTTGCTGCTTCCCTCAGCAGAGGATGTCTTTGAAATAGACTTCAATTCTGATCGCGCTTGCTCCCAGGGTGTGGAGGTTGCAAACAAGGCTTACCGGCGCTATTGTAATTAGCGCATTGTCCGTTAACAGCTTTATTGAATTTTTCCCGTGGAGTAATTAGGTACACCATGAACCGACTCAAATTCGTGAACGTCTTTATGACCGTGTGTTGCTTCGCATATGTGTCCAGCCAATCATGCCTTGCTGACCAAAAGGCGGGCAAAGATGTTTCGGCTGGAAAGGCCCTAAATGTTGGTAAGGATCTGAAAGTCGGCAAAGATGTGAAAGCTGGCAAAGATCTGAACGTCGGCAAGCCGGTAAACACAGGGGCAAAGCCGTTGGGGCTGGGAAACTGTCCTATGGAAAGGGGCGGATCTACCTCTGGCAACAAGGATGAAGACGATTATGACAAGATGCGGAACGAGTTAAATAAGTTTATGAAAGACGATGCCTTCAAGGGCCCGACAAATACGCATAAGGCCGATCGAGACACAATCAATCATAGAAAAGACGCGATGGATAAGCACCCAGGTCGTCATTTGCATAAGGCGAATGAGTACGATACGAAAGGTACTTATTATTGAGGCGCGAAGTGGATTGATCTGAGCTTCGCTCTTAGCCACCGTATATGGTGCGCTTCCGTTTATGTCCTCGAAGGCGGCAAATTAGTCGAACAACAGTAGCACCTTGCAATAGTCTTTCAAGTGGATTGATCCGTTCTAATTCTCTCTAACATAGGCGAATTGCCAAGACATTCTTGGCAATTCCTGTCAAGATATAACCGGAATCCATTCACAAAACATTCACTCTTGCCAAAGTTAGGCCGAAAAGGATGCCTTTGGTCCTTTTGCGCACCTTTGATTGCTCCATCTCACGTCGGAGAATCGCCCTTGTCTCGAATTACCTTCATAAAAGCCGATGCCCAGAAAAGAAAAGCATTCGCGGTAGCAATCGCCCTACTTTGCACTTCGGCCACAGCAAGCGCAGCTGAAATGTTTCAGCCGGGAACGCAGTCTGTTGCTGCCCAGAACCATCTGACAAAAAATCCGATTGAACCTGCAATCGTAGCGGAAACAACTCAGCCAGAGGCTGTACTGCCAGAGTCGGCAGAGAGTCTAAACCAGTTGGTGGCTCCCGTTCAAGAGGAAGTGTCATCGACTGACTCGCTCTGGGAGCAGATACCAAATGCGGTGCCCGAGTCTGCACCGAAAGCAATAGCGTTTGTTCAATCAATCACGAATACACCCATAGTAATTGATAACGATGTCGAGAAGGCAAAGGACAGCCAACCCAAAGAAAACAGCAGGTGGCAAGAAACTATCGATAGCCAGGGTAATGTCCATTTAGCAACTGGCGTGCGATTCCCCATTGTTTGCATAACATCGCTATCGAGCAAAACCGCAAAGGTCGGAGATCGACTCGAAGCAAGGCTCAAAGCTGACTTAAAAATTGGCGGTCGGCTGATTGCACCAAAGGGCACGCTCGTCGTCGGTCATGTTTCCTCTGCATACAAAGCGCGTCGCTTGCTGATTGCGGAGGTTTCACTCAAAAGAAACTTGCGTGCAAACGGGGCGCTTGGTATCACATTTGATGCGATTATCACCGAAGACGGTGAGAATTTGCCTCTTGTCGCAAAGCCGGCCAGGCAAGCGCGAATCGTCAAAAATGAGCATGAAGGCCGTGTTTTGGGTGTCAATCACAATGGCGAGATTGCCGCACCATTGTCCACTCAGCTGAAGCACCAGGGTGAACACCTGGTGATCCGCGGAGCAGCAGCTGTTGGAGGTGTATTCACCATGGGTGCAGTTCCCGTGGTGTTCGGACTTCTCGGCGCTATGAATCCTTCTTTTGCATACATGCAACCAGTCGGAAAAAATGTTCCGCATCGCAGGCTAAAGGGATTCGGAATGGGTGTATTGAGCGGTATGCCTGGAGGCTTTGTTTTGGCAGACTTTCTCATTCGTGGTGTAGAAGCACAAGTGAGGCCGGGAGACGAGTTTTTGGTTGAGCTTCATCAGAATTTCACAGGAAAACCAAGCTCATCTGCAGAGCTGGTACAGGAGAAAACCAAGAATGTCAAAGGCGAAGTGCTGAACCAAAAGAAATCTAGGAAATAGTAGACGCGATACCAAACAAAGCCGCAAGCGCCAAATTCACAGTGAGGGCGACAAAACCATCACCGCTGTTTTCCCGTCCAGCTTCGGCTCATCATTCCACGTAGCCAATTCGCCCAACTCCTCGCCAAATCTATTTAACAATGCCAGCGCAAGATCGGCATGTTGAATTTCGCGCCCTCGAAGTGCCACCGTTAACTTGATCCGGTCGCCGTTTTTCAGAAACGTCCGCGCGCTACGCAGCTTGACTTGATAATCATGATCATCAATTTCATAGCGCATTCTGATCTCCTTGAGTTCAGAAACGGCGTGCTTCCGCTTGGTTTCGCGTGCACGTTTTTCCAGTTCAAATTTGTGCCGCCCATAATCTATCAATCGAGCAACAGGCGGATTAGCATCTGGTTGCACGAGAAACAGGTCGAGACCTTTTTCTCGTGCGATTTGCAGCGCATCGTCGGTAAGAGTAACGCCTAATTTTGTGCCGTCTTCATCAATCAAGAAAACTTCTCGGTCCGCTATGCGTCCACCACGTGAATGGAGGCTCCGCTGTGGACCAGGACCGACCAGGAGAATCTCTCGCAGGCTAGCTCCGAACGCTGAGGTTCCGTCAGACTTCTCCTCGGCCATGAGCTTACCAACGAGATCTCTAAGCGCTGAAGTGCGCAACCCAATGACGCGCGCGAGTTCTCTAATTGTCGGCACACGCCCGTTATGCCGCTCAAATTCGGCAATATGCTGCATCAATGTTTCTAGAGATGAACTTTCCGCGGCTGTGTCCTCTGCTATTCCAATGACCTTCTTTGAACATTGTAATGCGTGAAGGCGTATGCAAGACTGAAAGAACAGTCAATTGCATTCTTGGAAGACAGTCTTAGTGAGGAATAGTTGAGATGAGAACAGTCATTGCAGCGATACTGCTTTCAGTAGCAGTGGCCACTAGCGGAATGGCACAAAACAAGAATTATCCAAAAGCCAAAGTCAGCTTCGAGGATTTTAAGGGGCTAGTAGCGGCGGTTGAACCTCATCGAGCCAGTCGTCTGATCGACCTGGATCAGTTTTTAAAAATGAGCAAAGAACCAGGGTCCATCATCTTTGACAGCCGCTCAACATTTCGTTTTGATCGCATACACATAAAAGGCGCAAAACACCTGAGTTTTACGGACTTCACTCAAGACAACCTGGCCAAAGCCATTCCGTCATTTGATACGAAGATACTGATTTACTGCAATAACAATTTCAATGGCAATCAGACGGACTTTGCTTCAAAGATAGCGAGCCCACGACCAAAAGCTGGCAATCCAATTGCAACTCAGATGGCTTCGCAAGACAAGCCCAGAATGATGGCTCTAAATGTTCCTACTTACATAAATCTCTATGGTTATGGCTACCGCAACGTGTACGAACTAAATGAGCTCGTCAAGGTCAATGATCCGAGGATTGCGTTCGAAGGTACGATCGTACAATCGAAATAGTGAGCGCACAAAAACGGGCGATGCATGGCATCGCCCCTACGCGTTCTGCACGCCTTTGCATTTGGGATAGCGGTGGCAGCCCCAGAAATTTTTCCCAGCGTTCGGGCCGCTTTTCAGCACGCGCCTGATCATGCGCCCGTTGCATACCGGACAGTTTGGTCTCGCTTCTCTCCATGACGCGTTCAAAACCGGCGGCCGCTCCTTCAAGTATTTCAAATCCACCCTTATCTGAATTAATTCCCGATGCAACTTGTTCATCTTCGGATCAGGTGTTGTTGAGCGATTTTTCAAATTTTGAACCGCATCTGACAAAATTTGCGCACCATTACTTAGTTGTTTACGCAGTATTCTTGCCTTCGCTTCGATGTCAGCCTCAATCGTTTGCTTGAATTGACTGTCCACACGGTTCATGTGCGGGCTGAATTCAAACTGTGATTCTATTTCTTCGCGCCACTTCACCAACTGCTCAGAACTCTTCTGTCCAAAACCGTTCACCTGCAACACCTTTTCGGCTGTGACATCAGCAGCAGTTTCTATACCGAACGAGATTAACGCTGCTTTCTTCGCAGCGCCAACGCCGGGGATTTTTGCCTCTTGAATTTGGAATTGCTCCAAGTAATCACGCAGGTGCAATGACTGCCGATTTTGCATGTACTCGTTAACGTGCGCTTTCAACTCTTCCGGTAACTGTTCTAGACCAATTTTTGCTTTTTCGAGCGCGGCGCGAATTTTCAAAAGTTCTTCCACACCTGTGTGCTTTCGCCATTCGGCTTTGCACTGCTCCAGTTCAGTCTGTACTTTCTCGTACTGTTTTCTGAGCTGCTTCGTATATGGAAAACGACGGGTGAACTTGTGCGCTCCTGCAACCGCTATAGCAAGCCAAATGAACCACGCTGCAGGGGCAATGATCGCCATCACACCGGCTAGCACCAGTATTAAAGTCGCAGAAAGATTGCGATGCCCTCTCCAATTCAGAATCTTGTCGCTAACTTCCGGTAGTTCGACGTCGACGAACTGCGGTTCGAGCTCTTTCGGCGTCGGGATCGGAACAGCTTCAATTGCCGCCCAAGCCGCTTTGATATCGAAGAATACTGGCGCGGTACCTGCGGCTTTATAAAGAGGACGCAGAAACAGAACCATGCCGTGGTGCTTTTCCATTTTGCACCAGGGACATACAGTCGCACCGTTCGGGAAGAAGTGCAATTCGTGGACAGAACATCGCTGCAATGATCTCTCGAGCGACGTCAGTACATGAACCCAGTGCTGAGCGGACGGACGTTTTGTACCTGGGCCAAACGCAGCATCAAACGACTCGCGTACATCAGGCGGAAACACCCCGAAATCAACGGATCCAGGTGGCGGCGACATTCCCACAGACCGCTTTCTACTGTAAACGAAACGGTATTCTCGAATCGCTTGCTCGATCGGCATCTCTCCTGACGAGTAAGCTCCGGAGAATGGATGACGTCCCATGCAGAGCAACTGGAAGATGATGACCGCAAGTCCGAACGCATCATGATCAACAGTTCTGAGAACTTCCCCTAATTTCTTACCTTGCAATTCCGGCGGCGTGTATTCAGGAACTCCGACTCGGCACAGATAATGTCGCGAACCATCAACGATCTGAAAACTATCAGCGTCGATCAGTGTTGCCTCTGCGCTATCCGAAATTAAAAATCCGGAATGGTTTATGTCGCCGATCACGCAATTCGATGCATGCACTGAAGCAACCGCGCGCGCTACATTTATCGCAGCTCTAACGAGAAAACGATAATCGGCATGCGGGAATGTTTTCTTTCGTGCGGCAGGCGAATACAGCTCGTGGAGCGCTTTGCGGCCGCTCACCAGGTTCATTAAGAATCCAGCGAACCGTCCATCTTTCTGGTGAGCAATTGCCAGCGGAAACGCAGCATATTGTGAATTGTATTGCGACAGCGAACGAATCATCGCCGCAATCTTCGGTTCTCTATTTGCTTTGTCGTTCAGAGTGTAGACTTTCGCCGCACAATCAAGCCCTTCTACTTTGTAGACTTCGCCCTCGCCACCTTTGCCAATACGAGGCCCGAGTCTGACTGATTGTCCTCCGACTAGAAGTTCCATCATTTGCGCACCGCCAGTATGAGCGCCTTATCGTCATCGGTGCGAGCATTGATAGGACTGCTGTCGAGATATTTAGCGAGCTGCTGAGATAAAGTTGAGTCGCGCCCGATCATTTTGCTTGCGCTCAGGGGACGCAGCAAACCGTCGAAAAATGCCCGGTGCGGACGCTGCGCTGAGATTTCCAAGGCCAGCCTCTCAAGCCCATCGGTGAGCAGACATAGTGCGTCGACCTGAACATTTATTCTAGTGATACGAACACTTGGTTCCGGATAATCTGTAATGAAACTCGTTGTCGAAGCATATTCACCGTTATGCGGCCAGCTAGCACATACCCAATCATCTGAATTCTTAGCTTTGTAGACAGCGCACCCATCGCCAATGTGAATGAAGGTCGATCCACTTCCATGCGAAAGCGCGCAAACAATCGTCGCCGCGAAATCTCGAGGTTTGAGCCCGCGGTTTTGCGCTGCTTCGGCGATTCGCGCTCTTACAATGCCTATCCACGAACTGATCGTTTCATCAGATGGAGCATACCGGTGGTGTTCATAGTGGGTGCGGACAAGAGAACTTAAGGTTCGGCACGTTAGTGACGCGCCTTCTCCACCCCTGACGGCACTGCCTGCACCATCCGAAACAATCGCAAAAAGACTTTCGCTGTTTTCTATGAAACAGCACTTGTACGCATCCTGGAGACGGGCGTCCATCCGTGCGTGCGTCGTGCCGCGCGCTGCAGCTGCAACCCATGTCCAGCTTGTCGCATTCAACTTATGACAGCCCATCCCTCCGGAGCTACCGGGTTAGTCAATGGCACACTGTCTCCAGGGTTTGACCGAGACACTGTGCTAAGAGAGGCCGATAGCCACGCGAAAAGTTCTTTGAAGGCCAGCCCTTTGAGTTTAAGCGGGGTTCTGACCGATAATTTGCTCAGCACTTTCATGTCGGCAGTCTCAACACCGACAGCGTAGAACACAAACTCCTTCTTTTCCTCGCCTTCTTTGATCAACCGTTTGGCGTTCTCCCAATAATCGGTTGGGGCTCCGTCGGTGATCAAAAAGATCCATGGGCGGTAGTATGCAATGCCGTTTGCTTTGTACTTATCCTTGCGTTCGCGAAGCATACGAATCGCTTGCTCAATAGCCATACCGATCGGCGTCACACCGTCTGGTTTCAGCTCTCTTGGAAAATACCTTGCAGCCGATTGGAAGTCGGTTTCGACCTTTACAGGTCCGAAAGTTATTACCGCAAGTTCTACACGTTTCATCGCGAGACTGTCTTCCGCCAGCTGCTGTTTGAATACAGCCAGACCTTCATTTAGCTGCTGGATGCGAACACCTTTCATCGAATTTGAAGTGTCCAATAACAATATGCAAGGACAACGCGGCTCTGGATTCTCTGCGAATTCTACGCTGCCGAAAGGCAAATGCTCGTATGTTTCGACCATGAGTACTCCTGCAAATTGCTATCCGCAAGAACCAATTATATCGTCAACCAGTGCGATTCTCGTGAAACTGAACTCGCTTTTAATGCTTTGTCTTGGCCAAATTCCGCCCAGATATATCTGACGCATTACCGCATTGAGACAGGCTGTGCGGTTATTCGGAATAACACTGCTCGAGCGGCTGGCACCATATCCAGTGCATATCAAAAATAGCCTCACTGCACGCATATACAAAACACTTCTTCCGGACATACACAAAACTTCAAAACTGCTGATCTGTCCGCATCAACTTTTTCACCAATCTCAGCGAATCAGAAAATGGAAGAATGGTGTCGAGATTTTCATTCACAACAGTTTCCTTTCCGAGCCAAAATTAGCGCCACTCGCTCTTAGTCAAGAGGAAGCAATTGTGCTCGAGTGAAAGAACAAGTAGTCTTCGACATAGGCGGAAACAATTACAGGCTCATCGGTTCAGTTGACTATGCAGCTCTGCGTGTCTATGTCTTAGAAGCTAAGGGCCGATTTGGCCGTTTTGCAGGAGCCATTTGCCTTCTTCAAGGAGAGCGGCTTGTTGAGCGGCGTCTCCTGCGAATCCATATTCTCCGCGCCAGAACGCCTCAACTGTTCCACCTGGTGGTATGGCGCCTGCGTAGACGCCATGGCACATCACACCAGCCCAGCCCGGCGGAAGGGGCGGGGGCCCCTGCGGTCCGGAGCCGCCGCCCCTTCCGCCAGCCCCACTTCCGTCGTCGAATCCGCCACCGCCACCGCTGCTGCGCAAGCCAGATTCGTCGCAGATATTTATGTCAACAGAACTTGTGGAAACCTGTGGTAATGAGCTGTTCGTGCGGGCTCTTTTTTGAGTGTTGTATATGCCGTTATAGGCTCTCGGCCCGTTCTTCGGAAATCCATAGTCGAATTTTCCAGATGGTATCGGCGAACCGTCAACGCTTCCGTCGGCGAGGATGGCTGATTGTGCCATCGCGAGAGCGACGCCACGATTTGTCGGCAGTGCTACGCTTTGCCTCAAGGTCGGTCGGGAGACGTTTCCGAACGTTCCTGAATTGCTTCCCATTCTCAGGGATGAGAGATCGTATTGATTGAGACTAGCTCTGGGAGCAGATTGGGTTCTGTCTGGTCCCCTAAACGAAAGGTCGTATTGACTTGACTGAGCTTTGGCTTCTATCTGTAGAAGCAGTGAGCATGCGGCGACCAATGGAATCGATAGTAAGGCTTTCAACCGGATACTCATCTTGCGCCAACCTCGCTTTGTGATTCAGGACCTAAAGTAATTAAATTGGTTGGCGCGATGGGGGCAGAATCTTGGCAAAATTGTGACACGGAAAGAAAAGGCAGAGTGCGCAGCTTGGAAGAGCTGCCGAAGACCGCTGTGGGCGCATCATTTTTTTCATCACTCTCAGCAAAACAGAGAACGGATGAAGGCAAACCCATCAACTGAACTAGTGCGAGGGTTCTTCTACAGCCAAGTATTGCCGCAATGAATCAGGTAGGGCGCACGCCAAAAGACTTTCCAGGTCGGCGGTAGAAATGTAACTTGGCATATATCGATGCTCATCATGCAAGATCAAGGATCGCATGTAGTTCTGCAGACTTTTACTCCACTTCGAGGCGGCCCTGGCCTTTAGCAAACGAACGAATGCCGTCGCCAGTTGCTGCCATCGATCGTAGTTAGCAACGTCTGCATCCCCACCTAAAACGTGGAAGCGGTAGGACGTGAAGGTGGCGAATTCGTTTGTGAATGCTTCCATGGGCGTTGAATCCACAATTGACGGAAAACGTTTAAGAAAACTCGACATTTCTTCTTGCAGACTCTGCCGAACATCCACATCGTTGAGATTTTCAATGCACTTACTCAAATACTCAGTCGTATCCAAAGGCAGCGGCTGCCACAAAGCGGGCAAGATCTCCTCTATTGAAACGTAGGTCAAAAGCTTCCCGCAACGATCTAGCCGGTGCATCGCACGAAGTTCGTCGCGCTCGGTCTTTTTCATGCGAGCGCACTCGGTATTTTTCAGAAAACGCAAATAAGCGATCGCAAATGCATTCCAATTCGGATACTTATATGAATTCAGTTCGTGCTCATGATAGTTTTGTCCGTAATGCTCCAGCTTCCAAGCATATAGATCGAACAAAGATTCACGGAATGTGGATGGGACATCCTTACGTGTTTCCCAAGAAGTCCAGTACGGCGCACGCTGGAGCGAAATTCGTCCTGCACGAACGGGAGCTGGTTGCTCGACATCACAATCAGCCAGAACTTTCTCGTAAAGCTGTTTGGGATTAAGTCCGCAAATTTCACGTATAACGTCTTCAAAAGCTCCGTCACTCCGCTTCGCAGCATCGAAGATATATGCAACAGCGTCAAGGGGTTGGCCGCGCATCAACTCGAAGACGATCAAGCGCGAGATCGCATATCCAGCGCTTGCCTTTGTGTAAACGCTGCGAGAGAAGGATCGATAAGTCGCCAGCCGTCCAGCTTGCGCTTCACCCTTAATAATATCTGGCGTTCGCTTGAATAACTCTTGATACCACGGCAT
>JBGAVL010000155.1:0-14256 GCA_044228145.1 Obscuribacteraceae bacterium (SeqCode)
GTACCTACCCTTTATTGCCGGCATAAATCAGTACCTGTTTGCACACAATGAAGCGGCAGCCGCAAATTACTACCGATTGGCGGCGAAATTTCCGGATGCGCCAAAATGGCTGGGGCGGCAGGCGGAAATCTTGCAGGCGAAAATTCCCTCGCTTGTAAAGGAAGTGAATACCTGGGACACGATTTATAGAAACAGCAAAGATCCGCTTGTGAAAGAACGTGCCAAAGAGCGGCTTGCTGCAACGTGGATGCGGGTTTTCAAAGTTTCACCCAGCGAAGAGATTCGTAAGAAGGCACGAAAGGCTCTGGCGGAGCTGGATGTAGAAGTGCGATAGTTTGTAGGGACTACCCCAAGCGCCGCCCGCTTACTGTTTGCGTCGGGCGAGGCATGGCCTCGCCCCTACAGAATTGGTGCAGTTTTTCCAGGTGCTAAGATCAGGGCGTATCTTTCTGGAGGCGAGCCGTGAAATTCGGGGAGTTTGAGCTTTCTATCGTAAGAGAATGCACGTTCAAGTTGGACGGCGGCGCCATGTTTGGTGTTGTGCCGAAGACGTTGTGGAGCAAGCTTTCTCCCGCAGACGATCAAAATCGCGTCGAGATGCATTGCAATTTGCTTTTGATTGAAACGCCAAAAGGAAAAGTGCTTGTTGAAACAGGAATGGGAGACCGCTGGACTGCTAAGGAAGCGGAGCGCTATGGCTTGAAATCACTTGTTAAACCAGCAGCCATGCTCGAGTCCGTCGGTGTTTCCAATGAAGAGATCGATTTTGTAATTATCTCGCATTTGCATTTTGACCACGCTGGTGGTGCCACTATGTTGAAGGACGGAAAGTTGGTGCCGACTTTTCCGAATGCTAAGTATATTGCCCAGAAGGGCGAATGGGAATTCGCATTCAAAGCCAATGCGCGTGCGAAGGCAAGTTATCGACCTGACGATTTTGTGCCACTGCAAGAGGCCGGTGTTCTACAGCTTGTTGATGGAAACCATGAGGTGGTGCCCGGAATATGTGTTCGAGTTACCGGAGGACACACAAGTCATCACCAGGTTGTTTGCTTCGAATCCGGCTCAGAAAAAGGAATCTTCTTCGCAGATATCATGCCGACGAAGAGTCATGTTTCTCCGCCATGGGTGATGGGCTACGACCATTATCCTTTGGCGAGCTGCGATGCGAAAAATGAATGGCTTGCCAAAGCTGCGGCCGAAGACTGGCTTGTGGTCTTCGATCATGAGTTAGGAACGCCGTGGGGGCGAGTGAAACTTGTCGACGGCAAAAAGTTCGAGTTCGAAGCACTGGCTGTTGAGACATTGGAGCCTACGCGAAAAAAGGCCGTTGTTTGAGCACTAGAAAAGTCGCCTGTGTGTTTGATTAGCAGCTGAAACCTTCATTGGCGAGCCTTTCTACTGTCCACATCCTCACCAGGCTTCCGAGCGGTAATTTTTTCTGATCGGCGGCCTTCATTAGTAGAAGCATTGTTTTCTCGTCCAGGCGAAACTGGACTGTACCGGCTACACTCAATTCCTTCTTCGCCTTCGCTTGAAGTCGTTCTAGTCGTTCTTGAGCTGTAAGTTTCCTGTTCATTTTAGGATTTACTTCCGGCGGTGAATTTGTTGTGCAGTTGGCCGCATGCGGCGTCGATATCTGTGCCGCGTTCGAGTCTGACGGTAACTGTTTTTCCGGTGCGACCGGCCAATGTCTTGAAACGCATTTGCGCCTCGCGAGAGGGGCGGTCGTATAGCGCTTCTCCAAATGGATTGAAAGTGGGATTGAACGGGATCAAATTGATATTGCAATGTAAATCTTTGACTAATTCTGCAAGATGTTTCGCTTGATCTGGTCGATCATTTACGTCTTTTAAGAGGACATATTCGATCGTCACCCTACGATTTGTGATGTCCACGTAATCGTGCATGGCCGCCATGACTTCATGGATTGGATATTTCTTGGTGATGGGAACAATTTCTTCGCGTGTCTCCGTATCTGGTGCGTGCAATGAAAGCGCAAGCGTGATCGGTAAGTCTGCTTTTGCTAATTGCTTGATACCGGGTACGATACCGGATGTAGAGACAGTAATATGGCGTGCGCCGATGCCAACCGTGCTGATAAGCCGTTTTACAGACTCAATCACTTCGTCGGTGTTGAGCAGTGGTTCTCCCTGTCCCATATAGACAACATTGCCAACGCGCTTTCCTGATTCGCGCTGAATGCTCATGATCTGATCGATGATTTCTTGACTGGTCAGATTTCTCTTGAAGCCCAGGTAGCCTGTCGCGCAGAAGGTGCAGCCGACCGCGCAGCCCACCTGACTGGAGACGCATGCGGTCAGAGATGGACGATCTTGAAAAGCCATCAAAACAGATTCGACCATTTTGCCGTCGGGCAATTGAAAGAGATACTTGCGCGTTTCGTCCGAGCTGACTTGCAAGTGTGCGAGATTCAGAAGTCCGACCTCGGCAGTCTCAGAAAGTTTTTTTCTGAGGTCCGCGCCCAGATCCGTCATTTCATCGAAGTTTTTCGCCCATTTGCTGTAAATCCAGCCGTGCAGTTGCTTTGCGCGAAATTTAGGAAGCCCGAGTTTCTTGACAAAATCCTCCAGCTCGTCCAGCGTCAAGCCAGAAAGAGAAGGCAGGCGCCCGTATTTCGTCAATTCGACTGCGGTTGTTTCGTTTTCCGTGCTCACGGTTTTGTCCAATCATCAAAAGGCAGACAGGCTCATTGTTTCACGCCCGCAGCCGGAGTTTGCCGCCCGCGCTTAGTTGTGTTTCAGGCTGAAACTTCCGACGCCAGGCGACGTCAACATAATAGCAGCGCCCTTGGCATCTGTGGCGTTTGCAGCTCTTTTGATCGTAATGTGACTCAATACTTAGGAGAAGGTTCAAGGTTGCTGGATGTCATAAGGGCCGATGATACAATCAGAAACTAATTAGTTAGGTGCCAAATGCCCACGGGCTGGGCATTGCGAGGATTAATCGCCGGCTCGGTCATAACTATGTGGGAAGCGAATAATAATCGCTCGAAACCGGCTCTGTAGGATTGTTTAGTAAGTCGTCGGGAGTGAATATCGAATGTCGGAAACCTGGGAAGAGCGCACGCGAACCTGGCTGAAAGGACTTTTTGGAGACTCGAATGAGAAGCGTGTGCAAGCGCTGCAGCAATATGTGGACAAGGCGAACAGCTTTGAGCCTGCATTCCAAAAACTTTCCGATGAAGAATTGAAGGCGAAGACTGCCGAGTTTCGCCGTACGATTGACGAAGCTTTGAAAAATGTCCCGGACGTCAAGCTTGTTCCTGACGACGCGCCCAAAATGCCGGGACAATTCCGCACGCAGAAAGACAGAGTGCTCGATGAAGTGCTGGAGAAGATGCTGCCTGAGGCTTTCGCTGTTGTGCGCGAGACCGGTCGCCGCGTCCTCAATATGCGCCACTTCGACGTGCAGCTCATGGGCGGTGCTGCCCTTCACTTCAACAAGATTTCAGAGATGCGCACAGGCGAAGGTAAGACCCTTGTAGCCACGCTGCCCGTGTATCTCAATGCTTTGACCGGTCGCGGCGTTCACGTCGTCACCGTCAACGATTATCTCGCCAAGCGGGACGCTGAGTGGATGGGGCACATCTACAAATTCCTCGGCTTGACGGTTGGTCTGGTTTATTCGCACCAGCCGGACGAAGAGAAGTACGCTGCTTACCGCTGCGACATCAGCTACGGCACCAACCACGAATTCGGCTTCGACTACCTGCGCGACAATATGCGCAAGTCTATCGATCAGCTTGTGCAGCGTCCGTATTATTTTGCTGTAGTCGACGAAGTGGACAATATTCTCATCGACGAAGCGCGGACACCGCTCATCATTTCAGGTTTTCCGACCGAGTCGTTCCAGGACGTTTACCTGGCTTGCTCGAAAGTGGCGCCTCTTCTCGAGCGCGGCATGGACAAGGAAGACGAAGATTGCGACTATTGGGTTGACGAAAAGGGTCACAACATTCTTCTCACCGAGCGCGGACAAGATCGTGCCGAGCAGCTGCTCGACGTCGCGGATCTCTTCGATCTTCACTTCAATTATCACCATCACCTTGTCCAGGCTTTGAAGGCAAAAGAGCTGTACAAGCTGGACGTCAATTATGTGATCAGGCCGAATGAAGAAGGCAAAATGGAAGCCGTCATCGTTGATGAATTCACCGGCCGTATGATGCAGGGACGCCGCTGGAGCGACGGTTTGCACCAGGCTGTCGAAGCCAAGGAAGGCATTCCGATTCAGGAAGAAACGCTCACTTATGCGTCAATCACCTATCAAAATCTTTTCCGTCTCTATCCAAAACTTTCCGGCATGACCGGTACGGCGATGACGGAAGCGGCTGAATTCAACAAGATCTACAACCTGGAAGTGGTTGCCATTCCAACCAACAAGACTGCAGTCAGAGGCGACCAGCCGGACGTCATATATAAGACGGAATTGCAGAAATATATTTCCGTAATCGAAGAAATCGTAGAGTGCTTTGAAGACGGGCGCCCGGTGCTGGTTGGAACAACCAGTATCGAGAAATCCGAGCTTGTGGATGAATTGCTGAGCAAGCCGCAGCAAATGGGTGAAGTCCTGCTGAAGAAAATTCAGAAGGTAATGGACAGCATCAAGAAGCAGAATCTGTCCGGTGCAAACATAGATGCATTGAAGAAGATTTTTGAGCGTCCTGCATTGATCGATACAAGCAAGATGGAAGAAATCTGCAAAAATCTGGAAAAGGATTATCCGAAAAAGCAGGAAGAATTTCTCGAGCGTGCTTATTCAGCTTTGCGAACGGCGCGTGTTGTTGCCGCTGTCAGAAAGGGCATCCCGCACCACGTGCTCAACGCCAAACACCACGAGAAAGAAGCGATGATCGTCGCTCAAGCCGGGCGTAAAGGCGCAGTCACGATCGCCACCAACATGGCCGGTCGCGGAACCGACATCTTGCTGGGCGGCAATCCCGAGTATCGCGCCAAAGAAAAGCTCCTCAAGGATTCGCCGAATTTGAGCGGAGACGAGTACGATGAGAAGGTCAAAGAACTGACCAAGAAGTTTAAAGAGGAAACAGACAAAGAGCACGATGAAGTCGTCGCCCTGGGCGGGCTCCACATCATCGGAACCGAGCGCCACGAAGCACGCCGCATCGACAACCAGCTCAGAGGTCGCGCCGGCCGTCAGGGCGACCCCGGTTCGACGCGTTTCTTCCTATCATTGGAAGATCAGCTCATGCGGATTTTCGGCGGCGACAAAATCGCCCGCCTGATGGAATTGATTCGTGCCGACGAAGAGATGCCCATCGAATCCGGCATGGTCTCTAAGTCTATCGAGAATGCTCAGAAGAAGGTCGAAGCCCACCACTTCGATATGCGTAAGCACGTCCTTCAATACGACGATGTTCTCAATACTCAGCGCGAAGTCATCTATCGTGAAAGACGCCGCTTGCTCGAGCGCGCTGACTTGCGCAAGCAAGTTTTGGACATGCTTCAAGAGCACCTGGACATGGTTTTGGAAAGCTACATCGATTCGGATGCTCCGCCGGAATTCTGGGAAGAGGAAGGTATTCCTCAAGTTACCGGTCTGTTGAAAAATGATATTCCACTCTTGGCAGAACTCAAAGATACGGAGCTGCACGGGCTTTCATACGACGACCTGCGCGAGGAGCTTTGGAAGCAGATCTCACTTGCCTATCAAGTTCGTGAAGAGCATATCGGCATCGAACACATGCGCGAGATGGAAAGGCAAATTCTGCTCAATACCATTGACAGCAAGTGGGTTGACTACCTGCATAACATAGACCTGCTGCGCGAAGGTATCCACTTGCGCGGATACGGTCAGCGTGATCCATTGCAAGAGTACAAGCGCGAAGCTTTCGATATGTTCAACCGCTTGCTGAAGTCCATAAAGGAAGAGTCGATTCAACTGATCTTCAGAGCGCAGCCCATGATCATGGATATGGACATGGATGATCTCGAAGGCATGATTCTCAATGAGTTGAGGAATCTCGGCGGCGATGGCGACGAATTGCCAAATCTCGATCAGCAACAATTTGCCGATCTGGTCAGCGGAATTATGTCCGGCAAATCACCTGAAGAGCTGGGCTTGATTGGCAGCACCGGCGACGAAGATGAAGGCGATGAGCCGTCTGCGGCCGACGAAAATCTGAAGGATGTAATGGAGCACCTCGGCGAAGTCGATATCAAAAACGGCGAAGACAAAACCGATGATGATGACACCAGTGACAGCACAGAGCCGGAAAGAAAGCCGGAAGTAAAAGCCAAGTCCGGTTCTCGCAAAGGTAAGAAGTAGGGCGATGTAAGGGCGACGCCATGCTCTGTTATTGTAGGGGCGACGCCGTGCTCTGTTATTGTAGGGGCGACGCCATGCGTCGCCCGGTTTGAATGGATTTTTCGACTATGCGCATTTTGTCCTTCGACACTACCAACAATTGCGTCTCAATCGCGCTTCTTGAGAGCGGCAAAGTTGTCTGCGAGCGGCTTTTCGTAGCAACGGGCAGTGAGCGACAGGAATCGGTCACGCTTTTGCTTCCTGCTGTCGATGAAATGTTGAGCGAGAGCGGCTGGAAAAAGACGGATCTGGATTTGTTGGTTGTCGGTGTCGGACCCGGCAGTTTCACCGGCATCAGAATCGGCGTGGTCACCGCCCGCACGCTTGCTCAAGCGCTCAAGCTACCCTTGACCGGCGTTTCGCTCCTAGATTGCTACGCCGCGAAAGTCGCAGAGAAAGATGGCGAGCTTTCTCCATTTGCAATTGTTCTGTCCGGTGGTCGCGGGCATTTTTATTTTGCGTCCTACCGAAAAGATGTCGATGGAGACCGGGCGACGCATGGCGTCGCCCCTACGGAGACAGTGCCGCCGCAGCACGGGACTGTTGTCGAGCTGAAGACCGTACTTTCGCCCACTCAGACATGGGCGGTTGAGCCCTCTTTGATGGAAGTTCTTTCAGTTGAGTGTGCCGATCGAAGTTTGATTGAGTTGCCGAAATTGGAGAACATCGCAGCCTTCCAGGGCGTAATTGGCTGGCGGCTGGTTTCGTTGAGTAAATTGCCATCTGCCATTTTTCTTGCCTCATCCGGCGTTTCGGAGGAAAATGGGCGCGATGTCGACGTAAAACGATTGAGACAATCGTTGCTGATTGATTATCCCTACCGCATTGTAGAACCTCTCTATTTGCGCGGGGCGTCGGTAACGCTTAAAGGCACGGATGGGAAAGCGGCAGCGACTACTTGAGCTGAGAACGCTCGCAGACAATGATTTAGACGAAGTGATGGACATCGAGCCTGTCGCTTTCGGCAATCATCATTGGTCGCGCCAGTCGTTTATCAACGAATTGGACAACCGCCTGGGCAAGTATTACGCCGCTGTAGATTCGAGCACAGGCCAGCTGGTCGGCTATTCCGGGTTCTGGCTGATCGGAGACGAGGCACATATAACCACGCTTGCGGTCCATCCCGACTGCAGAAGAAAACGCATTGGCGAGGTTTTGCTCATCAACAACATTCTTACTGCCAGGCAGGAGGGAGCAAAGTGGCTCACTCTGGAAGTTCGCGTCTCCAATGAGAAAGCGCAAAATCTCTATTTTAAATTTGGTTTCAAGAATCTCGGAATTCGCCGCCATTACTACCAGGACAACAGCGAAGACGCTCTGGTGCTCTGGACGGAAAATATTCTAAGGCCGGAATTCCTGGACTTGCTTAATGAGCGCATAGATTCGGTCCGGCGCCTGATTAGAGTCGAATGGATGGCCCCTGAGGAGTTTGAGAGCCCGTATATCAGAGGCGAGGAAATACCTGCTTCTGAAGAAAGGCGCGCGTAACCGACGCTTGACTATGGCCTGAGTTAAAAGCGACAATAGGGCGTCGTGGCGTCGATCGCAAAGTATATACAGCGGGATATCCCGGCTTTGCCGTTTGAAGTGATTTGACCAATCGGCGCTGAGCGAAAAAGAGAAGCGAATCACGTGCAGCTCGTAGTATCACCGCAAAAGCAACAAGTCCAGTCTAGGCGCCCTGTTCGCAAGTCGATCTTCGGGCAGGTGATCCTGGTTATGCTGGGTATCGAACTTTTGTTCGCCGCCACTTTCACCTCTCTTGAAGTGCCGGTGCCGACAGGCAAAAACATCATGGCGTCGTTTGAGAAAGAAATTGCATTTGTGCAATCGCGCATTCCCGATCGTTTCAAGGAAAAGTTCGCTCAGTACATCCCTGCCGTGCGTGTTCCGACTGCTGAGATTCGCTATTCGATTTATACTCCGCAAACCCCTGTCGCGATTTTCGTCGGCTACACCCTGGGCTGGCCGATAGCGACGATCGCGTGTGCAGGTTTCCTGGTCATGGGGTTAGCTGGCCCGCTCTTCAACCTTCACCCGTTTGCCGGCGGCGGCGGCATTAACTACTATCTCGAGCCCGGATTCGGTTATTTGCTGGGGATGATTGCCGCTACCGGGGCGGTCGGCTATATCACAAGAAATGCCCGCACATCCTTGAGCCAGGCACTGGCGGTCGTTGCCGGGCTTGCCGCCGTGCACGTCACTGGACTGGCATATTTACTGGGAACTTGTGTAGTATTGGCAGTAATCGAAGGTAACGGTGTTCAACCGGGATGGCAGCAATGGCTGTTTCAAGAATTTCGCAATCTAAGCTGGTATCAATTGCCGTACGATGCGCTCTTTGGGGTGTTAGCCGTGGGGGCGGGCTTCCCGCTCAGGTGGCTGTCTGGGCGATTGACCGCGCCAGACATCAGCGTGAAAAAAGACAACGGGCAATTCAGAGAGCTGTTGGACTAGTGAGTTCAGCTGAAACTTCATCTACTGTGCTTGTAGAAGCGAATGATGTTTCCACAAGTGGCAAGAATAAACCCGGCATCTTTGCACGAACGTTGAAATCAAAGCCGGCCATGTTCGCAGCCGCTTCTCTTTTGGCTGCCGGGGCAGCTGCTTTCTATTATGCTCGCAGGATCGAACCCAAGAAATATAAGTTGGAAACGGTGCGGATCATCACCGGTGATGGCAATGCCTGGCGCGGGCGGGAAGGAAATGGGAAGCGCTCCGGTGTGGAAGAGCGTGTCGAGAGAAGGCTTTTCAGGATTCTGCACATTTCCGATTTGCATCTTTCAAAGCCTGAAAGCCACAAAATCGATTTTATTCGAAAAATTACCGATGCCGATTTCGATCTGATCATTTTGACCGGTGACGTATTTGAAGATTTCAGCGGCATCGAATACGCGGAAAACCTTTTGAGCCGCCGTCCTCGCCTTGGTGCGTATGCGGTGCTCGGTAATCACGATTACTACGACTACAATATGTTTCACAAAACCGTGGGACGCATCATCAAACCTTTCAGGCACCCGAGAGAAAAACGTGATGTGACGCCCTTTGTGGATGCTTTGCAGAACGGCGGTTTTGATGTTCTGCGAAATGAATCACGCTGTCTCAAAGAACACGGGTTGCACATCGTAGGAATTGATTATCCCGGCATCAAAGAGCATGAGTTGGCGAGATTAGCAGACCAGGCTCCGGAACACCACCTCAAACTGTGTGTGTTCCACATGCCGAAAAAACTTCACTACATCATCAATGCAGGATTTCAATTAGCATTGGGTGGACACACCCATGGTGGACAGGTGCGCATCCCGGGTTTCGGCCCGCTGATTACCGATTCGGAACTTGCACGCCATGAAGCTTCCGGTCTGATCCGGCGCGGCGATACCGCTTTCCATATCTCTCGCGGACTGGGCGCCGATCCGCGCTCCAATATTCGTTTTTTCTGCCCGCCGGCAGCAACAATTGTGGAAGTGCACCACCAGATGCCGCGCAGCTGAGCTGAGGACTAAATGTCAGTACAGATAATTTTGGGAGACAAGAATCCTGATCTCATAACTGCCTGGGAGTCCGCCTTTGCTGGTCTTCCGGATGTTAGAGTGCGGGGCGGAAACATTCTTTTGGCAACAGCTGATGCGCTTGTCAGTCCTGCCAATAGCTTTGGTTTTATGGATGGCGGTTTTGATTGGAGCATAAGTGAATTGTTTGAGTGGAAGATTCAAGCAATAGTTCAGCGGGTCATTCGTAGCAAGCACGCCGGTGAGCTCCTGGTCGGTGACGCCGAGATAGTTGCCACCAATCACCAAAAGTTTCCGTACCTGATCTGTGCCCCAACCATGCGCATTCCCCAAAATGTTGAGGGTTCGGTAAACGCTTTCCTGGCTATGCGAGCCATTCTTCTTTCTGTGCAACGCTTTAACTCTGCCAACAATGACGCCATAAAATCAGTGGCGATACCCGGGCTCTGCACCGGCGTCGGCAAAATGCCCTTTGAGCGTTGCGCTCGACAGATGCGCGCCGCCTACGATCTGGTCAATGGCAAGACGTCAAACCACTATCGCAACTTGTCTGTGGCAATCGATGACGAACTCAAGTACAAAGCGTAGATTGCATGTTCAGGTTATTTGAAATCCAAAGTTTTCACAGGCAATTCGCCGAATATCCTTTATCGTGTAGCGCTGCCGTACAAGCGTTAGATCTCAGCCCACGGCCAGTGCGCCTGCACCTGCCGCCAGAGTGATGCAACACTGTTTCTCATCAGACGCACGTCCACATACTCGTTGTTTTCGATCAATCGTGCTTTGATTTCGTTTTCTTGAAACGAACCTTGCAGCGGACTCATGCCGTTGCCTGCGAATTTTCCGTCAAGTATGACTGTGCGCTGCGGGCGCCCGCGACTCACCCATTTCTCGGGTGTTTGAAAAACAATGTGCAAAGGTTGGCTTGGGTCGATCTTATTGACGGTGGCTTCCATGGTGGCACCCGGTCCCCAGTTGAGACGGCATTTTACGTTGGCGGCAAGCCGCATCATGGACAGACGCACAACCGCTCGATCGCGTCCGCTCGATGTGTATTCACCGGTGATATCCGAGATGGTCCAAGCGATCCATATGAAACTGAAGATGATCAGGCAGACGAAAATGATCACGTTTAGCCTTCTGGACGGACGTATCACGTGCGCGAATTTTCCCGGCCGCTCTTGTTTGCGCTGCTGTTGTCCGGGAAGCTTGAAACCTGGAAATGGACTCAGATCATCGTCGTCTTGAGCCGGCCGACCCTGTCCGCGCCTCTGTCCGCCAGCGCCCGGATTAGCCGGAGGCTCGTCGGCAGGTCGACGTCTGGGAGGGCGATTCATCCGTTTTCAACTCATGGTATGTAGTCGGGTTGATGTTTGTAGATGTATCGAATAGTGGCTGCGTCATTGTTGGAAGGCACGCCGCGCCCGTAATAGACGCTCATCAAATCGTAGGGATTAGTTGAGTGTTGATCGATTCCGAGGGCATGACCAAATTCGTGCCCGGCAGAGGCGCGCATTTTTTCGTTGCTCATCGGGTTGCCTTGCTGATTTGTCGTGCGCAAAAGAATAACCACAGGCAAGAATAGCGGCTGTTTTCCTTGCATTATTAGCCTGTAGTCGAAAATCTCCTTCGATGTATATCCGCGAATATCGTTGGCGAAGAGTCCGAGACCGAGTTTGTTGACGAAATGGTGTGTCCAAAAAACATAAATATCGGCTTCTGACGGATCGTTGGTCAAAACATATTGAAAAAGCCCCTCATTCTCAAAGCCTTTCCAGTAATTGATGCCTTGCACTGCCGCATCATAATGCTGCTGTACGAAGCCTTCAGCAACCGGCAGGTCGTTTATCTGTCCCTTGTCGATGATCTCGGCAACCAGGTGCGGCCAGCGCTGTTTCCCGTCCACATTTGTGCGTGGTACACCCAGCTCTTCATCCATGAAACCGTCGATTGTCGAGCCTCTAGAAACGTAGACTTTGAGGGGCATCTGGTCTTTGACCCAGCGCACGACTTTGCCGTTAAACAATGCTTGCGGGTAAACACCTGCCGGACCAGCCGCAGCCGCTTGTTTGCCGCCGCCCCGTGCTCCGCCCGGTCGAGCCGGAGGCAGCTGGCGGTTGGAATAACTGGTGCGAAACTGCGCGTTGGACGACGGCGGCAGGCAGACCGCTACAAGAAAAGCGGCGAAAACTACCGGTACCAGAAGAAAGAAGGCTGATCGCAACTGCATGTTGTGGCTAAAGCTTAACGGGTGTTAATTCTAAAGAGATAATACCCCAAACCTCAGCCTCTGCATCTTCATAAGCATTCAGATGGGTGGGCACCGGCGCTGACTTTGTCGGCGACTTGGAGAACGGTTCGCTTCATCGCCCTCCAGGTAGTCATACCGAGATGTTGCGGATAAAACGAGAAGCGTCTTGAGTAACTCGAAACTTTCTCTTGACAATTGTGAACTTTGTATGAAGATTGCCGAAATCCACGCAAGCCCTGCCGTGATTAGCTTTCCAGCTGGTGCGCCGGGGAACTATTGCAAACACTTTGCGTCTTCTAGCTAGTAATCAGTCATGCAGCAATGCCCGATAAAGCTTGTATATGTAAGAATGGCGTTAAAAGGGGACCTTCAATATTTCGTTACGTCAATCTTGAACGAAAAGTAAAGACAGGCAGTGTTTTCGAGAATATCGGGTACAACTAATACATCGACATCGCAGAAACACCAGTTAGTGAGGCAGTAGGGATACAGCCTGTCGGGGCAGCACCGACCCTGCGGTCAATTTAAAGAATCAAAGCGGGAGTGCTCACAACAGCCCGCTTTTTTCTTGCTTTGTTTTTTGAATTTCTACTCGTCGCACATGCGGTATCCGACGCCGTGCACGTTTTCAATAAATGATTCGGCACCAGGCGCATCGATTTTTCGGCGCAATTTCTTGATTAGAGTGCGCAAGCTTTCAGGCGAGCGTTCCGACTCCGACTGCCATACTCTGTCCAGGAGCGCCTCTGGCGAGAATACCTGGCCTTTATGGCGAATGAGAAATTCAAGCAGTGCAAATTCCATGCGTGCCAAGTGGACTTCTTCCTCTCCTTTGTATAGACGAAACGAACCGGGATCCATTTCCAGGTCTCTGAAGCGCAAGGTGTTGTCGAGAGAAGTGCGAGGTCGCCTGAGCATGGCCCGCATGCGTGCGGAGAGTTCTCGCAGGTGAAAGGGCTTGGTGAGATAGTCGTCGGCACCGCTGTCGAGCCCGTCCTCCTTGTCTTTTAGAGCTCCGCGCCCGGTCAAAATCAAGACCGGCGTCGGTCCGCCCATGGCGCGGAACTGCACCAGAACTTCCACTCCGCTGATTCCGGGCAGAGAAATGTCGAGAATGATAAGGTCATAGCTGCTGGTCTTCAGCAAATTAAGCGCGTCTTCGCCTGTCTCGGCCACATCTACGATGTGATGCTCGAAAGTCAGCCAGTCCCGGACTGTGACTACCAGGGATGCATCATCTTCGACTATCAGTATCTTGGCCACTGGTTTTGCGTCACCGATCAAAGGGAAGCGCTCGCGATGCGCTCGGAAATGTCCTCGTCGGCCCAATTATAATTGAGTCGGCAGTGTGGGACTTTGGACATGGTGCAA
Organism: Obscuribacteraceae bacterium (SeqCode); assembly: GCA_044228145.1. GTDB lineage: Bacteria > Cyanobacteriota > Vampirovibrionia > Obscuribacterales > Obscuribacteraceae > QKMZ01. The sequence continues at coordinate 13,477 of JBGAVL010000155.1, forward strand.
TTGAATTTGAAAATCTCTCAAAGGGGATTTTTGCTCGTGTCGATACCGCTGGTGTTCGAAATTATTTTCGTCGCTGTTTTGACTTCGCTGATTACGCAGGTGGAAGCGGAAATGCGCAGGGAAGCGCATGCCAAAGATGTTGTGCGCACAGTCTTCAAATTGCAGCGCGACATGCTCGACTGCGCGACGGCGGCTGCCTCATTTAGTCTCACAAGCGACGCCTACTCGGACGAGCGTTTTCCGCTTACACACAAGTGGATCAAACAAGATCTGGAGCAACTGGACAAACTGACTGGTGACAACGAAGAGCAAACGCGCAAGCTCAAGTATACGCATGTTGTGGCCGAGCGCGGATTGAAGCTGTTTACGGACATGAAAAACAAGAAAAACGAATCAGCAACTCTTGATTCGTTGATTGGCACCGGTGCTACTTATGGCCGCATGCGCAGTCTGGTCGGGCAATTAGGTGGAGCCACCCGCGATATCATCGAAGAGGAAGAGCGCATTCTTGCTCAGAGCCCTGTCATGCAGTCGCAGCAGCGGGAGATGGTGCAGAAAGCACTGATTCTTGGTGTTGGGCTGAACGTTGTTCTTGCCGTTGCACTGGCGATGTTTTTCAGCAAGGGTATTACAAAACGCCTTGAGGTGATGACGGAAAACAGTCAGCGAGTCGCAAAAGGAGAGCCGCTCCATGAGCCTGTCGGTGGCGTTGACGAAATTGCACAGCTGGACGAAACTTTCCACAAAATGGTGGACGATCTCAATCAAGCAGAACTCCAC
>JBGAVL010000156.1:0-14173 GCA_044228145.1 Obscuribacteraceae bacterium (SeqCode)
TTCCGTCTACATCGTAGTGTCCTGAATGATTGTTGAGCACCATGTCGTCAGTGTGGATTTGTCCAGCCTGCGAAGCGATATGATCTAATACTACCGGTGACAATCCGTGGGACTGGCGGTCTCTATTGATCAGCGTGACCATGTAGTCGCGAGCTTGCGGGAGCGTAAGATATTGCTCCGGCTCACCTTCCGCGCAAAGGACACAGTCGCCTGCGGTCCAGAATGCGAGAAGAAACAGGATGGCAACTCTAGGAGTCTTCATCATCGCTACTCTACAGTTATGATTCCATAGGCGTGTGCAAAAGACTTGTAGTAATGACAGTCCCATAGAAACTCCACTAGAAGAGAAGTATGTTTCTCAAACATTTGATGAGGCTCCTTAGTGAAGCAGATTGTCGACATACTCATCTGCTTCAAGCAGCTCTTTCTTACTGTTCAGCAAAGTGACTTTTACGTTGCCGCCGATTTTACCTTCCGGCTGCAGGACCAGCTCGGTCAAAAGCGCATGAATTCTAGAATCTACCTGTTGAAGTTGCTCGCGAGATTTTTTGATTGAGAATGCTGCCAATGATTCTGCCCAATAGTGGTGAAAACTTTTGTGGGGAGTGCCAGGAGCAAAACTCAAATTGGGTGCAGGGCGCCAAGGTTGAGGCGGATTCTCTCCTGGTCGGGGCTCAGAAAGAGTACCGCTAGTCGAAGGCGCAGTTTCAAAAACCTCACGTACGGAATCCCTGGTTTGGTCAGAAAGACAAAATTCAATCTGGAAGCCGAGACCGACTAATAGAGACAGGTTGAAGCACGATCCTTTGACTTGGTTTTCGGCAGTTGCAAACGAAGTCACAGGACCGAAGCGTTCAAAGGACTCCACCTCTCTTTGGAAATTCTCACGCGCAATCTTCACGTTTCCAGTTCTTACAGAACAAGCAACAGTGGAACCATCTGCCAATGTGTCAAAGTCCGCACCACCTTGTGATTTGTAGACGGTTTTGAGGAGCCCGCTGAGATACCACAATCTAAAGCAATCAGAAACGTATTTCTGCTGATTGACCTCTAGATCCTCGTAATCCAGAAAGTATTTTTTCAGTAGGGGCTCTATTGGCACTGATTCAAAGTCGTTCCTTAGTTCTTCGCAGCAATCTCCACTTTAACACCGTCGACCCACTTTTTGTGTTCGTCGGTGTAATAAAGGTATGCGCGGCTTGCTGGTCCGGTGTAGGTACCAGGAACTGTCGCAATAAGGCTGAGTGGAACCTGCACCTTTGCATTTCCTGGCATACTGCGCCAGTATAAGACTATGTCCCGACCCAGCACTTCGTATGAGTCGATGGTGCCTTTCTTGACGAGTTCTTTCAGTTGCGCGTGGCGCGGCTCCAGTCCACCCGGTACACCGACAATTGCAACAGGAGTCGGCACTGCTTCCTTGCTCGTGTTCGTCACTGTCACATTCGCTTCCGTGGACGCACCTTCGACAACTCTGTCTTGTGCCAACTTCACGCTCAAATCCAGATTGCAGTCCTTACTGCTGACAGGAGTGATTGTGTTGTACTTGATGGCCAGCGAATAAGGCATAGGGCTGCCACCTTCCATGTGCACTTCCAGATCGTGCTCGCCTGGCGTGAGCAACTCCGTCGGGTCAGGAAGTTTTATCGATTCTTGGGTGGTTTTGTCGAAAGCAACCCAATCTCCGATTGGCTGTCCATCTGCGTAGAGGCGTACTTTGCCTGGCGCCTTCGGCACCGCGCGTTGTTTGTCGTAGGTTGTAATCGCTCTGAGCGCCAGAACAGTAGATTGGGTGGAACCATAGCGGCCTGCTTTGCAGGAGTCGGCAAGGAATTTGATGCTCTTTTCCACATTGCCGGAAAACTCCGGTTCGCGCAGCCAGGCGAGAGTGGCAAGCGCCGCACCTTCGATTTGCAATGCTTCACCGCCGCTGCCGACAATTGAGTTCATAGTGCCATCCAAGCCACCATCTGTTTTTTGCACTGCCACGAGCCGTTGCATGAGTTTTTTCGCCTGCTCTTTCTCTCCTGCCAATTCAAATGCGTTTGCGGCAAGCGCCAAAACATAACCATCTTTGCTGGCATTGGAGACAGTCTTGAGTGATTCAAGCTCTTGTTTGAGTTCTGCAGAGTTCTGCCCGGATTCGAGCAACGCCCATACGATGTACGCATTGGAGCAGTCTTTGTCTTCGATCCATCGGTGCAGTCCACGGCGATTGCGGTTGAATCCGCCCTTTCCATCTTTTTGTTTCATCAGCCATGCGCGCGTTGTCGAGATCATGTTCTGGTCGACCTGCCGCACCTTGGACATATCAGTGAAGTGGAGCAAACCGAATGCGGTTAGTGCTTCGTGCCCCGGGTCCTGACCAAACCATTCATAACCTCTGTCCGGACACCAGAAGCTGACGAGTTTTTTGTAGCCATCCTCCAGCTTTTCATTTGACCTCTGGACCAGCTGCGGATCGACACCAGTGTGCGATTGGAAATATTGTTGAGCCATTGTCAGCGGATAGCTCGTCGATGATGTTTGTTCAAAACATCCGCACGGATCCTGAATCAAACGCTCGAGCGCACCAGTCAAATTCGCCAGAGGCGATGGATAAATTGCCGCCGCGGAAGTCATGCTTTCCGGCACCACGTTCTTTTCAATCGTAACTTTTAGCTTCACCGGTTTGTTCGATTCTAAGATGCCACCAAATGCTTTTTCAACCGGAAAGCCCTTCGGCTTAACGATCAATTTGCGAGTCACCTTGTCACTGTACTGCCCCGCGCTGGCTTTTAGAACGAACTCTTTGGCTCCGTTACCAAAACCAACACTGATGGGCTGAATGCTGCGTGCGCGTTGACCGGACATTAGTTGCTGAACGCGCTTCATTAGCGGCTCTAGCTTAAAAGGTGCCGGCAAGTCAATGTGCAAACTGCTGGCAGTCAGGATTGCATTTGTGCCATTGACCAAACTGATTGGCAGTAAGATCCGATCTCCTGCAGTAACTTCCAGCGGAAGTTTTGCTTCTGCGTAGAAAGGAATGATCGACTTCAAGTCGGAGGCTGCGCCGCCAATGGCACCGCTGGTGGTGAAGCCATCTGCGAATACTTTGAATGTAGTGACGCTGTCATTGAGCCCGAAATTAATGGTGCCTTCACCGGTGCGTGCGTCGGTTTTTATAGCTGCGTTCCAATAAAGTGTTTCAGCGAAGTCTTCTCGATCTCCCTTTTGTCGACCGTCTCGTACTTTGTGGGCAAATTCGCGGACCATGACTTGCGCTTGACCCATTTGCCCCCACCGCGAGTTAACCCGTCGAGCTCGTTGGTTCATGCGAGGACGAATAAATCCGGCTGCCGCTGCCTCTTGTCTGTCCTCCAGCGCGTCTTGTCTGTCGTCGGCAATCATCCTGAATCCCTGAGATTTTGCATGTTGCTCCTCGTTTTTCCAGACATTCGGAGCAAACTGAAACCTGGCTCCGCCACCACCTTGTTGCTGCACCTTCTGCTTGCGCTCTTCGCGTCCTTCTGAAAAATGCCGCTCGTCAATTGCACTTGGCTCGACCTGAAACATGTTGACGTCGCGCGGACCTTCAATGCGACCGGGCGCTCCTTTGAAGGCAACGCCGCCCCCAGCGCCCATAGCTACGCCTGACCATCCATGCCGGCCATAAAGCGGTTTCACCTCTTCTCTAAAAGCCAGAACCCGCCGCGCGTCGTCGCCACTTGCCAGCATGAATTTCTCGGCGTCGACAAATGCGAAGCGGCGCCATCCCTGCGTACCAAGCAAGAGATCTGTAGCTAGTGCGGCCTTTGGATTTTTAGCGTCGAGATAAACATGCGCGTCGGCAAGATCTTTCACTTCCGGTTCTAGAAAGATCATCACCGGCAGTTGCGGAGCTTGCTCGCGTTTTTCCACCATCTGTAAAACGCTTTCATCTGTGACGGTGACACCAACGACGGCTGCAACCGGATTGCCTTTGTTATCGGTTGCCTTGAGCGTAACTTTCGCGTTGTCACCAGGTGCGTAGCTTTGTTTGTCTGTTTTGATTGTGATATTGAGAGGCTTGGACTGTTCGCGGAAGATAATGCGCTCTGCCAGAGGTTCCCCGTCTTTGTCCCAAACATTGACGGTAAGCACTCCATCTGCGTCGGATTTGATCGGTAATGTGACTGATGTCAGATTGTTGTTCTTCGCGATTTCTGCTTTTGATGGCTCGACAACACGCGAGAATAATTCCTCTTCTCTCTTCGACACCGACACGCGAAACTTCCTGGCAGTGCAACCAACCTGCAGTGTTATTGCCGTGCCTTTTTTGTAGACATCTTGATCGGCGTGAATTACCGCTCCTTTCGATTGTACTTCTGGCAAAGGATAAACCGATTTCGCGAGTTTTGCCGGTTTTAAAACGTGCAGAAAATACTTGTGCTTTGCTTCTGGTGTAAACTCGAATCTGCCTCGACCTTCATGCTCAGTGCGAAATGTTGCCACTGGCACATTACTTGTTTTCGGTTGATCGGCGACGATGTTTGCCACCAGGTCGGCAGGTTTTCCATTGGGTTGAAACGCTTGAACATAGACGCGATTTTTGCACCCGGCAACAAGGTCACCGCCCTCAGGATACATCTGCAGATCGAGTGATTGAAGCAAGATCGGAATTGACTTTGACGCCGTCTCGACGACACCACCATCCTGGACTATGAGTGCAAGCGTGCCCTCGCCGTGAGGAATTGAAGAGGGCAATTGGAATGAGACGGTGCAGTGACCGGTAGCATCCACGGTGCCACTCTCGGCCGGGACTTCGATGCCATCCACGCGAGCATTTACGGCGACCTTCGCGCCTGCCGGCACACCGCCCTCGGCGCGTTTTACTTCAAGCGTCGCAGTGACTTTCTCGCCAGGGCCATAGCCATCGCGTTGAAACTTGATTTGCGAATTCAGTCGAGGCGCTCGATATGCGCGAATTTCAAACTTCCGTTTTGCCGGCGCGTAGCCGTCGCCAATATATGATGCAAGGATTTTGTACTCACCGCCGGCTTGTCCGTCCGGAACTTGCCACGTATAGGTCCAGACGCTGTCTTGTACGGATGTTAGTCCTCCGGATACGACTTCGCCTTTGGGACCGCGTATCTGAATTGAAGCGTTGACGATTTCGGAAGCGGGAAGCGGTTTGTGATCGTTGGCATTCAGCATGACGCCACGGATGTAGATTGTTTCTCCACCTTTGTAGATAGGTTTGTCGCAACTCAAGAATGTTTGCAAGCGCGATGTTCCGCCCAGCGCTTCAGATGTTGTCTGTTTTTTTGTGCCTTTACGTACATCCTTTTGTTTGTTCTCGGACTTATTGTTGCCGGACATAACCATTGCCTGCGAACTTGCCATTGCAAACAAAGAAAGAACGGCTGTGCAACTAGTAAGAACAGCAATGCCAATACGAGTGCGAGACATAGTGATTCTCCCTGAAATGATTCTGTATGCGATGCGCGGCGCTGCGCCGGAAGAACCGAATTCGTTGGCTAGACTACATATGGATACAAATCGGCAATCGCCAATGCCCGTCATTTTACTAAGAAGCGGTGAGTTGACACCCGGGGGTTATCCCTAGACTTCAGTCCGGGAATTCAATTTGTGCCGGCTTTCAGTGCGGTTTTTACGATCATGGGAATATGCACAATTACACATTGAATTGAAGTTTCGCTTGAGTTCCAATGAAAGTTTCGAGGGGGAGCCGCGATGGAAACAGTCATTCAGAAGCCGCTGACACTAGTTGGATCTTGGTGTTGTGAAGATTAATTCTTCCCGTTTTGGGAAGAATTTCGTTGTGGAAAACTTCCCAAAATGGGAAGATGTTAAGACGAGGAGCACGCGATGCAGGTCGTGCATTGGGGAAGAGTTCGAAAGTTCTTCCGAAAACACAAACAAGCCGAAGAACCTCTTAAGCAGTGGAGGGAAGCTGTGCGGTCTGCGGTTTGGAGAAATTTTCCAGACATCCGTGCGAGCTTCACAACTGCGGATTGGGTGGATGGCAAAGTTGTCTTCGATATTAAGGGTAACGATTATCGATTAATCGCAATTGCTCACTTCGAAAATGAAACGCTCTATATTCGTCACGTGTTGACGCATGAGGAGTACGGCAAAGGCAAGTGGAAGAAGTAGGTTCGCAGCAATGTCAATGATCATGAATGACGACAGTAGGGCATATGGAAAGCTGATCAAGCGCTTTCCACTTCGTCCGATTCGCGACGATGAGCACAACGAAAGAGCTGCTGATATTTGCGACACTCTTCTCGATCGCTTGGATTCACTTAATCAAGCTGAGCGCGATTATTTGGAAGTACTTACAGGGCTGATCAGCAAGTATGAATCACAGTGGGATGACGCTGCTCAAATGTCGCCACGGGAGCTAATCCAATTTCTTATGAAGCAGAACGATCTTGCACAAAAAGATCTTGTGCAAGAGTTTGGATCTCCAAGTAGAGTGTCGGAATTCTTGAAGGGTGAGCGTCGTCTCAGCCTCGAACAAGCAAAAAAACTTTCTGCGCGTTTCAGCCTAAACATCTCGGCTCTGATTGATAGAAGTGAATCGCGGTAGTGTTTGCCTAAATCCCATTTAACGCAGTGGTTTGATCTATGTTGAGCAAGGCGCGCAGAGACGACTGGTTGCAGATATTGCTTTTGGCAAATCGCTGTTCGTAGAACGGCATGGACAGCGGCGAAGCTGAAGCGTGTGTGCTTTCAGCAATGCAGAGATGCTTGAGCTTGACATGCCGGGCGTCCTTACAATTGAAAGGTTCTGTCCTTCGTTTTTGTAATCCTGGCCAAGGCTGAAGCTCCTTGTCAATGGGCTACGATCCTTGTCCCCCATAGAGAAGATGGTTATGGTATCTACAAGATTCGACTCCCGGAAAATCCGCGCATTTACTGTTGCATTAGCTTGCATCTTCAGTATTTCGAGCGCCCCTGCGCTTGCAGAGGACAGTTATGCCGCCAAGCCGGCTGAAAAGCCAGCTGAAGGCGACAGCGCCGGAATGCCCGAAATCAAATACGAGCTCGGAAAGCAACCGCTCAAAGAGCATCCGGGCGGCGCATCCAATGAAGCGACCGCGCGCAACTTTCCAATTTCGAAAGGCATGGCCGGCGTTTCGATGTTCCTCAAGCCCGGCGCTTTGAGAGAACTTCACTGGCATGCCAACGCTGCGGAATGGGCCTATGTCCTCAAAGGGCATTGCCGAGTCACGGTTATCGATCCGGAAGGACATCACGAAATCAAAGATTTCGGACCCGGCGATGTCTGGTATTTTCCGCGCGGTCATGGACATTCGATTCAGGGGCTCGGCGACTCAGAGTGTCACTTCCTGCTCATCTTCGATAGCGGCTATTTCTCCGAGTTCGCGACCTTTAGCGTCAGCGACTGGTTAGCGCAGACTCCGCCCGGCGTTCTGGCAAAGAATTTTGGCATACCCGCAAGTTCTTTTTCGACTTTCCCCAAGAAGGAAGTCTACATAAGTCAAGGTCCGGTGCCGCCGCCACTTCCGCTCGATCCTGAGCCGGGCAGCCAAAACCCACCGCCTCTGACTCACCGTTTTAGATTGGGCTCGAAAGTGCCGGTCACAACACCAGGTGGTTCGTTCAATCTTGTCGAGCAAAAGCAATTTCCGATCTCGACAACAATGTCCGGCGCAATTCTTAAAATGAAACCATATGCGATGCGCCAACTGCACTGGCACCCCAATGCGGATGAATGGCAGTACTACATAAATGGTCGCGCACGAATGACCGTCTTCGGATCGCAAGGGCGCAGCATCACCCGTGAATTCGGACCTGGCGATGTCGGTTATGTGCCGATGGGTTGCGGTCACTATTTGGAGACCGTTGGTGACAGCGAATGCGAAATGCTGGCTGTGTTCAATTCGGGTACCTACCAGGAAATCTCGTTGACTGAGTGGTTGGCGAAGACACCGGAAAGATTGATGGAAACCAACTTCGGAGTGTCACCGAAAATCATCGATGCGCTGAAAAAGGGGCCATTGCTCTTCAGCAATCCATCACCGGATAAATAGGGATGCCTGCAGACGAGAAGAAAAACTTTCTCGATGCGAAGAATAGCTCTTCGGATCAGGAGAACACTCCTGCGCAGGAAAACAATTCACCAGGCGGAAAGAACAATTCTTCGAAAAAGAAGATGCCCAAGTTTTCCCAACAAGACTACAAGCATCCTGCCGCTGCGTGGGGAGCCGCGTTTAGTGTAGGGCGTGTTCTTTTGGAACAGCGAGCGATTGTCGAAGGTGTCGAGTCGATATTTCGCATGAACCATGAGAATGGCGGTTTTGACTGTCCCGGTTGTGCCTGGCCCGACGATCGCAAAGGTCTGAGAATGGACATTTGCGAAAATGGTATCAAACACGTCACCTGGGAAATGACCAAGAAGAGGGTCGGGAGTGAATTCTTCGCGCAGCATGCAGTATCCGATCTGCTCGGCTGGAGCGATTTTGAATTGGAAGATGCCGGTCGGCTAACAGAGCCTAGGGTTTATAACCAGAGCACGGACCGATACGAGCCGATCAGCTGGGAGGCAGCGTTTGCGCTGATTGCAAAACACCTTAACGCACTGCCGTCGCCTGATGCAGCGAGCTTTTACACGTCAGGCCGGCTGTCGAATGAAGCAACTTTCTTGTATCAGTTGTTTGCGCGCGAATTCGGCACCAATAATTTGCCCGACTGCTCAAACATGTGCCACGAAGCCAGCGGGCGCGCATTGACGGCTGCGATTGCTACCGGCAAAGGAACCGTCGATCTCGTCGACTGGCAGAAAGCAGACGCAATTTTTGTGATGGGCGTCAACGTTGCCACGAATGCTCCGCGGATGTTGACTGCCCTCGGTGACGGCGTCAAAGAGCGCGATATGAAAATAGTCCACATCAATCCATTGATTGAAGTCGCGGCGACAGACGCGATTACTCCTCATGAAGTAATGGATATGTTGCTCTTTCGAGCGACGAAGACCAGCTCACTGAATTTGCAGCCCCGTATCGGCGGTGACATGGCTGTGATGCGCGGTATTGGAAAGTACTTGCTGCAACTCTCTGAGACAGACAAAGATGCCATCAGCACTGACTTTATCGAGAAGTACACTGCAGGGTTTGACACATACAAACAAGTTTGCGCGCAGACTTCATGGGAAGAGTTGGAGATTCAATCTGGAGTGACACGGGCAGAGATTATCAAAGCCGCAGAAATATACAGACAGGCGGGTGCCGCCATAATCAGCTGGTGCCTCGGCATCACTCAGCACGAATTTGGTGTTAATACCATTCGCGAGATAGTCAATGTCCTGTTGCTCCGGGGCAACATCGGCAGAGAAGGCGCGGGACCATGCCCTATTCGCGGGCACAGCAATGTCCAGGGCAATCGTACCTGTGGTATCGATCATGCACCATCAGAAGAATGGCTGGCGAGGCTCGACACCGCATGCGGTATTAGCTCTCCTCGCAAGCACGGGCTCGACACTGTGCGCACCATCGATGAAAAAAAACGATGGTATGCATAAAGGCGAAGTGAAAGTTTTTGTTGGTATGGGTGGCAATTTCGCATCGGCAACTCCTGATACCGAATACACATTTGAGGCGCTGAGGCGATGCGGACTGACTGTTCATGTCAGTACGAAGTTGAATCGCAGCCATGTCGTGCACGGTAAGGAGGCTCTCATTCTGCCATGTCTCGGACGGACGGAGTTTGACGAGCAGAGCGAAGGTCCTCAGCAGATTACAGTGGAAGACAGTATGAGTATGGTGCATCTCTCCAAAGGAATGAAAGCACCGGCGTCAAAATCACTGATGTCGGAGTGTGCAATCGTAAGTGGTATCGCGCGAGCAACTTTGCCGAATTCGAAAACTCCCTGGGAAAAATACACAGGCAACTATGATTTAATTCGGGACAAGATGTCGGAGGCGCTGGTCGGCTTTGAAGATTTCAATCGCAGAGTGAGGAAACCTTTAGGATTTCGCCTGGCACAACCAGCCCGCGAACTGACTTTCAACACTCCGACCGGACTGGCGAACTTCTCTGCGGCTCCCCTTCATGATGCGCTTCCGCCAGCCGGCAAACTGATGATGTGTACCGTGCGTTCTCACGATCAATTCAACACAACGGTATATTCCGACAACGATAGATATCGCGGTGTCAAAAACTTGCGCAAGCTGCTTTTCATGAACGCTGAAGACATGAAGGAGAGAAACCTCGACCAATTTGCGTTCATTGACATAACCAGTTTTGCAAAAGATGGAACAGAGCGCACGATAAGACAGTTTCGCGCCGTCAAATACGATATTCCAAAAGGTTGCGCCGCCGGATACATGCCTGAGTGCAACGCACTTTGCCCGATTGGAGACTTCAGCCAGCAAAGCGATCAACCTTTGATGAAACAGATAGTAATTGATGTAAAACGCTCACAAGAGTCCTAGCCACTAACTGAGTCCTACCTGCTAAAAAGAGTCCTAGCCGTTTACAAAGAGTTTTGACGCCAATGGTTTGTAAAAACGATAGACAGAATATTGTTGAGGTGGAAACGCTTAAGATCAACGGCGGCAGTCCGGAGCGATTCACAGACTTTTTGTCTGTTGAAGAACCGTTGGAAATTCATATCGAGGGACTTCACGACGGCAGACCATTCAGCCGTTCTGTGGCGGTGACTATGCGAACCCCGGGCAATGACGAAGAATTGGCTCTTGGATTTCTGTTTTGCGAAGGCGTTATCGACGGAGTTTTCGACGTCGACAGAGTAAGGGCGAAGGGTTGTAATTTCGTTGGAATCACTCTGAAAGCCGGATTGCAAGTTGAAATGGAAGAGCTAGATAAATTGGAGCGCCATTCGTTTGTCAATTCAAGTTGCGGTGTTTGCGGAAAGAAGTCTATAGCCGCCGTGATGCAGCGCCGCAAGTCTCGCATAGAAAGCGAAGTTTCAGTGAGCCGTCACACCATCTCCGCTTTGCCGGACACTCTCCGGCATAAGCAGCCGGACTTTGCACACACAGGTGGAATTCATGCTTCGGCGCTGTTTGATCGGGAGGGCAACCTGATTGCTGTGCGAGAGGATGTAGGCAGGCACAACGCCTTGGATAAGCTTATTGGTTCGCAGCTAATTTCGCGGAAACTGCCGCTCAATGAGTGCGTATTGTTGCTGAGTGGAAGAGCGAGTTTCGAATTGATTCAGAAAGCCGCCGGCGCCGGCATTCCTATTGTTGCAGCGGTAGGAGCCCCCTCCAGCCTGGCGGTCGAGCTGGCTAACGATTGTGGTATTACGCTACTGGGATTCGTGAGGGACAATCGCTTTAACGTATACACCGGTGGACAGCGAATTGCGATAATGTGAGTCTCTCGAGAGAATAGCGGATTAGTCGAGATGTTTCTAAAGACTACCGATTCGGCTGGAAACAACTACAGGTTCGATTCGCGCACTTGATTTTTCCGAAGCCCTTTGCGAATTGGAATCACAACTTTAGGATCGCAAGATTTATTTCCATCTAATTGCTTTCCGGTCCAGAGCCGTTTGAGCGTGTTTACTGAAAGCAATCTTTCCAAAGGCTCCGTGCTATCGAGCTCAGGCAACTGATCATCATAATAAGAAAACCACGGTAAACCCGCCTTTGTGTACTGCTTTGCGGTTGGTGGTTTTATTGGTGGTCGAGTCAAAGTAACTTGCCGCCACACTTTTGAGTTGACTATGTGAACGAAGCATCGGCTTGACGTTTCTTCCCAATCGGCCGGATCAAACCGATCGGCGTATATCTGCTGTTCGATCTGTCCACCGGGTGCGACGCCCATTTCAAAATCAACAGCTGCAGTACAACTCATCCGATGCATCATTCTGTAGTTGTTCTCTGGGCAATGCCTTTCGAATGCTTCCTTTTTCATTGGATAAACAACGATTTGCACTCCGCCATGTTCATCGCTTCCAGTTATTTGCTCTTCTGCTGTATAACCTTCACCAAGCGGCATCGCGACGAACTGCCGCACGACTCCCTTGCCTACGCAATATCCATCCAGCCATGGTTGTCCTGGCACCGCCACATAATTCTGAGGACTTTTGCTGAGACCTGCAGAGTATGTTTCCCCTGTGATGGCATCAATCTTGCCTGTCAAAACTCTGATAGCAAAAGGATATGCCCCCCTTGAACCAACATAGTGTGGGGAAAAATGCAGCCACATAGCCTCCGATTGATACATCGGCAGCATTACACCACCGTGCTCGATCCATTTCTCCGGAACGCGTTGTGCAAAATCATCAACATGCCTGATAGGGAATCTTGCGAAACCAGGAGGCAGTGCATATTTGAAGCCATCATCTGGCACGCGCAACGTTCGCTGAAACGAAATCGTCAATTTTGCGTCCGGGTGAACTTCAGGAAATGAAAAAATCAGTTGATCGCGTTGTAGCTCAATCATTTATACATCCTCACCAATTTCCGTCGCGAACTTCGCGAACAAGTCTGAGAACAGCGTGCTCCGGCATGTCTTGCATCTGCCGGATTAACTCAGCGAACAATTTGGGTCTCTTGCGGATGATCTCTTGCAGCTCTCTGGATACTTTACCCGCAAGAGCCAAGAGCACATCAGGATTTTCGTCCAATTCTCTAGCCAGAGCGATGATGGTCTCTTCACCGGGCGGTGGTTGCTGACCGCGCTCTATTTTGCTCAAGTAGGAGGGCTCAATGTCTATTGCTTTGGCCAGGCGCCGAATCGAAAAACGGTCTGGATAAAGCGTTTGCCGCTCTATCCGCCTGTCTCTAATGTACGTCCCGAACTCGCTCATATGTGTAGTGTATACTACCCACTACCCAATGTCAAGCGGGCGTGCCTCCTGCTGAGGAAGAAGTGTTTGGAGAAAACCAGCTCCTTGTTTATGTTGCGTTAAGGCATCTGGCAATAGTCTTGGATTGTCGGAAGCAACACCGCGACAACGCAAAAGGTGCAATAAAGCTCTAGAGCGTGTCACAGATTCTATATAAAGGAGCTTATTGAATGGCTATAGCAGCAAGAGGCAGAAACGCAGATGGCAACTGGGGTCCGTGGCACAAAGGCGGAGACGTCTCTGCCGAGAGCCAGACACAACAAGAAGGTTCAAACCATATGATGGATGAGGTTAACAGAGCCAGAGAAGGAATGCAGTCTGCCCCTAACGAGCAAAATAAATCTCAGGGCAACGCTCCGAGTTTTATTGACATCCCGCCGCTCTAGACCACATGAAAGGTAGTTTGAAGGATCGAGCGGCAGCACTCCCGGTGTTTCCGCTCGATTCGACGCACCTGAGCTTGTAAAATGAAGGCATTAGAACTTTCACGTGTTGCGGCGCCAATGGCCAAAATTCTTCTGGTTGAAGACGATAAAAATCTAGCCCTGAGCGTTTGCGATTTTTTGGCTGCCGACGGTCATACTGTCGAACATGCCGAGACTGGTGAAGATGGTCTTCAGCTGCTCGATTGCTTTGATTTTGAGCTGGCGATTCTGGACTGGCACTTGCCTGGAATCGATGGGCTGGAAGTCTGTCGCTCGCTTAGAAAACAAAAAATGGAACTTCCCGTTCTCTTTCTTACCGCTTTAAGCGACGTCGATTTCATCGAAACAGGCTTGAATGCTGGGGCTGACGATTACTTGCTCAAGCCGTTTCATTTTCGCGAACTGACTGCCAGAGTAAGGAGTCTTTTGCGCAGACCGAAAGGACTTCTTTCGACAGTTGTTCACTTTGGTTATTTGACTATTGAATTAGAGAGCAAGTCGGTGACGGTTGAGGACAAGAAAATTACACTGGCACCAAAAGAGTTTGCCATTTTGGAATTTCTCATACGAAATCCCAACCGACACTTCAGCAGCAAAGCTCTTCTTAAGTCGATCTGGCCGTCGGAAAACGAGTCTTCCGAAGACTCGGTACGGACGATCATGCACAATTTAAAACGCAAGATTACACCAGAGGGCAAAGAGTGTGTTATTAAAACTGCCGCCAAATCAGGCTACATCCTTGAAGGAACAGCCAACATAACCTAATGGGATTGTTTTCCTTGCAGAAAAGAAACATCAAATTGCCCATTTCCGTTAAGGCACTGATTCTTTTACAGCTAACACTTCTGCCGCAGCTTCTAATATTGACAGCGTTGTATTCCTATGGAAAAGAGGAATACAACTCGCTTGAATCCATAAG
>JBGAVL010000157.1:0-14169 GCA_044228145.1 Obscuribacteraceae bacterium (SeqCode)
AGGGTGGTTTTGCCGCATTGTCGTGGACCCAGGAGAGCGCAAATGGGATTCTCGCTCAATATAGAACGAACGGATTTTAAGTAATTGGTTCGCTGGATCAAATGACGCGTCCTTGTATTTCTGAAGTTAGCATGCAGAATTACAAGGACAGCGGCAAGATGAAGTAAGCGTTAGTTGCTGCTCAGACTATCGACAAAGTCGTCGATTGCCTTTTGAAATTCTTCCGCGTCTTTGCGACCGACATCATCGTGCCCGCAATTCGGCAGAAGCACTAATTTTTTTGGCTCCGAGGCTGCTGCAAAATTTTCTTGCGAGCATTCGTAAGGCACCTGCTCGTCCCGCTTTCCATGCACCAAAAGAACGGGCACATGCACATTTTTGATGGTGGTAGGGTTGTCTATTTTTGTTTTAGCAAAACACGCGTCAGGAAAAATCCAGAAGACAGGGAGGATTTTTCGAATGGCGACCGGCAGCCTGGTCACGCCCGAGAGTAGAAGCGCTCCGGCGCAGGGACGATTGGCAGCCGTTTGGCACGCCACTGCAGAGCCAATCGATTCACCACATACGATAATTTTATTGTCCGGATAACCCAATTGTTTGCGAGCATAGTCGTAGGCAGTAAGACCGTCTTCAAGAATGCTGTCGAGATTGAAATTGCCTGTGCTCAGTGCATAACCGCGATAGTCGTAGAGCAATGTCGAGCAATTGGCGAGAGCAGCGCTCCGTGCGATGTAGGCACGCCCTAGCAAATTTCCACCGGCGCCGTGATTGACGACAAATACTTTGTCGGCACCTGGTTTTTTGAAATACAAAGCATGCATTTTCGATCCGTCGGCACAGCGAATGAAAAGCGAGATCTTCTTGATGCCGGCGACCGGTTCTTTGTCATAAGCTTCCTTCGGCGCCACAATCGGATGCAAAACGGCCTTGCTGAAAAATTCGAAGTCTTGCAAGGCTTGCACAACGAAGTAATAGGTCGAGCTAAATACTGTTATGCACAGCAGAAGAAAAAATACTCCAATGATCTGAAAGATCTTTTTTGCTTTCAAAGCAGCTTTCCAACCATCGGAATCAATTCCGTATACATGTTGCTTTTCGGGTTGTGCCCGCAGGCATCGCAGCGCAGAACAAAATTTTTGTCGATCAGTTGAAAGCCTGGAATCATATTGAAACTGTGCTGGTTGATGTATCTCTGGTCTCCCAGCAAAAGCACTTCATTGCTGCGTCTGCCGAAATCGAAATGTCTCGACCAGGCTTGAGCTTCTGCAAGTGTGGGAGCACTGAGGCTGGGTCCGTACAACAGCAATTGCACTCTGACCAGACGGGGATCGGAAATTGAAACTCCCTGCGCTTTGAGAAGTGCATCTACGGATGAAAGTCCCGCTTGCGGTGTTACTCCATTGATGCCGCCCCTTTTGTCACCGCCGACAAAAGCCTGGCAAGCCGGGCACGACATCCCAATCGGCTCGAGCAAAATGACTTTTCCCGCATAGGCAGAGAGTTTTACTCTATTGCCGGAGAGGTCACAAAGTTCTACCTCCGGGTAAACCTGGTTGACGACAGGCGGCCAAAAGGTTTTAAACCTTCCCGCTTGTGATGTTTGCGCGAACAATTTTAAGTCCGCGAAAAATATTAGAGCAAGGCAAAATGCGATAAGTACGAGGTTTTTCATTGAAGTGGAGAGTTGCCTCTGCCTTACCTGATGCTGTCTGCCCGCCGTTTCGCATTCTCTCTGATCGCTGTGGCCTTTTGCTCAACCTCTTTTTTGAATGCGGCGTGATCTTCCTGCGACAATCCAGGACTCACTGTCCCATCGTCATGCCGAAACATTTGATTGGAGTTGGCTTCCATTTCCTTCAAGCGAACCTCTTCGGCAGCGCGCATTTTCGCGATTTCAGCTTCCGCCGCTTGCATTATTTTTGCCCGTTGTGCTTCCTTCCCGTCGCTTCCACTTGCGCCTGCCGATTCCGTTGTTGACGAAGTTGAGCTGGAAGTAGTGCCGCTGGAGTACATCGAAGGCCTGTAGACCGGTGCCGCTGCAGCAGGTGCTGCCAGCGTGGGATTAGAAGCAATGTATGCAAGTGCCCTCTGGCAGTTCGCTTTAGTATCGGCAGGTGGATTGCAGGCGATGCATTTAAGGTAACTCTTCTTGGCGTTGGCGGAATCCTTCAGCTGAATGTAGGTATTTGCAAGTTGGTAATGAGCTTGCCAGGATTTGGGTTTTGCCGCAGCCGCTTTTATGAAATGCAGTTTTGCCCCAACAAAATAGCCCACTGCATAGTCTGCGGTTCCCTGACTGTATTCATCAGCCCAGCCGGGCGGTGCACAAGCAAACAGCACTGCAATCGCGGCTGCACCAAAAAAACCTGACGAGCGGTGTCGCATCTTTTATACCTCCTGCAAGGGGCTCTTTATTTTATCAAAGCTGAAAGTATTAATCCGCAGGTTGCTGAATCATATGGAAGCTCTGGAATGTGTCGCTAATACCGCGCTTTCTCGTGCTTCCGGCAAGCCGGCTTTGCGCTCACGTGCCGCGCCAAGCGAGGTATCCCAGATGAGGGTGTCCTGGATCGTTTTGGCCAGACTGGAGTAGCTTAAACCCGCTTGTTGTGCTCTTGCGCAACTCATATTTAGAAAACCACGATGTTCTTCGTCGCTACTGGGGATCCAAAGCGGCATTTCCATCCATGGTGACACCTCGGCTTTGACCAGCTCGTCGTCGCCGATCCAGATGAATTGAGCGAAGTTGCCGCCCACCGCATTGCATTCGTTGAGGAATTGCCTCATGGTCAGCGGTTTTTCCGGTCCGGTGGCGTTGAAAATTCCGGTGGTTTTGTTTTCGACAATGTGAATTGCCCATTTTGCCAGATCGCGAACATCAATAAACTGAATGCATCGCTCTGGATCACCCGGTGCAAGAATGCGCCCGCCTTTTGAAACTCTGTGAGGCCAGTATGTGAAACGATCGGTCGGATCGTAAGGTCCGACAATGAGACCCGGTCTGATTATTGTTGACCGCTCGCCGAACAGTTTCTCGACCACCTGCTCGCAAGCCACTTTCAGCGACCCATACTCGGTTTCATCTCCTGCTTCGATAGACTTGACCTCTGCGGTTTCGTCCATGCCCAGCGTTGGAAAACCTTTGTATACCGAAATGCTCGATATGAAAACATCTAACACTTGCGTGCCGCGATTGAATGTCGTGACCGTATGACCGGCCGCAAGCGCCGCCGTCACAAGATGACGTCCGAGAAAAACAGTGCCGCCCAGTATCAGCAGTTTCATGCCAAAGCCTCTTTCCGATCCATCGAAGGAATCATCTATTGAACCACACGCTCAGGTACGATCTATTTGTCCCATACCTGCGTCCGAATTGTTCAGTCGGTTGCGTTGAATGCTTGATGCTCAGGGGAGTTCGCAAGGCTGAGCCAATTTTATGACTTCCAGTTTGAGGCGATTGTCGAAGGACTTAAGCTGTTTCTCCAATTCAACACACTCCTCCTTTTCGCCGAAGAACATCTCGTAGCGAACGTCATTGCGCTCTGCTTCTATGGCGAAAGAATGCATCCCTCTTGCGGATTTGACCCAATTTATTGATTGTAGAAACTGTGCCGGGAGGGCTTTCAAATTCGATATTTGCTGCCACGCAATGAAAGGTTTTCTGTCGGGTTGAATAGCAATCTCTAGAATTTTTAGGTGATCAGTTGTATGCGCAGTCATTATCAATAATAGGCCTTGTGTTTTGCCATACCACTCGGCGATTGGACCTGGATACCTCCATTTAGTATCTGGTGGTTCGTGAAGCGGTTCAGCAGGAATCAGAGATTTGGCTTCCTCAAAACTTACCTCACAGGTGACCAGTTCTTGCAATCGCACAGGTTCGGGGGGCTTTTCGAAGGCAACCATGAATTCATCGTGTGTTAACCAAGCAATTTCGCTGGAAGGCATTTCCAAACTTTCCTCATAAGTGTGGAAGGAGGCTGCATACTATTCCTAGAGTTCGCTTGCCGTCTTCTTGAGCGACTGTTCAAAGTCGGCAGCAATTTCTTTGCTTGCTGCTTCCAAGTCTGCATCGTCCAGAGCAAAGAATCCGCGCGATTCACTATCCACGGATTCATCAAGTGGCGCTAAATCGCTCTTCACCTTGGCGTTGCCGACTTTTTTCTGTTTTCTCGGTGCCATGCGCAATGCTTCCATCTCAGCCTTAACATTGTATGCCCCTGGCATTGGTTGTAAATAGCCCCTAAAACGTAACCAGTATTAAGTTTCTTCGGTGCTAATCGGTACTTTCGGGCTTTTACGTGCTAAATTTCCACGCCGGTATCGATATAAGGACAGAGGGCAGCGCGATGAGCACGATTACGAATTTCATTGAGCATCACTTTCGCCACTTCAACGCCGCGACCGTAAAGGACGCAGCCAGAGCCTATGTGGAGCATTTGCGCACAGGCAAGAAGATGATGATCACTCTGGCGGGCGCGATGAGCACTGCCGAGCTTGGCTTGTCGCTGGCTGAAATGATCCGCAATGACAAAGTGCAGGCTATAACCTGCACCGGCGCCAACCTGGAAGAAGACATCTTCAACCTGGTTGCCCACAACCATTATGAGCGCATTCCCAATTACAGAGAATTGACTCCGCAGCAGGAAACAGCGCTGCGCGAGCGTGGTTTGAACCGCGTCACCGATACATGCATTCCTGAAGATACGGCTATTCGCAAAATCGAAAAGCATGTGCTCAATATCTGGGAAGCCGCTGACAAAGCCAACGAGAGACTCTTTCCGCATGAAGTGATGTATCGTCTGGTCAAGTCCGGTGTTTTGAAAAACGAATATCAAATCGACCCGAAAGATTCATGGATATTGGCTGCGGCTGAGAAAAACCTGCCGATCTTCGTGCCCGGTTGGGAAGACAGCACGCTCGGAAATATCTTCGTATCGCACGTGGTTACAGGCGAGCTTTCGTCTTGCCAGATTATTCGCGGCGGTCTCGAATACATGCAAGAGCTGATCAAATGGTATGAAGGCGCTTGCAGCAAGGAGCACGGCATTGGCTTCTTCCAAATCGGCGGCGGCATCGCCGGCGACTTCCCGATTTGCGTAGTGCCTTTGATTCAGCAGGACTTGCAAAAGCCGATCCCGTTCTGGAGCTATTTCTGCCAGATTTCGGACAGCACCACCTCCTACGGTTCGTACAGCGGCGCTGTTCCTAATGAGAAAATCACCTGGGGCAAGCTGGAGGAAACCACTCCTCGCTTTGTAATCGAGTCCGATGCCACAATCATCGCGCCTTTGATCTTCCAGTATGTTTTGGAAAACACTACATTGCCTGCATCGGCAACCCGTGAGAAGTCCACGGTCTCGGCTGGCAAAAAGTAATAGATTCAGGCGAGAATACAGGGTAATTCCTGTGAGATACTCTTACGTCTGAATCAGGCAGGCAGTTTAGAGGAGACTTCATTGGCGAGTTTCATCAACTCTGTAGATATTTGGGACCGTTTGGACTATCAGTTGCTCCAGAATGGTGCCGTGTCGCTGTATTTCAGCGAAGAGATTTTGCAGGAAGATTGCCAATGGTTGAAGAAACACGAGTACAAGGTGCGCGGGCTGGATGCGGCTAATTGGCGCACTGAGGATGTTTTTCATGCTGACGTAAAGCGTGTTCTCGCCTTTCCTGATTATTACGGCAAAAATATGAATGCGTTCAATGACTGCCTCAGCGAGCTGGATATCAATGCCGACGGCGGTTACGCAATTGCCCTATTGCATTTTGACAAGTTCTGCATTGCTCTTCCGGATCGTGCCAAGGCAGTATTGGACATCATTGAGACTAATTCGAGGCGCTTTCTGATCACCGGACAACGCTTGCTGGCATTGGTTCAAACCGACGATCCGCGAACCTCCTACGATCATGTCGGATGCATTACCCCAAGCTGGAATCCACGCGAAAGACTGGACCGCAACCGCGGGCTGTAGATAGGCGAAGTCTGATTGAAAATCGGCAGAGTTGTTTTTGCAATCTTGCAGAGTTGTTTTTGCGATCCTGCACGACAGCTGCTTCGTCTAGTGCTTCGCGATGCGAATTTAGCGATGGACTGCAGTGCGTGCCTGATCCAGGAATGAGAGATCGAGATACAGCGAGCTGTCTTCCTCGACATAGCCGAGCTGTTTCATCAAATCGATGATTTGCTTCATTGAGGCCGTGTTTCGCAAAGCATCAACATTCGGTTTGTTTACATCCAGCGCCTTGCGAATGATAGCGGCGCTGATTCCGATGTGACGGCTGGCAATTTCAGCGCTTTCATCAGGATTTTTGAGAACATAGTCCGCCCCTCTGGCAAAGGCCCGCACCACTTTCGATACCACTTCCGGATATTGGTCGCGGAATTCTCTTGTTGTTGTTAGAGAACATCCGGGAGCGCCTTTCCAGAGATCGCCGGTGCGTCTCAATACTTTGCCGACACCCAATTCTTCCATCATGGTCGCATAGGGCTCAACCATGGATGCTGCATCGGCGCCTTGCCCGAAGAAAGAAATAATTGCACCGTCACCGGAAGGCATTCTCAAAAGCTCTGCATCCTTCCAGCCGAGGGAGTTGATTAGTCCCATGGCGGTGAGGTCCTTGATGCCACCGCGTTGCGGAATTGCGACTTTCTTTACCTGGTTTTGCTCGATGCCGTGTCGTATTACTATCGCTGCTTCCTCAAAGCCCGAACCGGCCAAAAGCACGAAGGGATACCCTTCGGCAGCGGCGACACGCGACCAGGGCATGACAGCGAATTGACATTCATCTGTGGTCAGCTTGTGCGGCACTAACCACGCGGTGGCAGCCACTTCCGCTTCAACATTCAAACTTTCATCAGCAAAAAAGCCTTTTGCGCAGGCTACGTAGGCTGGGGTTTGGCATATCCCCCTCAACAAAGATAATTTCAAGTTCATATTCTGAGAATCCTGGTGGTTCGCACAAAAGCAGCATTTTGGCGCCATCAGGCAGCACGAATTAACTGCGAACCAGCGGATTATAAGGACGTAAAGCTTTTTTTGCGAGGCGAAGCATCTAAGGTAAGGGCTGATCGGGCGTTTTCGTGAGCTTTTCTGTCTTTCTGCCAATAAAATGTGCCTAAGCTGAGATATCTATCCTGATAGGGATGCAAAGATACCTGTAACATGGCTCCAGTGACGATGAGGCCGTAATTATGAGTATTTGTCAGGAGGCACTTTAATGCGCCTGAATATTTTTGGATTTGGAGCCGGAGCCAGGGACGCGACTGCAGTTCAATCGAGTGCTGCGGCTTCGATTGCTGCACAAGATCCGGCAATCGCCAGCGGCCTGCAGGACATCACCGGCAAAGCAGGCACTCGAAAAGGCGCTCAGAAGTCGACTGGCGCCAAGCCGAAAGCGGGCAAATCGAAAGCCCCGGCGGGCAAGACCAGGATTCAGCCTGCTACCAATGATTCTCTGAAAAAACGCGTTAAGTGGCTTTTGGCCAATCTCGAAGACTTGAAACAGCAAATCGAGCCGGCTTTGCACTCAGGCGATACGGCAAAATTTGTTGAGGGAATGGGCGAATATCTGACTTTCATCTCCACTTACAATGATGAAGTCGCTTACGACACATTTGAAATTGGACCGGCATTTCCTGCGTATCACGAGTTTTTCTTGCGCGCCACCCTGGAATTGGCCTGGCGCATGGAAGAGCAGGCATTTGCCGAGATCATGCAAGCGTCGCTTGAGCCCTGGCAAAAGATGAAAGACGTTGTCAGCGCATGTGTGCGCGGCGCTTATACTCGCATGGAAGAATTGCCGTCGCTCGTTGATTTCTCGCAGTTTCGCAGCATTGTCATGCTTGGATGCGGAAAAGTCCCTTCCGGACTGTTCTACCTGTACGATCAGACACCCATTCCAGCTATTGTCGGCATCGACAATTTGCGACAGGCTGTGGAAGATTCCAATGCCCTGTTGCGCAAATTCAATCTGGACAGAGTCAGAGTCATCGAGGCGGATGCGACCACTCTCGATTATTCGTATTTCGACGCGATTTACTTTGGACCTTTTGCCGCTCCACGCAAAGACGTGATGAAGCGCATCCGCGCAACGGCGAGACCGAACGCAACAATAATATTGCGCGATCCTATTTTGACCGGATCACTGGGACTGGAGAAAGTGCTGCCATTTATGGAGCCTGCATTCACTCTCCTGAAGAGCGGTGACGCGATGAAGTACCGAGGCAGGTTCATGCTCAGGCATCATATTTTGAAAGTCCGGTAATTCAGATCTATGACAGGTGCGGTCGAATCATTCGTCGATGAGAAGCTTGATGGCTTCTGGCGTTCAAGCGTTGTGTTCGATGGTGAGAAAGTGTGGTTCGAATCCGATGACGCCCCCCTTACTTTGAGCGGTGAGGCTCTTGGATGTGCTTTGCTGATCCCGATTTTGCTGCAGGGTTTGCGGATCCAACTTTCTGAGCCGGTATGCGCAGAGTGGAAGGAAAACGTTGAGCAGCTCACCACACTTTTGGGTGAAGCCTGGGGTGTCACTACTGTGCTGCCAATCACCGCGAAAACGACGGTGCGCTCTGCGGCTACAGGGCGGCAGCGGGGGCAATTTTTCTCCGCAGGCGTCGACTCTTTTTACGAATTGCTGACGGCTGAGACGGCGCCCGATGCTCTCATTTGTCTTCAAGGTTTTGATATGGATCTTGGCGAAATAGCCAGATATGAGCGGCTGAAGGAGACTGTTAGAGAAGTATGCGCTGATAAAAAACTTGAATCAGTTTTTCTGCGCACAAACATCAAAGAACATTCGGTAATTGACGGCATTTCCTGGGACGATGCTCATGGCGGCGTTCTTGCGGCAATCGGTCATTTGCTTTCCGCCAAATTTCATTCAGTTGTAATTCCACCGTCGTGGGGGCAGAGTTCTTGGCGGTCACTGTGGGGATCTCATTGGCGTATCGATCCGTTGTGGTCGTCGAAGGTCTTGAAAATTGTGCATGGCGATGCCACTGCCTCGCGCACCGAGAGAATCAGGAAAATCTCTAAAGAGCCGCTTGTTCAGAGCCATTTGCGCGTTTGCTGGTCGAGTCGTGCTTCATACGGCAATTGCTCTGCCTGCGCTAAGTGCGTTCGAACAATGGCTGTTTTGCACGATTGCGGTCAGCTGGAAAATTTCCCTGTCTTTGATACTAGTGTTCCAATCTGGGAAAGAGTCGATCAGGTGCCTTTTGTCTCCAGGACGTCCACTTACGAAGAGCTGCTCGAAAAGCCCCTGGAGCCCAAATTCGAGCAAGCGATCCGCAGGCTGATCAAGCGCAGTTGCGACGTCGCGTTGCGCACGGAGTATTTGCTTGCCCACAATAAAGACCTCCGTGAAGCCAATCAAGATCTGGAAAAACAACTAAGGGAGCTGCAGCACACATTGCAGGGCATGAGCAATTCTCGTGTGTGGAAGGCTGGAAAAGTGTTCAGACGTTTTGGCAAATTGCTTAAATCGCCGGATTAAATCAGGCGCTTCTACCGCTAGTGTTGCGGGGGATCCATCTTGAGCACGTGCATGAGAAAGAGGAGCTGATCCTTAACGCGGTCGGATGGGCGACTCCAGGCGTGTCCGGCTTCCTCTTCCACTCTGAGCAGAACCAGGCCTTTATTGCGCTGCGCATGGCGCAAGGCAGCGGCAAATTTAAAACTGTGCCAGGGCAAGACCCTGTCGTCGCCTCTTGCTGCAGATATAAAGACGGGCGGATATTTCACGCCCGTTTTGACGTTGTGCAGGGGCGAATAATCACGCAGATATTCAAATTGCTCTTTATGGTCTGCCGAGCCGTATTCGGGCAACCACGTCCAGGCAAGAGTAGAGCGGTGATATCTAAGCATGTCGTAGAGTCCATTGATGATGACGCCGGCGGCAAACAGTTTTGGATAGCGGACAATTGTTGCCGCTGCCATCAAGCCTCCATTGCTGCCGCCATAGACAGCCATTTTGCGCGAATTTGTCCAGCCGTTCTTTTTCAGAAAGTCGGCAGCGCCGGCGATGTCTTCGATGGTTTTGTTCTTTCCTTCCAAAATAGCGTCTGTGTGCCATTTTGTGCCGAGTTCGCCACCGCCGCGCAATAGCGGTGCTGCATATACGCCGCCCAGTTTCAGCCAGGCCATCACATCGTAAGTGTATTCCGGAGTGAGCGAGCGACCAAAGCCCCCGTAGACATAGAGAAGCACCGGATTGTTGCCGTCCAATTTGATGCCTTTCTTATGCACCAGGTGCATGGGACTTTCTGTGCCGTCCTTGCTCTTGTATTGCACTAAGGTTGTTGTGAAACCGCGACCAATGCCCGGTTTTTCACTTTGGAAAAAGACCGTCGGTTTGTTTTTCTTCGGCGCGAACTTAAACACAGTCTCCGGGTGCAAATAGGACGTAGCCGCGACTAAATAAGTGTTGCCGTCATCGACCCAGCGAATGTCTGTAACAGTGCCTGCAAAAGGCAGCTTGAGCTCGCCGTCCGGCGCCAGCGTGTTCCAGTCAAATTTACGCACTCTGGAGAAACCATTTTCGAGATACTGGATAAGCAGATGATTTGTGCCTTCGTAGGCGGAGTCAAGGAGAAACTTTTTTTCTTTGATGGCTTCGGACGGCTTTGAGATGTGTCCCTTGGCTAGATCTGCAGCCACCGAAATTATGCGACCGCGATCGGCGTCTTTGTCCGTTATGAAATAAAGCCGTCCCTTTCTCGATGTGAAATAGCGATAGGCTGCATCTCCTTTTGGAAAAACAGGAATGAGGCGTTCTTTGGCTGCGCCGGATTTGAGCAGTGCTTTGGCCAGGACGATGCTTTTGTCGGCTTCCTCAGTCCAGTTGGTGAGCACGGCCAGTTTTCCGCCCAGTGCAACCGATGGTCCGATGTACCAGTTCGGCTTGTCCAGGCGCCTGTAGATAAGCTTGTCGCTCGATTGTTTGGTGCCGACACGATGCATGTAGATGGCTGGAAATCTGAGCAATTCGGCTCGCTTACTTTTATGCTTGGGCTCCGTATGCCGGATGTACATGAATGCCTTGCCTCCCGGCATCCAGAGCACGTATTCGTGAATCAATCCAGTAAGGATGTCCGGCAATTTTTTCCTGGTGGTCAGGTCGAAGATCCGCCAGGTTTGCCATTCTGAGCCGCCCTGGGTAACACCGTAGGCGACATGCCGCCCGTTGGGACTGACGACGAAATTGGTGATGCCGCCCTCTTCGGCGGTGAGCAATTGTGATGGATGCAACAGGATTTTCTTTCTCTTGCCGTTGGCCGTGCAAGTCCATAGCGCCTTTTCAGAAGAATCGTGCAGATCGGCAACGAAGTAATACTTCTTCTTGATGGAGACTGGAACAGTAGGCTTGTCGCGGATTACACTGGAATCGATCGCTCTATGAATGGCCGCCTTATTGTCCAGCGTGCAGAGAAACAGCTCGGCATAATCGTTTTCGCGACGCGACCAATTGATTACATCTTCGGAATCAACTGACTCGAGCCATTGATAAGGATCTTGAACCGTTTTGCCATGCAATTTCATCAAGCATGCAATTCTTTTGGGCGCCGCGATCTTTGCTTTCTTGCGTAGTTGTTCCGAAAACCGCCGGCTGCTTTCGACAATTCTCTTGAGTGCCGCGCTTTTCGACTTTGTTCTGACCAGAAGCTCTTCGATGCTGAAGAAAAGGAAGTGCAGATCCTGCATCGATAGCTTTGTCTCGCGCGCCAACAAAGAAAGGGAAGTCTCAAATTGTTCGATAGCGTAAGTAGTTTGATTCTGCAATCCGGCGCAAACGCCCAGGCAACAACGCACCATGCCTTCTCGCCAGAGGCGTTGAAAGCCGGCCGGTTTTACATTGTCGAGAGCGCGTTCGAACACCGCTTGAGCCTCTTTATACTTGCGCATGCCCATCAGTTCGCAGGCTTGCGTATAGCGGCACAAAAACAAGGACTCGTGGCATTCTGCCAACAAGTTTTTGAGCTTGCGTTCTTCTATTATTTTCAGTGCCGCCCAAGCCAGGCGTTCTGCTTCGCGATTGCGCCCCATGCTTCGGTAGCAAGCGCTGGCATGCAGGCAGGTGTCTGTGAAAAACTCATAGCTCTCTTTGTGATGCGATCTGATATGCGCCAGAGCGCTATCCAGAAAAGGCATGCAATCTTCAAAGCGCGCCTGGCCAGCGTATAAGGACGCTAATGCAATCTCAGTCGAGATCCTCATTGAATGCCATTCTTCAAACTTTTCACAAATGGCCAGGCAGGCTATCAGCAGCTCTTCTTGCCGCTTTTCGTTGCCGGACTGGCGGGCTTTCAAAATGTTGACCCAAATCTTGTGACAACGGCGCTCTTGTTTTTCCAACAACGCTGACTCTTCTTCTTTTCTTTTTCTCTTGGTTGTTGAAAGCTTTGGGGGCATTTGTCTGGACAGACTAGAGGAACTGCACTAACTACACCGACTACAAAAAAATTCCGGCGGCACCCTGTAATCTTACCTAGCCTCATGAAGGTTGAAGAACACTGCCTCCCCCTTTTTTGACTTCGACACCTCATTCTTTGTCTCCGGGCACTCTCCTCTTTGTCTCCGGGCGCTCCCCCTTTTTTGGCCGGGCTATTATGACAATCCCTGCTCGCGGGTACCCCTTTTAAAAAACCAATCCAGTCCGAGAATTTGATCGTGGATACCCCTTTAATAATCTGCCTCCGTCCTGGCTTTCTCGGAGTGGCTACCCCATAATTAAGGATGAAATTGGCCCCATTCTTGGGGCAAGATTTTGGTTGGCACATAACCTTTTCTATCCGTGCCAATTTGTGTTTTCCTGAGAAAACCCTCGTCATTCCTCGGATTCGTCGCTGTTTGTATTCGGAAACACGCATAAGAAGCCATTATTGATCTGTGCGATTGTGCCAGTCGCCTGCCAATTATTTCCACGGCAGGTGTGAAGCAGGCGGTTCTAAACGAAGATTTCTACGATTGAAGATAAAAGAAAAGTAGTCAGCCCCACTACCAGGTAAGTTTTACTACAGCCGATAAGAAAAGGCTAACTAGTGATGTTAGTAGATGCTATTTTAGACGCAAAAAAGTTTGATTTATCGATGTAAAAATCTAGTTGGACACGGGTGCCTGATCTTGTTTTCTGTTGAGAATTTGCTGCGCTTTGGCATAGACTTTTTCTGCTTCTGCGACTTTTCCTGTTTTTCTCAGCAGTTTTGCCTGGCTGGAAAGCGAGTCGGCAATATCGGTGTGATCGGCAGGCAGATTTCCCTGGCGTAAGTGAAGTGCCTTTGTTACTGGAGTTTCTGCTTCGCCGAACTTGTCTTGACGGAAGTAGATTTCTCCCAACATGCTGAGCGCATCGGCCAATCTGAGCGGTGCGGGTATATCTGCGTTTTCCAGCACCCAGACTGCTCTTCGCATGAATGGTTCGGCTTGGTTGAATTTCCCTTGTACGCACAGAACGGCTGCCAGATTGGTTAAGTCCGTAGTCAATTCCACGTTGTTCGGACCCAATTCGTTGAGCCGATTGACGAGAATGCGCTCGAAGACTTGCTGCGCTTCGACGTAATTGCCTTGATCGCAATAGCTCTGTGCCAGCCGCACAAACGCATTGGCGAGCGCTGTCTTCTGATCGCTGACTTCTTCCTCTTCGCTTTCCTCCGGCTTTTTGCCGGAGATACCCTGTTTGACCAGGTTTGCTAGCTGCAGTGCCTTGGCATCTTCCGGCAAAATTGTTTCACTAAATTTGCGGCGTTTATCAATGGCAACTTCTTTTATCTCTTCGGTTTTGTATACCGGAATTGCACTTTCTAATTCGTCTTCGACTGTAGGCAATGAGGGCGAATCTGAGACCAGCTCCGGAATGGCGGCCGCTTCTCCGTCCATTCGCAAGCGCTTATTCGGGCTCCAGCCAAGCTCTTTGACGGCCATGTCGAAATTGATTTTCTTGTTTTGCCGGTGGTGAAGGCAATAGTCCAGGGCCGCAACCGCGTCGTCCTGCGAAATCCAGCCTTTGGCAAGCAGTTGATAGCAGCGTAAAGTGGCTTGAACAGTGGGCGCATCAGAGTAACCGGTTAGAACAAGCACTTTCCCGACAATCTGTGGGCTCTTCGAACTGAGGTCGAAAGCAGCCTGAATGTCCTCCTGATTGACGACGCGAGCCAGGGTCAAAAGC
>JBGAVL010000158.1:0-14082 GCA_044228145.1 Obscuribacteraceae bacterium (SeqCode)
GAGGTCGCCCTTCAGTGCCTTCACGGCATCTTCGCGTTTGGTAATTTCATCGCGCACGCGGATTTGCAATTCGAGCGCTAATTCCAGGACTGATGTTGAAATCACATTATTCAAAACCAGACAGCGACCCAGAGGAAGCCCGGTAGAGAGACTTTGCGTGAGCGCCGCTTGAAACTGCTCCCAGGTGATGAGACCTGCTTCCAGAAGCAACCCGCCTAATCTATTGGACGGTCCGCCTGCCGATGCAGCACGCTTAACTTCGCTGAGCGACATTTCAAAAGTGTTCTTGGTCTTCACCGCCGTGCGCAACGCCCTGAATCCAGTGCGCGCATCGCACTGTTTGTCTTTCAGCGCTGCCTGCGCGTCGATGGCGGCACGCAGCTCTTCAACAGTAAGAACGCCGTTTTTCACAAGCGCCAGGCCCAAGTGCAGATTTTCTGCTTGAGCGGTTTCTACTGCTTTCACCAAGTCATCTTCGGTGATGACGCCGGCTTTGACGAGCAGCTCGCCCACTTTGATGTCAGTCGTAAATTGATTCATATGGAAATTTCGAAACTCAATGCAATTGCCCACTCCGGCAATCTCACTTTGGTGAACGCCGGTTCAAAAAGAGATCTCGCTGCAACGACAAAGGGAAATTGCCGAAGTTCCAGCGAATTGGTTTGCGCTTATAGGTTTCCTGGGGATACCGGCCGCTTTCAAAGCGGACAGCCTGAACATTAAAACACCAAGTCCCTTGCTTTTTCGTGAATAAAATGAAAAGTGAAGGTAAGATCACCCTTTATTAAAGAAAATAGGCCGCATTTGAGTGAAACGAGCAGGCCGCTTTTGTTCTTAAATTTTGTTTTGATTTAGAAACGTTCGCACGGAAAGCAAGAATTGATCGCGCTTTCCGAAGCAACAGTGTCGTCCATCGGTAACAGGCACGAACATTTTCGGCTCAGCAGCACGTTGATAAAGGTCTTCGGCGTTTGCGAAGGTGACCATTCGATCGCATTTGCCATGCACTATCAACAATGGCGGGTGCGGTTTGCTGAAAACTGCTGCATTGTCGAGTTTTAAATATTCAGGAAAAGCCCAGTCAGGATAAGCGTTCAGCCAGACCAATCTGTCGCGCCCGGCGCGCATCAACGATGAAAAACCAGACTGAAAAATCACACCCGCCAATGGGCGTTTCAACGCCAACTGCGATGAAACCCCAGATCCGAACGATTCGCCGAAAGCGATGATGTCCTTGCCTTTTCGGTGTTCTTCTTTCACCAAATAGTCATACGCTGCAATGACATCGTTGCAAGCGTTTGCGATTGATGCTTTGCCTTCGCTCATGCCATAGCCCTGATAGTCATACATGAATACCGAGCCGCCGCACATAAGCAAAAGCTTCGCCGAGTCTAGCTTCGCGAAAATGTTTTCACCCTTTCCATGACTGAAAAGAAAAACGCGTTTTGTTCCAGGGAGTTCAAAGAACCAACCGTGGAGCTTTCTTCCGTTGGCAGAACGAAAAGTGACGACTTTTCTTGTGACATGCAGACTTTCTAGCTGTGCGAATTCCTTGGTCCGATCTGGTGTCCTCGGATCGACTACAGGAAACATGAGCAGCTCGTAGAGTGGGACATTGAGCGGCGCCAGAAACAAATACAGAAGCACCAGAGTGCCACCAATCGCCAAGAATGCGCGACCGCTCAACAAATTCCAGTTGGCTCTTACTGCATTCGCCATAACCAATATCAAAGCAAATTTGCTCGCCGGTCGCTCGATCTAAGCAACAGTTTGTCGATTGATTTCCGAGGCGGTTTTGATGCTGTGCTGACCGCCTCCAGCTGGGATACTCAAGAAAAAGGGCGGATTTGAAGCCGCCCTGATGTCTTTTTGATGCCGTTATTCTGCGGGTTAGGCGATTGTGACCTTGTCGCAGAGATAAACGTCTTGAATGGCATTAAGCAGTTGAATGCCTTCTTTCATCGGCTTTTGGAAAGCCTTGCGTCCGGAGATGAGACCCATGCCGCCTGCGCGTTTGTTGATGACGGCAGTCTTTATGGCTTCTTCCAGATCGTTCTTGCCTGATGCTCCGCCCGAGTTGATCAAGCCCTGTCTGCCCATGTAGCCGTTTGCTACCTGGTAGCGGGTTAGGTCGATCGGGTGGTCGGTGGTCAATTCGGAGTAGACGCGAGCGTCGGTTTTGCCGAACTTGATGGCGTTGTAGCCGCCGTTGTTTTCCGGCAGTTTTTGCTTGATGATGTCGGCTTCGATGGTGACGCCGAGGTGGTTGGCTTGACCGGTCAAGTCGGCAGACAGGTGGTAGTCTGTACCGCCGACTTTGAAGCCTTCGTTGCGGAGATAGCACCAGAGGATGGTGGCCATGCCCAATTCATGCGCTTCATGGAATGCCTGAGCAACTTCTTGAATCTGTCTGCCTGATTCAGGCGAACCAAAGTAGATTGTTGCTCCGACAGCAGCAGCGCCCATTTCCCATGCTTGGTGAACATTGCCGAACATGATCTGGTCGAATTTGTTGGGGTAGGTCAAAAACTCGTTGTGGTTGATTTTGACGATGAAAGGAATCTTGTGAGCGTACTTTCTTGCCACTGAGCCGAGAACGCCGAATGTGGAAGCAACAGCGTTGCAGCCGCCTTCGATAGCCAGTTTGACAATATTTTCGCCATCAAAATAAATAGGATTCTTGGCGAAAGAAGCACCGGCGGAGTGCTCGATGCCTTGATCGACAGGAAGGATGGAAACGTAACCGGTGCCGGCCAGACGACCGTGATTGTGAATTGCAGCCAGGTTTCTCAATACTTGCGGGTTGCGATCGCTGATGATGCCGATTCGATCGATGAAATCAGGACCGGGCAAATGCAACTGGTCTTTGGTGATGCCTTTGCACTGGTGTTCCAGGTAGTGTTTTGCTTCGTTGCCGAGAGCTTTTTCAATGCTATTAAGTTCTGTCATTACTGGCATGTATGCGCCTCCAAGGTCTTGCGCCCCAACGTCCTGACAAACTTATCAGCTTGATCACGCATATGCCGCAAACATACACAAACAATAAGCAATCTCAGTTTAGGAAACTTCACTCTTGGCAGGGTCGGTGGCGCTGACCAACTAGAAAGTAGCGCCCACTCTTCTCTAAAACTTCAGAACATTATCGAAGTTAGAGGTATCGGCATTTCGCGCGGCATCCATGTGGTTGGTCGGTCGTCCGCCCCACTGGAACTGCAGGTGAGAGCCGTCCCACCATCCAAACACCATTACGAGGCATGCGAGCAAAAGTGCTGTCAATGCACCGGTGAGCGCTAAGGTGCTAATTGATTTTTTTTGCATGCTCCCTCGCTGGGATCAGCATCCTCACAATCCAATCTTACTTCAAATGCGGATACGCGTTGGAGTGCGCAGCGCTGAAAACTGTTTTATGCCTTTGATGGCGGCTCCCATTTTGGGAAGAGTTGCTTGAACGGCTTGTTTTCATATGAGCGATAAATATCAAAATCGGCGTCTAAACTCACCACGTTGAGTAAACCAAGACGTTCAGAAAGCGCAATGATAGTTAGGTCTGAAAAATCACCAGGTACATTGCGATATTTCTCGTTTAACTCTGCAATGTATTTGAAGTCAGATGGAACGAGGTTTTCCACAATGTATAGTTCCTTCTGTACATCGTAGAGAAATTCATTCTGCACACGCCAATCCTGGTTAAGCAGCCACATTACTTCTGTAGCCACTGCTACAGAAGTAATCAATTTTCCCTTGAACGATTCAAAGAATTTGCGTGCAGTAATGTGCCACTTGTCGCCTTTGTTGTAGTAGGCGACAAGTGGACCAGAATCGATGAGAGCTACCGTAAGCGCCATTATCTAGCTCGGCGTGTTCTTTTAGCAGTCAATTGCTCGGCAATGACAGCTTTCCGATTGGTACGCTCACTAATGCTTGGAGCACCATCAAGCAAATGTTGAGGATGTCCACCTCTCCGCTCAACCAAGGTTTTGTCGGCTTGGAGAGCCTCAAACTTTTCGTTGATGAGCGCCCGAACAACGTCACTTGTGTTCGCGTTGTTCATAGCAGTGGCGATTACATCCAGCCTTTCTTGTTCTTGTTTGGCTAGTTTGACTGTTAGGGTCATAATGCCTACCTGTCCGATTGACTGCTGGTATTACAGCGGTAATACTAGTTTATTGCAGAAGTAATACGCTGGCAAGTGCCCAAAAATTCCCTGTTTTCGCAGTTTTTGACGAAAGGGGATCTATGTTTATTCACTCGTAAAATTGATCAATGCCCGCCAGACGTGCCTTCCGGCCATTCGGAAAGTTCCATGAGGACGCCGTTTGTTGCCTTTGGATGCACGAAGGCGATGCGCGCTCCGCCGGCGCCGATGCGTGGTGTTTCATCAATAAGCTTGGTGGATGCCGCTTTCAATTTGTTGAGTTCGCACTCTATATCGTTCACTCCCAGACAAATATGATGCAGTCCGGGTCCGCGCTGGGCGATGAATTTGCCCACTGGTGTGTCGTCTGAAAGCGGCTCTAAAAGCTCGATATGGGTGTTTCCCACATCGAGTTTCGCCACCCTCACGCCCTGCTCTTCCACGACTTCGATGTCGATGACGTCTAGCCCAAATTGGTCTTTGTAGAATTTCAAAGACTCATCGAGATTTTTCACCGCAATGGCAATGTGGTCTACCCGCAGACCTCTGCTGTTTCCGGCGTCCGTGTCGCTCATGGCCCGAATCCCGAATAGCGCTCGAAGAACTTATGAACGTGATTGAGCTTGCGCAATTGGCTGAATTCGTCGTATTCAGGCCACGTGCCCATTAAGCGCGTGGCACGCTCGGATATCGTCCATTGATTGAATGGCACCCAGACTTCGCCGCGCCATTTGGGGTCGAAATAGAAGCGATTTAGAGAATCGGTGAAGT
The DNA here is from genome assembly GCA_044228145.1 of Obscuribacteraceae bacterium (SeqCode). Classification (GTDB taxonomy): domain Bacteria; phylum Cyanobacteriota; class Vampirovibrionia; order Obscuribacterales; family Obscuribacteraceae; genus QKMZ01. Next base: position 4,907 of record JBGAVL010000158.1, read on the forward strand.
TGACTGTCGTGTCGATATCTAATACGAAAGGAGTGCCATCCGGGTTGGTCGGGAAAAAATTTACTTCGCCGGGCATTGCGATCGCTTTCTCTTGAGAGGGCGAAACGGCGGCTGGGCGGATGGTTTGGGCGATTTTTCTGGATGGGAAGAAGTGAAAACTTCTTTTCTTCGAATCTTCAGCAGATGCCGAATTGACTGGATTCAATAGCGTTAGTAATACCGCAGATAGTGCACCAGCAAGGGGAATGCTTTTCTTGACTACTGTATTCAACCTGCCTACCCTGCGATTCTTGAGAATTTTACTATTTACGATGTTGCGGATCTCTTGGGCGCTTGACAATAAGTGTCGTTTGGTTCGATTGCCGTTCAATCTTGTCGGCGCCAGTCTTTCCAGAAATATAATACGCCTAATTTTGACGTTTTGAGTATATGTTTTTGCACCGCTCCATCTACCATCCGACGCCAAATTGCGCCAAAACAGGCTCGAACATCACTCGAACATAAATTGATCCGCCTGTGTGTGATTTTTTCCTTGAAGTAAACTGTCTGACTTATAAATCGGCAACCTGTGTTAGCGGCTGAGACGGAGTTAAGTAGAAAATGGCTAAGAAAGGCTTAGGCGGCTCAAAAAAGTACTCGCTTAAAAACAGTGGCAAACAGCGGCGCAACAGCAAAATTGCCGTTGCCGGCTTGTCCGGAGCGGCACTTGTCGCCTGTCAGGCGATTGCGGCACTAGCGGCTGGGACTCCGGCTGCAATCAGGTCGATCACTATCGACAGCAACCAACAAATCGTTATTCAGTTTGCCCCCAATCCCAACGGCAGTTTTCCGGCAGTTCCGCACCTTCTGGATGTGCCGGGACCGAGCCACAGAGTCGTCTTTGATTTTGTGAATGCCGCGCTCGACAGAGGCACACTGCCTGCTTCGGAAATCTTCAGCAGTCGTATCACCAAGGCTTTGCCCGTCATTAAAGGTGTGCGCTACCTCAATTTGACCAGTACGCCTAAGCCGACGGCTCGCATCGTTATTGATTTGCCCGAAAAATTGGAAGTGAAGCCGAAGGTTGTCAAACTGGAAGAAGACCTCGTCGTGCTCAGCCTGGGAGAGGGCGTTGACCTTTCCGTGAAAGAAGGCTCGGAAGATGCCGGTCCCAAGTCTCAAGGGCAGAAAGCCCTCCTGGAGCCCGTCGCAGACGCCTCCGAGAGCGCCCCGGTTGCGGGATCATCGGCACAAGTGAAAGCAGCACCGACGCCGGGAGAATCAACTGCAGCCCTGGAAGCCGCTGAGTCGGCATCGGCCTCTGCGCCGGTTAATGAGTCGGCAGGAGCTTCGACCTCCACGGAGACTATCGCTGTGGGCACACCGGCTGCGATTGAGGCACCCGCCGCACAAGCTGTTTCTGTCGAAGCAAAACCGGCTGCAGGCGAAGCGGAAAATGTCGGCACCTGGGATTGGACCGCCGGTCAGCCTGCTCAAGCAGCGCCGGCCGCCAGGACAGCACAAGCTGACGAAAGTGAAATCACGACTCCATCTATTCCGGTAGTCGCGAGCAATACTGGTAGAGCTGCCGCCCCTCTGGCTGAAACTCAAGCCGCTCCCGACTCTGTTCAAGCTGAATTGCAGAAAGAAGCAGGCGCCGTGCCTGCCAGCCCGGTTCAATTAAAGCCGGCTATGCCTGAGCCTGAAGAGACTCCAGCGGCGGCGCGAGCTGAGTCCCCTCGAGATTCTGCCCCGCCATCTGTAGAACAAGATGTCGCCCCCCAAGCAGCCGCCCCTCAGGCACCGGCAGAAGCCGCTGCCGATGCCGATGCAGCTTCCGCTTCCGCAGACGCTCCGGCTGAGGCTGCACCTGCTCCGGTGCAGAGACGCGCCGTAGCCCCTGTGCAAAAGCGTGTCAGTGCCCCGGTTCCCCAGGAGGAGCCGATAGAGCAACAAGTACGCACCGAGTCACCGGATCAAGCGCCGGAGCAAGAGATCGACGGGACGCCGAGCAAACTTAGCCTGCCTCAAGATCCTCAGGCCGCGAAGACAGAGGCGCAAAGCAAAGCCGAAGCCAAAGTCAGCTACAACAAGGCTGTGCAGGCACACCTGGCCGGCAAGTTGCCTGAGGCGATCTCGCAATATCAAAATGCTCTTGCGCTCAATCCTGAGTTTTCCCAGGCGCATTGCAATCTTGGTTTGATCTTCAACCAGCAACACAACTACGCCAAAGCTCTCTCAGAGTTCCGCAAAGCGCTGGCGATCAATCCTAAAGATGCCATCACATACAATGGCATCGGCGCGGCCTTGAGAGCTGAAAAAGACATGGTTGGAGCGATCAAAAACTGGCAAACAGCCGTCTCTCTCGATCCCAAATTGGCCACTGCCCACTACAATCTCGGCACCGCTTACGAGATCCAAAAGGATACGGATCGGGCGATGGAATCCTACAAACAAGCCGTGAAAAACGACTACAGATTGGGCGAAGCGTATTACCGCATGGGCTTGATCATGGAGAGAAGAAAGCTCAATGATGAAGCAACTGAGCAGTACTCTCGCGCTCTAAAAGTGGCTAACGATGCCGAGTTCAGCGAAGATGCCAGACAGAGATTGGCTTCGTTGACAAACAAGAAACGCTAAACGCTGAAGCTTTCAAGGTTTCAAGTAAACGGACGAAGTGCAAATGCTCTTTGCCCGTTTTGCGTAACAGTGGAATTTACGGAGTCAACTTACATGGCAACACCTGGTGTGCAGCCGCACATCTAGGGCACAGATCGCAGTGCTTTTGTACTGTGCTCTTATGCCCTAGAACGGCTTATTTCCCTCTTCGGTAAGGCTTTTAGTTTTGGTTGAATCTGATTACTTTGCCCTGCGCATCTGTGACTGATGTGAACTTGATGCCGTTTGCCAGCGAGATGGTGCTGTCATAGTTGCCGGTCATGGGATTGAACACGGTGGCAACGTTTTTCACATTCTCTAGATATTGAGAATCGCCGTTGCCTTTGTCGACTGCGAAATTCAGTCCGTCTCCGTCATAGTTGACTTTGCGCTCCTGGATGCGTCCAAAGGAGTCGGTGGTTTCCGATGCGGTGAAGTTTGGATTGTTGCTGCCCCAGCCATCTATCTGTCCGGAATAGGTCGTCCTGACCGACTTGCCACCATGAATTTGACCGTCAACTTTGGATTCTTTGATCCAGTTCGAGTCTGTGCCGTTAAATCCGGGTGTCGACATCGCATTGAAAGTATCGTCTTTGCCTTTTGCTGTATCTGAGTTGAAGTCCAACACTGGTTGTTTGCTCTCCGGCAACTCGTCGACCTTGCCGCCTTGCGGAATGAGCAGTTTCTGCCCGACGCTGAGCTTGTTGGCGTTCTTAATGTCATTTGCCTCTGCTATCTGCTTATAAGAATCATTGATTTCAGATTGTGTTGGATTGCGCCCGAGTCTTTCACTGAGCGTGTCTTTGGTGATTTTCCAGAGGTTGTCGCCTTTTTTCACTTCGTATTCCGCGGTGCCGTCACTGCGAACATCAAAGTCTCGATTTCCCCATTTTTCGGTGGCACCGACAGCATCTTTGCTGTTCACTACTTGCAGATGCACCGGGTCGCGCTCTTGAACAGATCTACCATCTTCGCTCTTGGTAAGCACGTTTCCGTTGTCCATTACTCGTAACAGTTCAAAGTCTTCGCTGAACCCGTGCGCTTTCATGTCTACGCTACTGTTCACTTGCTTCATAATGGAGTCAAATTTAAAACCTGTATCGTTTTGAGTGTCAGCAAGTACTTTGACCGTATCAAGAAAGTTGGTACTGCTCGATTCTGTGTGATCGAATTGTTTGGCGATGTAGTCTGCCTTTTCCATATAAAATCTCCAGTCAACAAGAATCTGAATTGAGGGATAAAAGCGGTGTGGCGAGTGGATTTGAAGGGGTGGAGTTTGCGGATGCGGGGTGCTCATCGATAGTGGGGCAGACTTCGTTATTTTTGCGTTAAGTTGTTGAAACACTGCATTGCCGACGTATCGCAGGGCTTCTCCTATATGTAAGGAGGCGCGCGCGTGACACATGTTTGCGCTTCACTCTGCCAAAATCGTTATCCGTATGCAATGCGGCTCTACTTCAACTCTTCGAATTGGCTGTGGTAGTGGTTTGATAGAAAAGTCTGGTTGGCGGCTTCGCACCATGAATGCAAGCAAAAAGAAGAGCGGCTCTTGCGAACCGCCCGCCTTTTCGTTTTGCTACCTCCCGGTAAAAACTTTTTGCGCAATCGCTCAGCTTTCTACAGTTGTTTAAATTCGATTACTTTGCCTGTGGCGTCTGTGGTCGATCTGTAGAGAGAACCGTCGGCAAGCCGGATTGTTGATTCGTAGTTGCCGTTCATCATCAGTGCCGTATCTATTTCTTTTACGCCATCCAAGCTGATTGGCTGCTGATTATTTCCGACTTCAAACTCGGTGTTCAGTCCATCTCCGTCGTATTTGACATTGCTGGATGTGACCTTGCCATATCGATCTGTAGTTTGTGATGCCTCGAAAGTCGGGTTGTTACCGGACCATCCATCGATTTGCCCTTTGTATTTGCTGACCGTCATGCCCTCGCCGGGGCGCTCGCTAGTCTGTTGCAGTGTGCCGGACATAATCCAATCCGAATCTCCACCGGGCAGTCCCGGTCCGGCCATGGCATTGAATGAATTGTCGAAGTGTTCGACATCAGGATCATTGGGACTGAGCGATGCCCCCTTCACTTCAGGCATGGCTGCCTTCTCGGTTGTGCCTTGCGGAATTGTCAGGGACTGACCGATTTTCAACTTGTTGGGATCTTTTATGCCGTTGGCTTCGGCAAGCGATCTATAGAAGTCGTTGATTTCATTCTGGCTCGGTTTTCCCTCACGTCCTTCGTTTTTGAATTTCTCAGTGAGGATGTCTCGCGATATTCCCCACAGATTGTCACCTTTAGCGACCTTATACTGGGCGCTGCCGTCGGTCGATGTCTGAAAGTCTCGCTTACCCCAGGTCTCTGTGCCGGTGGTGATTGTGCGACCACCCTCGAGTTGAAGATGTACAAGTTCTCTGGCATTGATCTGATTGCCGCTCTGTGTCAGCAATCTTCCGTTTTCGTTGACTCTCAAGAGTTCTTCATCAGTTGGAAAACCATAATCGCGCATATCCAACTCGGCGTTTACGATTTTCATGGTCGCTGCAAACTCCGCTCTGTCCTTAATGTCGGTCGAGTTTTGCAGCTGAATGATTTCATTCATCACGTGTGAAAAATCGGAATTCTTATCTTTACCTTTGAACCCGTCTACGATTCTGTCGGCATTGGCTTGTTGTGTTTCGACGCTCATGGTTGTTCTCCAAAGACACGCGGGGAGGTACCCGAAGGGGGAATCGGGAAGTAGTGCAAAAGCAGGGATTGCTGGTCTGTTGCTACAAATTAGCGGGCAACACATAAAAACCACGTGAGTAGATTTCCACCTTCGCAGGGGTGTATTACGCGCGCGCAGGGAGGAACGTCTATCTACTCTTAGCTGCGAATTTTTTCGACCAGCGATGTCGTGGATTTCTGCGGAACCAGGGGCAAGATTTTTACTTTGCCTCCGAATGACTCTACGACAGGCGTTTCTTCTAGATCTTGCGGTTTGTAGTCGGCACCTTTTACATGGATATCAGGCTTTACTACTTTGAGAAACTCGACAGGGGTCCCTTCATCGAATATAGAAACAATATCCACGCACTCGAGGCTGGAAAGAAGCTCGGCTCTATCGTCCTGACTATTGATCGGGCGGTCTTCGCCTTTGAGCTTTTTGACCGACGCATCGCTGTTTATACCGACAACGAGGATATCACCCAGCTCTTTTGACTGTTTGAGTATGCGCACGTGTCCGACATGCAAGATGTCGAAGCAGCCATTAGTCGAGACAATGCGTTTTCCCTGCCCGCGCAGCTGGTCTATATGCGCTGCCAAAGAGTCTCTTGTGAGCACTGTTCCCATATGTCCATCCTGCTGCTTGTTTGCGAGTTTTAACCTTAGCCTGGAAAAACTTGATCCAATTGCCCCAATTTTGCCAGATTTCAAAGCTAATCTGTTCTTGTAATCGAGAGACGCGCTATCCTTCGAGCGCTAAAGGTTTACAAACCCGCACCAGCGAAAGCGTTTGGTGCGCGCCTCCCGATTAAAAAACTTGGGGAAGATGGGGGCTGTTCTCTGCCATGGGTAGAGGACAGCCTTTCATAAGCGGTCAATTTTTCCACAGATGACCAAATGGTACAGCCCATAGCCCATGTCCCGCGATTTTATAAATGCGATGCTCGCGATTTTACAAATGCAAAGCCCGCGATTTTATAAATGTAAAGCCCGCGATTTTACAAATGCATTTTGGTGATTTTGCGCCAAAGCTCAGTCAGTTGAGCAATACATGCGGTCTCTGGAAAAATTCAACTATGCGATATGGTATATCTGGACCCTAGAAAATAATCACGGTGCTGCAAAGTCAAAAGACCCAGGGTTGAAAAAGGGAAAAACGAAGTAGGGGAATGCACCGACGAATCGATGCCCTCTCCCACTTCGTCTTAATTGGCTACTTTCTTCTTGTTATCTTTTGAATGATTTACTTCAGAAGCAGGCACCCGGGAGCGCTTGGTGTGATGTCCCAGCCAGCGTCTTCGAGAAGCTGGAGTGCAGCTGCGACCACAGAGTCGGAAAGCTTTTCGTCGAATGTGGCGAGGAAGCTCCTTGTGCTGTTCTCTCCTGCTGGCTCACGGGTGATCTGGTCCTGAATGTCGTCGAACAGGCCCCAGGCATCATCGGATTGGTTTGCCAACGCCGGTCCGCGGCGCAGTTTGGCGATGTGGCATACACCTTGGCGCAATGCCAGGGCAAGCACGAGAAAAACGACTGCGATCAACACTGCTGAAGGTGTGAACATTTCGGTTTCTTTCTTTTGGGTTGGATTTGCCAATTGAACGGTGATACCGCCGGTGGTTCACTTTCTGCGAACCACGCGGCGGTACATGTGACCGTTCACAGTCGTGTTGGACCGCGAGCGGCTGAGCGAAATCAGCCTCTGGTTGTAAACGCGGCAGATGTGTTCGCCCGCTTCATCGTGCAAGGGAAGCTCTTTGTACAGCGACTTGATCTGGTCGCGAAGGCTTTCACCTTTGACCAGATACATGTCGATGCCCTCACTTTCGCACGCGGTGAGCAGTTGCTCCAGCACGATTTCGAAGTAGGACTTGGGCAGCTTGTACAGCCACCGGTTGCCCTTCTTCTTCAAAAGCTGGATTTGGTTGACGAGCAGCCCTTTGCTCGACGGCGAGACGCCGACCGTCATCACGTGCTCTTCCTGGAAGGAGATGATCAGTCCGATTTCGCCGTCCAGCCATGGTTTTGTCTTGGGATCCTCAGGACCCTTCTGACGCTCGCCTGTGAATTCCGCCCACCCTCGCTGGTGATGGTAGAGCATGGTGTAGTCGTAGGTAACCTCGAAGCCGGGCAAGCCGATCTCGAAGCTCATGAGCAGGCGGTGGAATTTGACCAGCTCGTCCCAATTGAGCGGCTTATTGCCCCAGTGCTTGGCGCTGATTGCCATCTTGTCGACGAACTTGTAGATAGGGTGCTTGTGCAGGTCGCTGACCAGATCTCCGCCGCATGGCAGCTCGTGAGAGAAGCGGGCGATTTCCGCGAAGCTGCAGAATTTTGCCAGTTCGAAGAGTCGAAGCTCGTGCCCTTTCTCATTGAGCCACCCGACTAGAACGCGCTTGTCGAGCGGTTTCAGCCAGTTCTTCGCACGCTGTTGCCAGCCCACCCGATGGATGGCATCGAGGTAGTCCGCCATCTTGGGGTTGGTGCACAACTTGTCTGAGACGACCTCCGCGATGTTGTCGGACGCCGTCAGGTCGAGGTTGAGTTCCGCCTTCGTAAGACCGCGCCGGTGTGCCGCGCGGAATGCCTTCTCGGCGAGTTGGGTTTCTTCTTCGAATGTCTGCTTCGCCTCCCAATCTTGAGGAGTGGGAAGCGCGAGCAATTCGATGAAGGGCCGAATCGTAGTCGGCGGTGCTGGACGCTTACGCGGCGTCATCAGCAGTTCTAAGAGTAGGTCACTCATCGAATTGCTCCTTGAAGTTAAGCCGATGTTGCCACCGGCCCCGCGGGCAGAGGACGTCGCGTTCGGCACGGCAAACCGTACCGATTTTGCAACGCCCCCTGCCCGAGCGCGGGTTTTAGTACCCCCGGATTTCCTTCTTCGTCCAGAGGCTGGACTTGAGCACACGGCCGGTGCGGCGGTTGCGCAGCGCGATCCAGTAGCACGGACCGCCGCAGCAGAAGTGCTCCTGGACGTACTCCTCCAGGATACGGCCGTCGTGCATGTGGTAGGCCTTGAGCGGCGGGATCAGCAGGCTGTCCTCGCGCTCGGGGATGAGGCCAATGTTTTCCACGCGCACCACCGCCGGAATGTTCTCCGTGCGGCGCACCACCTTTCTGCCGGAGGCGTAGGTGACGGTGCTCTCCACGACGCCCGGAAGCGTCCTGGCGATGGCGTTCCTGCCCCAGGTGTTCAGACCATAGAATGTGTCGGTACGCATATCGATCTCCTTCTGCGGATTTAACCGCTCAGTTGCAGGTGTGCTCGTCGATTGTTAGAGCAAGCCTGCGGATGCGGATTTCTCCGCGGTTAGTAAACAAACACACACAGTCGCTTGCTGGTGCCACCACTTTCAGCTCAGATATTGACGAACCAATTGCAGCAGCATGGCGAAATCCGTTGCACACGGGAGGTCACTGACGCCCTCCTGGAACATGTTGCTGTGCTTGGCCAGCGCCATGATCGTGGCATTGAATCCCGCCAACATCCCCAATTGCTTTTGCGCTTCGGTCATCTTGAACCGGAGCGCCTTCAGCTGGGGAACGTGCGGATTGATGTTGATGTCGGCCTTGCGGTCGCCGGTCGTCACTTTCCCTGCGCTGTGGCAGAGCAGCCAACGACCTAGATTCATCAACATGTCGTTTTTCCGCGAATCTTTCCCGGTCGAGAAGCAGCTGACGATCAGCCCCTCTTCGCCGAGCAAGTGCTTGCGCGCAAAGGCGACGGGATTGTCGCCAAACGGGCTGAGCGCGCCATCGAAGAGATAGCGCCCGCGGTACTCGACAGCTTCCAGAAGCCCGGGCACCGCACAGGTCGCCCGAATTGCCAGCGAGATGGAA
>JBGAVL010000159.1:0-13737 GCA_044228145.1 Obscuribacteraceae bacterium (SeqCode)
GTTGTTGTTATTGCCGACATTAAAGGCGCCGCCACCTTGAGGCAGATATGACTGCAGTTGCTGTTGCAGATTTCGATTCTGCATAGCTCGTTGTTGTGTCGCCAGCCATTGCGCCCTGTGCTGTTGCTGCAACTGCTGCAACTGTGCTGGTGTCAGCTGCTGCTGCTGCTGCTGCTGCTGCGGCAACGCTGCTTGAGGAATCGCTGCTTGAGGAATCGCTGCTTGAGGAATCGCTGCTTGAGGAATCGCTGCTTGAGGAATCGGAGGTTGCGAAGTTTGCCCAGTCTGACCAGTCGGCAGCTGTCCGCCCCCAATTTGCGGTGGTTGTCCTTGAGTAAACGGTAGCTGAGGCAGATTGCCTAACTGAGGAAGTTGCGGCAATTGCACCGGCGGAATCTGAATCTGTGGAATCTGAATTTGAGGGCCATTGGGCAGTTGAATCGTCGGCAGGTTGGCCGAGACGTTCGGCAACTGACCTTGACCGTTCGGCAGATTGACAGAAACATTCGGCAAGTTTCCCGATAAGTTCGGCAGATTGCCCGATACATTCGGCGCTTGACCATGAATAGTCGGCAATTGACCTTGGACCTTCACCCCAAGCTTCGGCACCTGGGCCTTCAGTTGTGGAGCTTTAGCCTGCAGTGTGCCCAGTTGTCCGTTTACTTTCACCTGAGGCAATTTGCTTTGGACACCTCCACCTGCGCTGCCGATGATGTTGCCCGGCACTCTGACATTCAGTCCATTGCCACCAGCAGCGCTCTGACCTTGTCCGTTGGAGCCAGTTCCAGCAGCGCCGCCCTGAACTTGTCCGTTTGAGCTAGAGGCATTGATATTGCCTGGCAGTTTGACGTTCGGACCATTTCCAGTAACTCCGCTCTGACCCTGTCCGTTTGAACTAGAGCCAAAGAAATTGCCCGGCCATTTGAAGTTAATTCCAGTTCCACCAGCACCGCCCTGACCTTGTCCGTTTGAGGAAGAGGTATTGAAGTTGTCCTGAGCTTGTGCGTTTGAGCCAGAGGCATTGATCTTGCCCGGCACTTTGACGTTCGGTCCTTTTCCACCGGCGCTGCTTTGAGCTTTTCCGTTTGATGACGAGGTATTGAAGCTGCCCTGACCGTGTCCGTTTGAGCCAGTGGCAATGATATCGCTGGGAACTTTGGCGTTCGGACCATTTCCACCAGCTTTATCTTGCGCTTGTCCGTTTGAGCCAGTGGCAATGATATCGCTGGGAACTTTGTCGTTCGGACCATTTCCACCAGCTTTGCCTTGCGCTTGTCCGTTTGAGCCAGAGCCAAAGAAATTATCCGGCCATTTGAAGTTCAGTCCATTTCCACCAGTTCGATCTTTATCTTGTTGGTTTGAACCAGAGGTATTGAAGCTGCCTTGAGCTTGTCCTTTTGAACCGGAGGTATTGGAGATGTCCTTAGCTTGTCCGTTTGAGCCAGAGGTAGTGAAATTGCCGTTTCCTTGTCCGTTTGAACCAGTGGTGCTGAATTTGCCCTGTCCTTTCGAGCCAATTGCTATCTGCGCGCTTCCCTTGTCTTTCTTGCCATCCTCGGGTATAGCAAGTTTGCCTTGAGCCTGCTGCTGATGCTTCTGATCCTTCTGATCCTTGTGATTTTGAACCTGATTCTGCTGCTGCCCTTGAGTTGGGTTTTGGCGAAGCAATTGCAACAAAGACTGCATCTGCTTCTGGTTTTGTATTTGATTTAGTAAAGACTGTTGTTGCTTCAAATTTTGCTGTTCCGACGGCTGTTGTGATCCCATCGTGGAATAGCCGCCCGGCGTCAATGCCAAAGCTTGAGAGTCAGAACTGCCTTTTGGGTGAGCAAGATCGTAGGTTGAAACTGTTCCGATCTTCAAACCTGATCTGCCCTTACCCGACGAACCTTTCAATTGCAAGCTAATACCTAAGGCGCACTTCGAGCAATTATTTTTCTCTTTTTTGCAATCGTCGCACTTCGTGCATTCATGCGCTTCGCCTTTCTGGCACTGTACGCATCTTATGCACTTATGCATTGCAGCATTCTGGCACGGACTCGTTTGCGCTGAGACGCTCAATGTCGAGAATAGAAGCGTAACCAGTGTCAGCAGGCTACAGGCGATTGATAATCTTCGGTGTTTCAAGTTATTCACTGCAGAATCTCTCCGGTTGAAAACCAATGACTAGGCTCTACCTTGGTGGTGCGGCGAGCCGCCTTTCTTGCCGCCGCTGGCGCCATTTTCACTGGCTTCTCTGGCTTTCTCGAGCAATCTATCTACCAATTCGCCCGGTTTCAACTCGAATGGTGCAAAGGGTACGTACATCATCATTACCATGAAGCACATGAGCATGAGTCCTTCCCATTCAGTGTTCGGGACATATTCACCGATTTCTTTGAGCCAGGAAATACGGGTGACCATGACGAACACGATCAGGACCCACCAGAATCTCCAAAGAGATAGTGTTACTACTGCATTTACCCAATTTATAAATACTGGTTTGAAGAGTTTGCCGACACTGCCGGGCCAAGCATAGAGGGCGGCGGCGATTGGTCCCATAAGGAACAAGTAGCAGCTCATGGCCAGTTGGAATGCTGTGAGGATCAGAAGACCAATTCCCATCGACATATTGATCATGCCGGTAGCCATTTGGAATGTCTGATCTTTGAATTCCTGAGGATCGAGACCATCTTTTAGTTGGCCTTTAGCTTCTTTGGCTTCTTGCTGACCTACTGCCCATTGAACGATTTCATTGGCGCTGAATTGTTGAGCGATTGAATACGTCATCGAGTTGCCGACGTCGATCGAGTAGCTCATGATCAGCTGCGTAGAAGGAATAAGAAAGAGAGCAACCATGGCGCGGAGAATATGTCCCAAAGGTCCACCCTGCGCATCTTCGTCAGGGTTGGTGAATTGAGACATCATGATCTTCATTTGCAGAATAACGGCGCCCGGCAACAAAAGAAGAAGTGCCATCGGGACGTAAACCTTGTGGTACATCTTTTGGACCATGCCGATTGCTTGTGAAACTGGGCGGAAAGGAGCTCTGGTGCTTCCGCTTGTGCCGACTGCTTCGTTGGCTACATTTATGTTGCCTGCCAGAAGCATCGGTATGTAGTCGGTGAGTGCGTCGCAGTTGCCGTTTTGCATGGCATCGCCTGCACCTTGCATTTGACCTTGCATGTCGCTGACTGCGTTGGGAATTGCTTGCTGAGGTGCGCCGCCGATTTGAACGCCTGCATTGGTGGCGTAGAAAGCACCAGCGCCCAGTTGGGCATTCTTTGCCGGAATTGGCTTGTATCTTGGTTGCCGTTTGTCGAAGTTGCTCTGGTAACCCTTGTTACCGGTGTTTCCACCTTCCTGGTTCTTCTTGCGTTGCTTGGACAGGTCGAGCATGAATTGGTAGTCGCGAAACTTGGTTCTGTCCGGAGCCGGCTTTGACTCGTGGCAGTATGGATTGCCTTCGCAGTTCGCATCTGGACGCGGTTGTTGGTCGTGCAAAGCCGAGATAGGGTTGTTTTTGTTCCACTCTTTCTGGCGATCGGTCAGCGAACCGCCGCCTCTGGCGAAAGCAACCTCGGCGGTTGCGCAAGACGCGATTACCATCAAGGTCAAGAGCGCAAAAACCCGGGTCGTTTGACCTGGTCTGGCAGCTTTGCGGTTGTTGGTAAGGGAATTGCGAGTAAAAGCCGACTCGTCCGGCGAAAAAGCGCGGTTTTGCATCTGTTGGCTCTGGGGGCGTCAGGGCTACTCACAAATAGTAGTCAAGGCTACGTGAAAGCAACGTGAACGCCCCGAAACGATGCCAGGCGCGTGCTGGCAGAATTAATCTTCGGGGAAGGTGGGGGCAGGCGGGTGGTGTTTGGACTCGCTGTCAAGGGAGGATTTGTGTGAATATCGTTGAGCAGGAATTGACATGCATACATAAGTATGTATAATGGCGATATAGGAATATTGCTTCTTGTACTGCCAAAAAAGGCGTCACAGCGAAGCTCCCTATGCGCGAGGTGTCCCGGGGCCCTCGCGTTTGAAATGGGAGCTGAGTGCAGCCTCGAATCGGCAGTTACAGGTGCTGGAGATGAATCTGTTCACCTCTCTTTGTAGCGGTTTTATTTAGCAGACTCTTGCTCTGATTGGTTTTCTCTATGGAAAACTGCTTGGAAGGACTAAGACCACCAGCCATCAGCCACTGACTGCGCAACCGGCGAATTCACTTGCGGTTGTGACTGCTTCCATGCGTCTCTCTGACGGAGAACCTGGCTCAGAGCATCGTGCAGGCTAGCCTGGCGCAGTTGTGGAGCTGACTGTCCTTGCAAGTCACTGGTAAAGTCGACAACGGTGACAATTGCTTCTTCTTGCGGTTGGAAATTCTGGTTGCCTTCGACGCGGCTGAATCCGCTCGAAGGTACAAGCGGTGGAGTTGAGGGCAAACCGGAGGGCGGCGGCGGTGCATAGCTCGTTGCTTCTTCGACAACCGTTTGCAGCTTGGAGAGTAATTGGTGCGGAGTCAAAGCTGCGCCGGATGGAATTTTGCTGAAGCCGGCTGCCGGTTGCCCACTGATCATCGGAGGAGGCGGGTAGTTGAAGCGCTGGTCTCTGAGTGCAGCGATTCTAGGATCATCGTTCGAGTTCATTTCTGACTCCTGTTCGGGGGTGGGGTGGAGATTTTCGTCTGGGGAGAAGTTATCGCTAACGGATTGGATTTCGTTTTGGTTTTGGTTTTGCTCTATTGACTGTTTTTTTGTTTCATCTTGCTGAATTTGCTGATTTTGTTGTTCGATCTCAGCTTTTACTTTGTCTAGATATATGAGGTCCGGATCTTGAATAGGAATGCCGGCTGGATAAACCATGATTTCCTGAATTGCATTGCCGAGGACGCTGGCGATGGTGTTTCTGGCCGGTGCGGTTGGTTTCCCGGCAGAAGGTGGTGTTCCGACGGCTACAGGGTCGTTCCACACTCCTGTCGTTGAGTTGAGCGATGTCGTGAAGGATTCCGTGCCGGGTGCGAATGATTCCGCGTCAGGTGCAAGGGCGGTGGCGACGAAGGCTGCCAGAGTGGGATCGTCAAAGGCGGTATTTCGCAGCGAGTCTGCCAGCGGATTAAGAGCAACGCGAGCTGCCGGAGGCAAGCTTGTTTCGACAATAACACCTGCCGGTGCGCTGAGCTGTTTGGCGGTGGTGAGAATTGCAGGCACTCTCGACGGTTTACGCAGATCGCCCTCTCTTTCGGTCTTCGGCTCGACACGGGCTGCCACTCTGTCCGGTGCTGCTTCCGGTTTTTCGGCGACTTTGTCGGGGGCGGCTGCGGGCTTCGCGCTGTCTTTTTTGGAGCCGCCTTTCTGGCCGCCCTTGCCACCACCTTTGCCACCACCGCCGCCACCACTGCCTGCGGCTGATGCTACTTCCGATCCGATCATCTCAAAAGCTTGCACGGCGCTCTTCATAATCGATGTGCAGTCGAACGCGTGTTTAACCGAAGTAGTAGCCAGAACGTTCAGTGCTGTGACCATGTAGAGACCCGACGACGCTGGGCTCTTGGTCATTGCCAGAAGAGCGATTGTAACTTGCCAGAGGAAACTCCAGAATGCCAGCGTGACGCAGCTTTCAACCCAGGTGGGGAAGGCTTGTTTGAACACTTGAGTTGGCCATGCCCAGAGCGCAGCCATGATCGGACCAGCAAAGTAGAGGTAGTAGAAAAACGCCATCTGGAAGGCGGTGAGCATGCCCCAGCCGGCGCAGATGCCAGCATTGGCAGTATACATGCCGAGCCTGGTTGCTAAAGAGGCTTGTGGCATAACCGTGTCGTCGCGATTGGCCGGTACGAGAAGCAGTCCCGTGCAAGGATCGGAAATTTTCCCCCAAATGCGTCCTTCGATTGCAGCGAATGGCTCATTGCCTCTGGGTGAGAGGTCTGGTGCCATATATTTGAGAGAGCCTTCATTTTCGGAAAGATAGCGTACTCCGAAGGCGCGAATTTCAGCGCACATTGCATCACGATACATGTCTCCGCCTATTATTCGAGTGTATTCATGACACACGCTGTAGTGGAGGCTGTTGCCCAGGTCGATGGCGTAGTTGGTCACCAGGCAGCTTCCCGGAATGAGAAAGATTGCGATTATGCCACGCTGAATACCTTCCAGCGGGCTGGCTCCACCGAGGACAGGGTTGCCCTGTGCCATGATCGCTCTCAATTGTGTGAGTACTGCGCCGGGAAGGACGAGAAGGAGGGCGATAGGAATCAGGATTTGATTGCGATATCTGTTCCAGCGATTGCCATCAGATGTCGTGAAATTTTTCATGAAGCGAGAAGCGTAATCAATTGCCATGCACGCCATGTCTTTAGCTATATCGCCGGCTGTGTTGGCAGCCTGGCTCTGGCCCGCTTGAGATTCGGCGGCTGCCCCTTTGGTTGCATTTTTCGGACGCATTATTTTGTCAGGCAGTGTTTCCGATCTGTTGAAGGCGGTCTCTCCCACTCGCCGTTCGGTGGCTGGTACGTCACCGATTTCCAATGCCCGCATTCT
The DNA here is from genome assembly GCA_044228145.1 of Obscuribacteraceae bacterium (SeqCode). Lineage (GTDB taxonomy): Bacteria > Cyanobacteriota > Vampirovibrionia > Obscuribacterales > Obscuribacteraceae > QKMZ01. Next base: position 6,507 of record JBGAVL010000159.1, read on the forward strand.
TGCTTCTTTGGCAAGTAGCTGCGTCTCTCTCAGGTACTCTCGCTCAAATCTAGACAAGAACCTGTCGTCGCCGCGGCTGGCTTGAGCTTCGGTCGAGAGTGCCGCCAGGCAGACAAGAACTATGAAGAAGATCGCTGAAAGTTTCGACGCTGCAGACGAAATCTTTCTTTCTTTTGTGGAAATCGTCACGCTTGCTTCCTCACTTACTTGCCGCCGGCCGCTGCTTTGCCCATCTTCTCGCCGAGTTCGGCGGCTTTCATACCGGCTGCTTTCACCAGTCCGGCAAAGTCGAATGCGTGCTTGACAGAGCCGGTGGCCAGGAAGTTCAAGGCGGTGATCATAAATAGTCCGGTGTCATCGGTGCCCTTGAAGCAGGCGATGAGCAAGATGGTTGTTGCCCAGAAGAAACTCCAGAAGCAGAGGGTGATTACGCCTTCCACCCAGATGCCGAAAGCGTCTCTAAACACTTTCATTGGCCAGACCCAGAGCCCGGCAAATACTGGACCGACGAAAAACAGATAGTAAAAGAAAGCAGTCTGAAACGCGCAACAGATAGTCCAGCCAGTGCAGGTGGCTGCGTTGGTGGAGAACAATACCGAGCGCGCGGCGATTGTGGAGGAAGGCATGCTGGCATCATCACGATTGGCTGGAACCAGAAAAAGATTGGCACACGGATCGTTGAGTTTGCCCCAGAGTCTGCCCTCAGCCTTTGAGAAAATGCCGTGGTTGATGGGAGCCAAATCAGGATCCGGAGTCTGTAGTGAACCGTCATTTTCCGAAAGATAGCGCACCGAAAACGCACGGATTTCAGCGCACATGGCATCACGATACATGTCCGTGCCGCACATGTTGCGGTATTCCTGGGCGATTGTGTACTGGAAGCTGTTAGCGAGATCGACTGCGTAGTTGACTATCAAATAGCTGCCCGGGATAAGAAAAACGGCGATGAGGGAGCGAGAAATGCCTTCGATCGGACTGACATGACCCAGCACGGAGTTGCCCTGAGCCATAATCGCGCGAACTTGCGTCATTACCGCGCCTGGAAGAAGAAGGAGAATTCCTATTGGCACAAAAACGCCGTCACGAAAACGATTCCAGCGATTGCCGCCTTCACTGGTGAAGTTTCTCAAAAAACGCGAGGAGTAATCGATGGAGGCACAAGCCTGGTCTCGCGCGATGTCGGCCGCCGAATTCCCCATCTGAGTGGCTTGCGCCTGTCCCGATGATTTTGCAGCCGGTGCGGTATTGTTGGGCTTGTTCATTTTGCCCATTGTGCGCTCTGCCTCGTTGAAGCGAGCCATCAACTCCATGATCGCTCTCTCCCTCACCTCGGGCGCCTGTTCATATGCTTTCGCCAGAGCTTCGATGTGCTCTTCTCTGATAGCACGCTTGTATTTTGCTGCCAGGGTCCTTGCGCATGTCATCGGGTCGGAGCCGCATTTGGTGAAATCGCGCAACCCTTGTGCAGATGCCGTGTTTGCCAGGAGCATGATGAGCGCGCATGCGATGCCAGCGAGGGTAGAGATTTTGGCGGTGTGGGAAGAAGAGAACACTGTAATTTCCTCAGATTAGAATCGCAACTCGCAGAGAAACCTCTAACCAGCCTTCTTACCGCTAGCCGCCTGGCTAATTTCGCGGCCTTTTTCCAGTATCTTGTCGACCATGTCGCCCGGTCGCACGTCGAAGGGAGCAAAGGGTACGTACATCATCATGACCAGGAAGCAGCCGAGCATTAGAGCTTCCCACTCTGTATTCGGTACGTATTCGCCTATTTCTTGGAGCCAATGAATTCGTGTCACCATCACGAAGGTGATTAGCACCCACCAGAAACGCCAGAGAGAGAGAACGACCACGCCATTAACCCAATTAACAAAAATCGGCTTGAATAGCTTGCCCACGCTACCAGGCCATGAGTAAAACGAAGCGGCGATCGGACCCATTAATAACAAGTAGCAGCTGAGTGCCAGTTGGAATGCGGCAAGAATCACCAGTCCATAGCCCAAGGACATGTTGATGATTCCAGCTGCCATCTGCCACATCTGCTCTTTGAACGGTTGTGGGTCCAGTCTCTCTACTGGTGTGCCCTTTGCTTCCCGTGCTGCTTGCATCCCGTCGGCCCAAGCTACGAGTTCCATCGGAGAAAACTGTTGTGCGATTGTGAATGTCATCGAGTTGCCTACATCGATCGCATAGCTCATGATCAGTTGTGTCGAAGGAATCAAAAAAAGTGCGATCATGGCGCGAAGAATGTGACCCCAGGGACCGCCCTGACCGTCTTCGTCGGGATTGGTGAATTGGGCGCACATATTTTTCATATGCAGAATTACGGCTCCTGGAAGTAGCAGAAGCAGGGCCATCGGCAAGTAACAATGGCGATACATGTGCTGCACCATGCCGATTGCCTGAGGTAGAGGGCGGAAGGGCTGAGCGCTGTTTCCGATGCCTCCGCCTGCGGCTTCGTTGGCTACGTTGACGTTACCGGCTACGATCATCGGCATGTACTCCGCAAGCGCGTTCAGCGCTGCGTTCTGGCTAGCGTCACCGGCGCCCTGCTGTTGACCTTGCATGTTAGCGACTGCAGCTGAAACTTTTTGCTGAGGGGCGCCGCCGACTTCCTCGATAAGTTTTGCGCCCAGACTGGACATTTTGCCCTTATCAGAGTCACGAACCGGAACGGGCGGGTGTTGTGGCTTTCTCGGGTTGTAGTTGTTCTGATTGCCTTTGTTTCCGGCTTCCTGTCCGTCCTGATTTTGCTTGCCTTGCTTCTCAAGTGGGGAAGTAATCAAATAGAAGCGCTGCATCGTGCGATCAGGCGCAGGTTGCGACTCGTGAATTACATTTTCGCCCTCATTCACATCTTGGGGGCGCTGTTGTGAGTCATGTGCCTTGGACAGGGGCATGTCCCTGTTCCATTTTCTCTGAGCTGCGGCCAGGCTGGAATCTCTGTCGCCATCTGCGGCGTATGCTTCGGTCGAGCCGCCCAAAAGGAAAAGGCAGGAAAGAGAAAAGAAAACTACTGCTATAGCCAGAAAAAGCGCTGTGACCTGGGCCACTAATGCGGCTGTTTTGTTGGCTTTTTTGGTAAGGAAAGAAGTTGCGACACGGCGGCGGAAAGCCACCTCGCATAGCGCGATGACGGGGTTTGTCATAGTAACAGTCTTTGGTGAGGGGTGAAACTGCGTACTGGGCTTAGAACTACGGGCTTTTTGCTGTCAAGCTGGGCTAGAGCTCTCTAGACTTTCACTAAAAGGATTTAGCTTCTTGCCTTGGGCTGTCAGCTGCGTCCTTGTTCATCGAAGGGGAGGATGATTGGAATGTTAGGACTGAAAAATAACGACCGCGTATCAAGACTGTTATTTTTCTGCCACAAGGCGTCACCGCCTTTGCTGTGCTAAGTTATAGCCGGGCCACATTACCGAGACATTACTGCCTCGAGAGTCCGAAAGTCTGCGCTAGATAGGCCAATGAATTCGGCGCAAACCAAAGAGAAACGGGCAAGAAACATTCAGAATTAACCTGATTTTGTGTGGCAATTTTAGAAAGAATATTCAGCGAATGAAGCTGCGCCTTACCTTAACTCAACAGATAGTATTGCTCATCACTTTTCCGGTGTTAGTGCAGATTGGCTTTTTTGTCTGGCTGACAAACATTGTCACGGAAGTGGAGCAAGCCAGAGAAAAGGAATCGGAAGCAGTTGATGGTCTGGTATTGGTAAATGAAGTTTTGAATGATGTAATGGCCATCGGCGCCGGCATGTTCATGTTTCAGGCCGCCAAAGATCCGACCTTTCTAATGGAAATTGAATCCAACTACGCAAGATTGGACACGCACACCGAGGAATTGAATCGGCTGGCGGCACGAACAACCGACCAATCGTCCGGCGTCAAAGGATTCGCGGCCATCATTTCAGAAGTGAGTACGACGCTCGAACAGGCGGCAGACTTCAAACAAGAAGAAGTCTGGGATATCGAAAGTGTTCATATATCAGGAACAATCAAGAGCCTGTGCCGGCGTATTCGGGTAATTGGCGAACGCACCATCGAGCAACAGTCTAAGGTTAGGGCCTTGACCAGAGCGAAAGAACAGAAGGCCCGAGCCGAACTGCAGAGCCTTTTGCGCATTATGACTTTCACCAATCTGGGCATGGCATTGGGGTTGGGTCTTATTTTTACGATGAGCGTAGGAATGAGATTCAGGCAATTGATGTACAACACCATGTCTGTTTCCTTCGGAAAGCCCCTTGGATTGCCGATGGAAGGTGATGATGAATTGGCGCGACTGGACCAGATAGTGCACAGCCTGGCTAACGACCTTGTCACTACTCGCCAGCAAGAGCGCGCCATGATTGATAATACCGCCGAAATTATTTGTTCGCTCGACGAGTCGTTGAGATTCAACGAAGTCAATCCGGCAGTCACCGTCAGACTTGGATACGAACAAGAAACAGTGCGCGGCAGCCTCTTTCAATCTTATGTGCATGAAGAAGATAGAAAGATTGCCTATGACGCGCTCAACCGCTGCAAAACGGAAGGCAGAGAAATTGAGTTTGAGGCACGAATACAAGGAAGCGATGGACGTTATCGTGACATGGAATTGGTCGGCCGCTGGTCAAACGTGGACCAGCATTTGTTTCTCATCATTAGAGATGTGACTGCCAGAAAAGAAGCAGAACGGTTGAAACAAGAAGTTATTGCCATGGTCAGCCACGACTTGCGCGCTCCTCTTTCTTCTCTGGGAATTACGCTCGATCTCATTCTTGAAGGCGTTGCTGGTGAATTGAACGAGCGCGGTCACAGGCTCGTCAGCGTGGGCAGGCGCTCTGTCGCGTCCTTGATTGCTATCATCAACGATTTGCTTGATATCGAAAGATTTGAATCTTCCGGTTTTAAACTCGATTATGAGGACAGCGAGCCAGCCCAAATGGTGAGCGATGCTGTAAATACTGTGCTGCCTGAAGCCGAGGCAAGAAAAATTCGACTGGTGCAAGACTGTGAAGATGTCGACCTGGTTGTAGATAAGGAGCGCTTGAGGCGCGTGCTGCAGAACTTGATAAACAACGCCATCAAATTTTCGCCTGATGATCAAGAGATCAAAATCACCTGCAAGTCTGGCGGTAATGGCACCGCTGGTAGTGCAGCGGCTACAGAGGCCGAGTTTCGCGTCGCCGATCACGGACCGGGAATTCCGGAAGATAAGCGTGTGTCCGTATTCGATAAATTCAGCCAGGTAGGAACAGGTTCTGAAGGTGAGCGTAAAGGCACGGGGCTGGGACTGGCCATCTGCAAGACAATCGTCGAGGCCCACGGCGGGCGTATCGGCATCGATGAAAACGAAGGCGGCGGCAGCGTCTTCTGGTTTATTGTTCCGAAAAAGCCGCACACAAATACCGATTTGTTTTTGTAGGGGCGATGCATGGCATCGCCCCTACAGCGTCAAAAGCCTTCGGGGGTGCCTGTGGTTTCGAGATTGTGGACGCGTTTCAAATCCTTGGCGGCCCGGTCTGGTTGGTTCATATTCTTGTAGATGTCTGCGCGTGAGACATAATACTCGGCAACATTCGGATTTTTCGAGATGAGCAAATTGATGTCTCCGAGTGCTTCGCTCCATCTCTTCATTCGTTTGAACAATTTTTGCCGCACAAAGATTGAATTGAGGTCGCCTGGAAAAATTGCGGTGAACTTGATCAGCTCATTCAATGCGTCTGCATGATCGCCGTGTTTCTCCTGGAGCATGATCATTTTCAGCCAGGTCGACTTTGTATCAGAAAGTTCTGATGCATCTTTTCCCGTCATCATTTTTGTCCACGCGGATCGTCTTGTGGAACCGAGGGTGGTTGCATATTTTTTGTTGAAATTGGGCTCAGTTACACCAATTGTCTTAAGTGCCAGTTTGTAATCTTTGATTGCCGCCTCGTAATTATTCAATGCCGCATAGCACTCTGCCCTGCGAGAGAATTGTGAATAACCGGCGTCGCCAAGCCTTTGGAGAGCATTGAAGTCTTCGATTGCTTCCTTGAAATGACCCGTTTTCTTATTCAGTTTAGCCCGCGTCGACAGTACGAAATGGTCACCGTTGTAGCGCTTTAAGACTTCACCGAAGTCTTTGATGGCGCCGTTGTTGTTGAAAACCTCACGCCGAAAGAAGCCGCGTTGATAATAAGGCAAGGCCGTATTCGGGAATGTTTTCACAAAGACGCTGTAAGTTTTTTCAGCCTGATCGTATTCCAATTTCCTGAGATGAATTATGCCGGCGACAACCATCACTGTGGCATCTTTCGGCGCCAGCTTCATTGCTTTTTCAAGTTCTTCTGGCACTGAAATCGTTTCTACTCTAAGCCCTGAAAGCGCCATTGCTGCATGCGCTCGCCCATTTTTGTCGTCAAGGGCGATAGCGCTTCGCGCCATTTGTTCGGCTTTCACAACAAAACCAGCCAAAAACTCAAGAATCGAGCATGTCGCCACAACCTGGGCATTTTTCGGCGCCAGCCGCGCCGCTTCCCGTCCGGCTTCCAGTCCGGAGCGTCCCTTGGCGGCGACAATGTACATCTCTCCCATCTTCTGAAGAAAGATTACTTTGTCTTTCGGATGTTCCTTTATCGCTTTTGAGCACAGCTGTTGTGCATCGCTGAATTGTGTGTTCATGAACAACTTGTCGATTGCCGCTTCATAAGCCTGAGTTGTCATGGCTGCCGCAAGCGCAGATGCAAAAAATGACGACGTGATGAGAGACGCCGTCAAAGAAGCTATTGCCAGAGATTTCACGATATTCACGGATGCCACCCGCCGCCTGATTGAATGATTAGATTCTACCCTGCGGCAGGCGTACACCCGCGTCCCTTTCGCGCATTAACCTGTTCGTTCAAACCTTGCTTCTAATCCGCTTGTTTGCCCCTGCGGACTGAAGTCGAGGTTTATGGATATTTGTCTGTCGGGCGATTTATCCTCTCTGTACGCCCTATCGAGTCTGTCGTTGTCATCGAAGTCTTCGGACTCATCTATTTGATTACCGTCCACTTTCAATTTGTCCAGTTCGCGCACAAGCGAACCGCTCAGTATTCCGCCCAGTATGTCTTCGAGCATGCGGGGGATGATGTCACTTTTTTCACGGTGATGATGATGGTGATCGTAGTAGTAGTTGTCCTGCCAGCTGTCGCGCCAGAAATTGTTCATTCCGTCGTACGGATTTTGAAAATGGCGGTGGTGAATCTGCCGAGGATGTCCGTACGCACGAT
>JBGAVL010000015.1:0-36707 GCA_044228145.1 Obscuribacteraceae bacterium (SeqCode)
GCAGATATTGCACCAATAGCGGTACCGGAAGAAAAAACGCCGAGTGCAATTGCAAATGCGACGTTCTTGTGAATTACTCTTTTTGCTTGCACGTTCGAATTCAAATCAGTTTCCTCAAAAAACTGGTTGGACGCTTGCTGGTTTTAACATAATCCAGCATACCCTGGCGAGATTATTTCACAACAGGAATAACCCCAATTACGATTTCATTGCCGCGTCAAAAACCAATGCCTGCAATTGAGCCGGATCATTGTCCATTTCATCGATTGAGTAGGAAACCACTTTCATTCCGAATCTAGCTAGCGATCCATCAGAGCTTTCCGACACTTTGGACGAGAAGCCTTGCAAATCATGGAGTATATCCGCATATTTCATGGTGCCTGCGATCGCTCTAGTATTTCCAATAATGATTTCTGCAATTCTCTCGGCAATCATTTCTGCTGATTGATCGAGGAATGCTTCAGCGGCCAAAAGAACACAGCCTTGATCAGATACGACCTTTACCTGCGCAACGGCTTTGAATTTAATTGGCGTTCCATCGTTTGTGACGTAGGCAGTACTGGGGTCCAATACTATTGGCAAACACTCAAGGCTGACGTAATTGTTTTGCTGAATCAAAGGAAAAACGAGGGCTCCACCGCCGCCCATGACAATCTTGTAAGGGCTCCCGCTATTGAGAGCATCGCTGGACGAAAACATGCCTGAAACAATCATCGCCTGATTCGGGCCACACTTCTTGTAAAACGAACTAACCATCCACAGAAAGAGTCCAAAAAACACAACATTGGCTGCGACTACTCCTGCGACACCAATTTCCATGCCCATGTTCAAACGCTCCTGTAAGACGTTGAGCCCGATCGGCTCCAGGCACGCCTTGATTGATTTCTTCTTTTTAAAACTTACAAACTAGATGCATCGATCATATCCAAAGGCTGCCATATTCCCAAAATTCTCATCAAAAGATCATTATCTTGACAAGTGCACTTAAGTCCGGCGCCCGCTATCATTTAAGCTCAAAATTGAGCGCATACGGAAAAGGTACTCCCTTGGAATCAGTTCTCATCAGGCCGGCTATTGCAAGCGACTTGCCGCTGCTGACCGAAATCTACAACTACTACATCGTCAACACGAGTATCGCCTTCGATACTAAGGCGATGAGCGTTGACGAATACAGGCCGTGGTTCGAAAAATACTCGGATACGGGTCCGTATCGACTATTTGTCGCTGAGCTGGATGGAAAGGTAGTCGGCAGTGCCGGCAGCAGGCAATACAGGGATCACCCTGCCTTTGTTGAAACAGTAGAATTCGGCATTTATTTGAGTTCAAATGCACGCGGAAAAGGAGTCGGCAAAAAACTCTACACAGCGCTTTTCGAAGCATTAAAGAACGAGAAGGTTCACCTTGTCGTCGCCGGTGTAGCTCTTCCTAATCCGGCTTCGGTAGCGTTGCACAAGGCAATGGGCTTTGCGGAAGTAGGCGTCTTCGATCAGTACGCGCAAAAGCACGGACAGTACATCAGCTCTATGTGGCTTCAGAAGCGGGTATAGTTACCTGCGGCCGCGGAACAATCTGCGGCAGACGCCACCAGGTGTGCAGCACCTCTGGCGAATGCATTCCTGGCTGTAGCACGCCCCACTATTACATCTCATTCGCTCGCATTGACCTTGAGAGAGGTTGGAAGTGTATTCGGTTCTCTTCTCGCTGACCCTGATCGGATCGCCGGCGCCGTATGCACGCTCCAGATTTTGCTTGATTTGATCGGCGGTTATGCGTGGAGCTTTCTCAGAGTCTTTGATCAGCTGTTCGACATTGACTCCGGCTTTCTTGAGCTCAGCTGCGAAAGCCTGGTTGTCTTTCAATTCCGGCGCGGATTTATACGCATCTCTCAAGACTTGCAATCCGGCTTCCATCATTGCTGCCTGCTTCTCTTGCTTGGGAAGACTGCTCACGCTTCTCACCATGTCCAGTCCGAGTTCTGCCCGCAACAACAAGGGAGCATTCTGCAAATCATGGAGTGTCTGCAATTCTTGCTTCTTAACGGCTTCATCTTTCAGCGCGTCTATTTCTTTGCGCCTTTGAACAAGAAGATCTGGTCTGGCTTGCGAAGCCGCCTGAAGTGCCTGTACGAATTTATCCTGGCGGGCTTTCATGCTGGCGGCATCGGTAACCGGCATTTGCAAAGCCGCTTCACGCGCTGCTTTGATTTGCTCGTTGAGGGACTTTGCACTCTCCGCGTTCAATGTCAGTCTGAACTCATTGGTATGAGCGCGAGTTGCATCGCTGGCGAGCGCTGCTTTTGCGGACACTTCCTGATTGATATTGGCGTTCCAGTGAAAGCTCGTCACCTTTTCCGGTGCCGGATGTCCGGTGCTGTCAGCCTTGAGTGATTGAATGCTGGTCAAAACCTGATTAGTTTCGCTGCCGCCGCATGCTTTGATGCTGCTGTCGATCCAGCTCTGCCACTCTTTCATTTTGGCGTTATTTGGATCGGCTTTCACAGCCGCGTCAACTTTGTCACGATCTACTATGAGAAATTTGAGTTTTGGATTCTCTTCTTGCAGCTTTTTGACGTTCTTAATAGCTTCTTCGCTGCCCGGAATGCCGCGTCCGACCACCATTATCGCCACTCCGGCTTGGGCTTTCGCCGCTTCCTTGTAGGCTTCGCCGAAATTTTCGATAGTGAATGCGCCGGTGTCTTTAATCGATTGACCGAAGGCGTCAAGTTTTTCAGCTTTGTCTTTGGCTTCCTGCGGAGCATCCGGAGTCGGCTGTGTTTCCAAATCGGTGGGACCTTTTGGTCCGTCAATCGGCTTCGCCGGTTCGACCGGCTTCGGTGTCTCAACCGGCTTGGGTACTTCAACTGGCTTCAGTGTCTCAACTGGCTTCGGTGTCTCAACTGGCTTCGGCGTCTCAACCGGTTTTTCAGTCGGACGAACCGGGCCCTCGATTACCTTCACTTGACCCTGCATCAGCTGATCGACTATTTGCTTTTGCAATGCCGGCGGCAGTGCTTCAAACCCGCCTCGTTGATAAAGGCGATTGAGTTCCTCAACCGAGCCGTAATTGTCTAGTCTGAGATCGCTGTCCGATTGCTGTCCCGGCAAACGCAGCCGCCGATCCGATCCATAACGCGAGTTGGGACCGTACATTGAATCCAGACCGAAGGGATCTCTGCGCCGAGATCCAAGAGGATCCAAAAGTGCATCCAGTCCACTATTTCTATTTCGTCCGAAAGGATCGAGCAATGCGTCAAGTCCGTTTCGTCTTTGAGTGTACGGATCGCGAAGATCAAAGTCACGCCGTCCATAAAGATCGGCTGGATTTCTATCTCTCAAGTCGCTTCCATCGGCTAGTCCACGGATTTGCAAGCGATTGTTGGCATCAAATTCAAGACGTCGACTTGGATCGAATTGAAGGCGACCATCGGAGCCGAGTCTGAGGCTACCAGACGGATCCAATTGAAGTCCGCCAACAGGATCCAATCGACGTTTTCCGGCAGGATCAATTCTCAGCTGTCTAACCGACGGATCACGCTCGAGAGGCCCCATCAAGCTGTCATCCTCAAGGCGCAACGGGATAGTAACACCATCTCTCTTACTTCTGAAATTAGGATCAAGCACTAGTGGAATTCGCAAATCTTCCTCAGGACCAGCCTTCACGCCACGTTTTTGGCCGGCGGTGGTGCGGTCACCCAGACCATCGAGTTCGTACAATGGCAGTCTTAATACCGCAGGATTGGTTTTGTCAGACTCTTTCATTCGCGCTTGCAGCTGAGGATTGTGCTTCAAAAAGTCCGCATACTCTTGCGGATACTCAGTTCTGAAAACCTCCGGCGAAACCAACCGGCAAGTGCCTTTATTGTCATCGCAGAGCTGCGACTTTTCCGGATTTTTCTCGTTGTACGTGAAATGGACCGGACTTTCACCGGGCGGCTGCGCCTGGGTGCGCGTCGTGGGAAGTTCGAAAGGTTGTGCCATCGGGAGAGCATCCTGGGTGGGGTTATATAAAATGCTAAATGAGAGTTGTTTCACTTTCATTGCAAACCCGCACAGGCAACACCGGCGCGGACTTTTGGCATGCCAGTCGGAGCCTTTTCAGGTTATGAACCCCAAAATTATGTGCCTGCCGCCCTTTTGGACTTCGACCGCCTGAGCTTACCAGGCTTGCCAGTGGGGGATGAAAGAGCGGGAACACCGGGCTGACCGGCATCTGCAGCACCGTTGGCACTGGGACCCACGAGGGGGGTATTCTGGGAAAAACCGCTTGCCGGCTCCCAGACCGGGCGGACAGGCTCTCTTGGGGTGTTCAGATCGGCTGGCGCCGGTGGAGCGGCTGCGTTTATAGCGTCCGCCGGTTTGGTCTGAGAATGCTTGTCCATCCAGGAAGTGATCGAATCGATCAGCATGTTCGACTGCTTAAAAGTCTCAAAAATCAAATGCTCTTCATTTCCGATAATGAACAGATTTTTGTCTGGTGAGCTTACAGCTTCAAACAGTTCATAGGTTCCTTTAGGTTTTACCAGTTTGTCTTTCAGACCTTGCACAAAAAAGACAGGCAGAGTGTTCAACTTATTACACATCAGCTTTGTTTCGCGCATGAAGACTGCGAATTTCATAAGCTCTTTAGGAGACATTTCCATTTTTGCTTTTAGATCATCATGCCAGGCCTCACGCACTTGCGGGAGTGCCGAAGCATGCTCGACCACCATATCTCCTATTTTGAAAGGCTTATTCGGGTTTTTCAAAAAATGAACAGCTACAGCCAACCCCATTTTCCTGGCCTGAAATCTTTCCGCAGATGGAACAGAAGAGATCACGCCGTGCAGATTTTTGGAATACCGGGCGGCTGCTCTGAGCGCGATGGCACCACCCATGGATTCGCCGAGCAGGTAGATGGGGACGCCCTGGTGGCGGTCGGCGATCAATCCGAGTATGCTGCCGACGTCATTAATTGCCTCGTTCAATCGCAAGTCTTCCTGTCCGGGTGTTGTCAGCCAGGCGCCAAAACCACGAACATCCATCGCGTAGACCGCATATCCTTTGGCGGACATTTGAAAACCAAAGGGTGTAAAAGCCTGGTTGTCCAAACCCAATCCGTGCACGCATAAAATCGCTGAGCGAGCTGGTTTTTGTGCCGGCAACCAGCCGATCACAGGCAAAGTGCGCAGCTTGAATTCTCCCGCCAGCCAGATGTATTCTGCGGCAGTCCTGGGGGCAAATTCGCTGATGTAGTGTTTTTCAAATATTTCTTTGCGCTCTGAAAGTGGTGGCAACTTGCCATGCGATTCCAGACCAAAGCGAAAGTTCATCAAGGTATCAATCGAGGCAGATACTTGCTTTCGAATCGGCTCTTCGTCTGGAGGATTTTTCATATGCCTGTACAAGTTGAGCGTTTGCAATTGCGCCCAAAACAAAACTCCAGCGTCGTCCCAAAGTCCGGACTTAGCTCGCTCCCTTGCCACGGCAAGAAATTTTTCGGCATAACTCTGCGCTTCGATATAGCGTTTTTCGATGATCAAGATGCCCATGGCCGATTCGTAAATGTCTGCCAGAATTCTGCTGTTGGTCGGCAAAGCTGACGAAATAATAAGTGCGGCATTGTAACTTACGAGCGCATCTTTGTACTTTCTTTCGCCGTAATAGCAATCACCAATTCTCTTGTGCAAAAGTGCATGACGGATTTGCCCTTCGGCATCAGTGGCAGGAGGTTGATGTTGCAAAACCATCTCCAGATGCCGCCTCGCTTCATTGCTTTTCTCTTGCATTTTTTCAAGAGCGGCAAGCATGTAATAGAGGTCGACCTTGCGTGATTTATCCTTCTCACCGCTGATGATGCGCTCCAGCATCTTTTCCGCCTCAGGCAGTTTTCCATCAAGCGCGGTCTGAATAATCTCGTGCTCTGTGGCGTCGACATTGATGACAGATTGATTTAGCGGCGCTCCGAAATGGTTGTGCTGTGCTCCGGAATGATTTGCCTGCACAGGCAATGGCATTATTGCTGATGGCACGATCAATGTCATGAGCGATGTCACCAGCGGCGCCACCACTACTATTTTTTTCAATTGACTTTTTCGCTTCGTTGAGGATTCCAACACATTCGACCTGCCTGTTTCCAATGGCGCCAACTCTCAGCGCCAAAAGAACATATAGCACAAAGATGCAGGCTCTATGGCAGTCTGCCCGCTCCGGGACGCCCGGGCATGCCGATTGGGAAACCGTGCAACCTACCAGGGTTGGCACATACCGGCTTTTAAACCAGTTTGGCTTATTCGGGCATATAATCTAGGAAAGTTTCCGTTCAGAAAAGATTCATCATGCCTGAAAACGCGAAAAAACCCGCAAAAGAACCGCCTGTTTATTCGTTGATTCGCCTCAGTCGCTGCTACAACTGCGACGCCAGGCTCGAGCCTGGAAGTATTGTCAAATTCGAGCCGGGCAAAGATGAGCGCGAAGTTCGTTGTCGCAACTGCGCGAAATTGACGGATCTTGAATTCCTCAAAAGCGGCAATGCAAAGATTACGCAATTGGCGAAAAAATACTCACAACGCGTTATTGTTGTGATGCAATGGTCGGAATTATGGAAGACTTATGAGCGCATCGGATTGCTCGTTGAATCGGCGGCCATAGACCGCATCGAGAAAGAACTGAAAATCCAATTCGAAAATCGCGAATCGCATGGACAAGCATCGGGACAAAAACTGGAAAATAAAGGATAAAGTCGTGACCAAAAGCGACACGAAAAGAAACACCATCAGCTCCACTGAAAAAGATTTCTACAAACTCTGGACTCCCGTCACTTTGAGATATGGCGATACGGACCGGCAAGGACATATCAACAATGCCGCCTATTGCACATTCTTCGAGTCCGGACGTGTGGCTTTTCTCTGCCACGAACACGGCACCATAGGCGATGATGGTTTTTCATTTGTAATTGCAAAATTGTCGCTCGATTTTCTCAAAGAGATGAATTTCCCCGGCACGGTAGATGTAGGCACGCGTATCAATCACATAGGCAAAAGCTCGTTCGTATGCGGTCAGGCTCTTTTCAAAAATGGTGAGTGCTGTTCGACCGCAGAATCGGTGATAGTGCTTACCGATGACACGACCAGACGTTCTTCACCATTGCCGGAAAAGGTCTTAGCTGTTCTCAGAGAACTTCAGTAGATAATTCTCGCGATCATTTCCTGGCAATAAGAGCAAACTTGCTTCCGCAATCCGATGCAAAAACAGTAGCGGAGCCTGACGGCGTCGGCACTGAGCCGACGATCTGATAGCCCTGCGCCTCCAGATCATCGGCATGTTTTTCGAAATTACTCACGGATAAAATGACAGAACAAGTGAAAGCAATTTCTTCAACAATGATTACCTGTGGTCCGGCAGCAAACTTGATAGCGCATATGTTTCCGCCGCCTGACTCCCAGACCTTCTGCCCTTTCAAAACATCGCAGAATGCTCTTGCGTCGCCGCGCACGTCGCGTGACGGATGCACCAGATACTCGACTTGTGTAACATCCTGACCGCTTCTAACACTTTGCGCTGTCTGTGAGGAAACGGAAGAACGAGGCGGTGAAACAGGATAGGCAGAGGTAACATTCAAAGTTGCCGAATTGCTCGTTGAGGTAGATTGCGGGGAAGCGCCGGATGAAGCGGCTGAGCTGCTTGATGATGCGTGAGATCCGCCCACGTTTGCCGAAACAGGAGCAACAGGCGAAATTGCCGGAGGTCGCAAGCCCCTGCGTCTTTCCATGTTGAGCCTGAGCATTGCAGACGTAGTGCGCTGCTTAAATTCCATAGCCAGGTCCGCCTTTCCCGAGTGCTCGATCTGGCGCGCTATTTTTTGCAACTCCTCAGCGATGGTCTTTTGATGGTCACCGAATTCTTCCTCGAGCGAAGTAATTATCTTGATAATTACTTCTTCGGAATTTTCGATGGACGCATTGCTCATTGCCGACAAGGCAAGATCGAGGCGGCTTCGTTGATTGTCGTTAGGCATAAATACTGGAGCAAACTCCTTGATAGCCGCCGGCCAAAATGTAATTTTATCCTCTGTACAGGGGAAGGCGCCAGAGCTAATGACATCCCGCCGATCAGATTGTCGTGAAACGGCTTCACTCGTGGCACAATTACGCTTAGGGTTACCGACCGAGCGGTTGCCGACCAAAAATGGCAAAAATCATCGTAGTTGAAGACGACACGGAAATTCGCGAGGCGCTCGTGGACGTCCTGCTGCACGAAAAACACACGGTTGATGCCCTGGGCGACGGAGCCGACGCCTGGGAAAGCTTGCAGCGTTTTCAATATGATCTGGTTATTCTTGACTGGGGTCTGCCTGGTCTGGACGGGCTGGAAGTGCTGAAGCGATTCAGAAGCAATGGCGGAGGCACGCCTGTCCTCTTTCTGACTGGGCGCAACACAGTAGACGAAAAGTTGACCGGTCTCGATTCGGGAGCCGATGATTATCTGCCAAAGCCTTACGACATGCGTGAATTCAGAGCCCGTGTATCGGCTTTGCTCAGGCGGCCGAAAGAACTAGCCAGCGATGTCATTCGATGGTCCGATATCGAACTTGATACCAAAGCTTTTCGCTGCCTGAGACGCGGTGAGGAAATCAGACTGTTACCCAAAGAATTTGCACTTCTGGATTTCCTGATTCGCAATCGCAACCTCGTCTTTACTCCCGATCAGCTGGTCGACAAGCTCTGGGCGGGCGACACGGAGGTTTCCGTAGATGCAATTCGTCAGTGTGTAAAACGCTTGCGCACCAAGATCGATGTTTCCGACAGGCCCTCATACATCACTACAGTGGTCGGCGTCGGATACAAAGTCGAATCCGAATGACTTTGTTCTAGGTACCACGAAATTAGAAGAGCCGCATTGCTGCGGCCCCTCTTCCCTTGCGAGTAAAACTTTATTGGAATATGGTGTCGCCGTGTTCCTGTCTCCAGCGTTTACCGAAGTAGCTGTCATCTTGCTTCAGAACATGTCCGTCTTTCACAACTCCCTTCATGAGCGGTCCGTTGAATCCGGGCGACCAGAGACTAATGTTTCCATTTTCGTCAGTACTGATTTCAATGGTCAGATTGGTATCTCCATCCTCTAACTCGATCGACTTATGTCCGTCCGCAGACAGCTCCCATGCGGCGCGAAGCCTGTCAGCAGGGGATTTATCTTCATCGCCGAGAATTTTGATCAGCTTGCTTTTCGACAAATCTTCAAAATCTCCATCATCGACCGCGGTTTCATCGTCGCCATCATCACTGTCGCTGTCATCACCTTCATCGTCCGAGACAGTCCCATCACTATCCTCGACAAATGACCGCATAGATTCCGAACTGGACATGAGTGTATCGGTCTTGTATTGCGAGACTTCGTCCCAGTCGACGGTATCTTCCCCGATCCCGAAGGCTGGATCCCACCATGTCCACTTTTCTCTAATTTTTTGAATATCATCTTTTACGAGCCCGGCAGCAATTGCTGTCAAAGGCGAATCTGAGTTGATGGCAGTGGCAATTTCTACTTCGGATAGTTTGCCGACGGCACTATCATTACTATGGTCGGTATTGAGGCGGTCAAACTCGCTGGCAATCAAAGACCCGCTCAAACCCAATTCGGGCAAAATTGTTTCAAGACCGGAATAGCTGAGCTTTCCGTTGGATAGACCTTTTTGCAGACTAGAGTTTACTTCGTCCCATAATTGTGGGTTCTGAATTGCTGAGTTGATGTCGGAAACAGCATCCCTGTATGCATCGGTTCTGTATGCATCGATACCTTCTGCCATGACTAAATACCTCCAGAATCGCAAAGGAAGGGCACCAATTGCGGTGCCGCATTGGGGTGACTTAATTGGTAATTGATGGGACTTTTCGACCTGTCGAGTTCCGACTGCTTCAAGTTAACGCAGACGCATGACATTCGTTTGACAGATTCCTTCGTTTGATAGACTCCCTCGTTTAATAGACTCCCTCGTCTGGCAATTTCTTCGTTTGGCAGATTCCTTATCCTCAACTTTCGTGCCTGGTGAAAAGAGCCAACTCCAACTTTCGTTGGCTTTGGCTCTTCCCGACCTCTCCGTTCAAACTGTGTCGGAAGCATTGTTTAAATTTCGACCGCGGCGATTGTGGCATCCCGGAAAGCTTCCGTAGTGCGGTGCCGCTTCCAACACTGGCAATTTAGACGACCGGCATGACATTCGCTTGACGAATCAGGCGAATGTACAAACTCTCAGAATTGCAAAGCTCAGACAGAACGCCGTGTGGGCTGAGGGGCCTGAGCCGCTCCAAATTTAGTTTTCAAACTTTCAAAAGCCAGGTAGAAAATCGGCGTTATATATAAGGTAACAAGCTGGGAAACCATCAACCCGCCAAAAACAGCCAGCCCCAGCGGTTGCCTTGATTCGCCGCCCGCTCCCCAACCCAGTGCCAGGGGCACGCTGCTCATGATTGCCGCCATAGTGGTCATCATAATCGGGCGAAATCTCACCATGCACGCTTCATAAATTGCCTCATTGGCAGTCTTGCCGTGATTGCGCTGCGCATCGAGTGCAAAATCCACCATCATGATGGCGTTTTTCTTGACGATACCTATAAGCAAAATCAGACCGAGAAAAGCATAGATATTGAGATCGATGTGACAGACGTAGAGCGTAATCAATGCGCCCAATCCGGCAGGCGGCAGACCGGCCAGGATAGTAATCGGATGCAGAAAACTTTCGTATAGAATTCCAAGGACAATATATATGACGATGATCGATAGAATCAGCATCGACACCATCCCTTTTAAAGATGACTGAAAAGCTTCGGCGCTGCCCTGGAAGCGATAGCTGACGCCATCGGGAAGCACTTGCTTGGCCGTCGTTTCGACGACCTTCACGGCGTCTCCCAGAGATGCGCCCGGTTTTAAGTTAAAGGAAACGGTTGCCGCAGGCGTCTGCCCGACATGGTTGACCAAAAGCGGTCCCACAGAGGGCACCATTTTTGCTACCGCGCTCAAAGGCACCAATTCGCCGGTCTTTGAACGCACATAGAGCAACGGCAATGAATTCGGTTGCAGGCGATACTCGGGCTCCAGTTCGACAATTACTCTGTATTGATTGCTGGGCGCGTAAATCGTCGAAACCATGCGATTGCCGTACGCGCTGGAAAGAGCGTCTTCGACTTGTTCTGCCGATAATCCCAGGGTAGCCGCCTTGTCTCTGTCCATGCGCACATCTATCTGCGGGCTGTTGATCTGCAAATCTGTGGTGACGTCCTGAAAATCCGGCAATTCTTTTAGTCGTTTTTCCAGATCGAATGTGCTCTTGTATAGAAGTTCTGTTTTCGAACTTTGCAGAGATACTTGATAAAGGCTCTTAGTCAATTGACCGCCAATCCGGATAGATGGCGGGTTTTGCAAGAAAATCTTGATGCCCGGCACTTTGGCGAATTCCACTCTGAGATCTTTGATGATTTCATCTGCAGATTGTTTTCTTTGAGATCTTGGTTTTAAGTGCATAAAAATGCGACCTGTGTTGCCGGCGACGTTTGGCCCACCGGCGCCGACTGAGGACATGATGTCTTGAACATTGGGATTGCCCATGGCAATCTCAGCCAGCTCTTTCTGGTGTTTCACCATGTCATCGAATGAAATTCCCTGCACACTTTCGGTCAATCCAAAAATCTGATCGATGTCTTCAGAGGGCATAAAACCTTTGGGAATCTTGATGAAAAGTATGACTGTCATTGCCGTCATCACAAGAAATGCCGCAAAAGTGAGGCGCGGGTGATTGATGACCACACGCAAGGTTTGATCGTAAAAGCGCTTCCACATTTCAAATATCGACTCGGTAAATTTGAGAAACTTCGACTTTTGCATAGTCGAATGAGCGCTCAAGAATCGGCTGCACAAAAGGGGAGTGAGGCTGAGCGAAACCACACCTGAAAGAAGGATGGCACAGCTGATGGTGACAGCAAATTCGTTGAACAGGCGCCCGACAATACCACCCATAAAGAGAATAGGAATGAAGACAGCGACGAGCGAAATCGTCATGGAAACAATCGTGAATACAATTTCTCGAGATCCAATCAGCGCCGCATTCATTCTCGACTCACCGGCTTCTTGATGCCGGACGATGTTTTCCAAAACCACAATTGCATCGTCAACGACAAAACCGACAGACAAGGTCAATGCCATGAGCGACAGATTGTTGATACTGAAGCCGAGAAGGCTCATGGCACCGCAGGTTCCGACAAGGGAGAAAGGCAGGGCCAGGCTGGGGATTAGTGTGGCGGAAACATTGCGCAGGAAGAGAAAAATGACGATAACCACCAGCACCACCGATAGAGCCAATGTCAATTCCACATCTCGCACGGACTCTCTAATGCTCTGCGATCGATCGTAGAGAGTGCTGATTGAAACAGCAGCAGGAATTTGGGCGCGCAATGACGGCATTACTTTATTTATAGAATCGACAATTTCGACGGTATTGCTGCCCGGCTGTCTCTGCACGCCAAGCACAATGGCGCGGGTCTTATTGAACCAACTTGCGGTCTTATCGTTTTCCACGCTGTCGATTGCTCTGCCCACTTCTTTCAGCCGCACGGGAGACCCTTCTCTGTATGCGACGATCAAAGGTTCGTACTGCGACGCTGTAAGCAACTGACCATTGGGTTGGACCATGTAGGACTGAAACTGCCCATACAGGGCGCCGGATGGTAGATTGACATTGCCCTGCCTGATGGCATTAGTAACTTCATCAATCCCGATGCCGCGTGTTGCCAGCGCATTCGGGTTGACCTGGGCACGAACGGCAAATTTCTGCGGCGCCAGGACTTGAACTTGAGCGACCCCGCTTACCATTGACAGGCGTTGCGCGATTATTGTCTCGGCATACTCATCTACTTGAAAGAGTTGAAGAGTAGGAGAGCTTACGGCAAGGTAGAGAATAGGCTGATCGGCTGGGTTTACCTTTTTGGCGGTTGGCGGCGTCGGCATGCCGGGCGGCAACTGAGATGACGCTGCTGCGATAGCCGCTTGCACATCCTGCGCAGCTGCGTCGATGTCGCGATTCAGATTGAATTGCAAGGTCACATTTGTCAAACCGATGGCGCTGGTGGAGTTCATTGCCTCCAGTCCGGCAATTGTGGAAAACTGTCTTTCCAGAGGTGTTGCGACTGCAGACGCCATGGTGTCTGGGTTGGCTCCGGGCAATTGCGCGCTTACTTGCAGAGTAGGAAAGTCTACATTGGGCAGATTATTGACAGGCAGCGTCGTGAAGCCGAGCAAACCGAAGACAAATATTGCCACCATGACCAGCGTGGTCATCACTGAGCGGCGAATGAAAAGATCGGTAAAACTCATTGGGTTTTGACAGACGGCTGGATTTCCACCTGTGCATCCGGCAACAATTGCATGTGCCCGTCCACCACAACCTGATCGCCAGGTTTTACATCGCCCTCGATCACACTGGTGTCGCCGGCTCTGTATTTGGTTTTCACAAGCACAAGCTTTGCCTTGTTATCAGCACCGACAACATAAACGTACTGCCCGAGTTGTCCTACTTGAACCGCCTGCGCAGGCACGACCAGAGCATTATATATGGTGTCGAGGTTGAGCACTGCCGTCACGTAGGTTCCCGGCCAGAGAACCTCATTCTCATTGGCAAACGTCGCTTTCATGAGAATCGTGCCGGTGTTTCGTTGAACGCTATTGTCGATGAATGTAAGTTTGCCCACGATCTTTCCGACGTGTTCAGACAATCCCTCGACACTGACCGCGAGAGCTTGCATCTTTTGCAATTCCTGGATACGCGGCAAATCTTGTTCGGGTACGGAAAAGTTGACATAGACTGGTTTTACTTTATTGATGACGACCAGACTCGAGGTGTCACCGGCTTTTACCATCTGCCCCCGGTGCACAAGAAGAGAGCCGGTTTTACCATCCATGGGTGCTGTAATACTGCAATAAGAGCGTTGTAATTGTGCATTCAATAAATCCGATTCAGCCGCTTTCAAAGCCGCTTGTGCTGCTTCTAATTGAGCTTGATCGGACTGAATCACAGACCTTCCATTTTCCATTGCCGCCGTGTCCGCTTTCACAGTTGCAGTAAGCGAAGCAACATTGGTGCCATAGCGATTTTCTTGTTCGACTGAGACCGCACCCTCTTTTACCAGCTCCTTGTAGCGCGCATGATCGCGCCTGGCATTGGCCTCTTCGGCCATATCCTTTTCTCGATTGGCAGCCAATCTAGCCAGTTCAGAGCGATCTTTGGCAATCAACGAACGGCATTTCGAAACGTCAGCTTTTGCTTGCGCTACTTTGGCTGTCGATTGTCTGATCGCCTCATCGAAAGGTCGAGGGTCGATAGTAAAAAGGCGTTGTCCAGTCTTGACTCGATCGCCCTCTGAAAAAAGTACATCAACGAGTTCGCCGTCCACTCGCGAACGCACGGCAACCGTAGACAACGGTTCCACATGCCCGACAGCCTTCAGTTGCATGGGCACATTTGCTCTTTCCACAGGGGCAACGCGCACGACCGCAGCCTTCTTCGCCTCCACAGGTTTTTTTTCGTGATCGCTTCCGAAAAGCGCAAAGGCCGCCAGCGCGCTCAACAAAACCACAACAATGACTATAGAAACAACACGATTGTCAGGCTGGCCCTGTGCGACCGAACTGCTTGTTTCAGAAGTCTGGGTGTCGCGCGTCAGCATGATTACTTGCGCTCCTCTTCCAGAGCTTCCTTGAGAATTCTCAAGCCTTCCTGAATCTGCCTTACCTGATCATCCGGCAATCGTGTAAGCACTTTTGTCAGTTCTGCAATCGCCACTTCCTGGACGACCCTGTATTCTTCTTGACCCTTCGGCGTCAAAGAAAGTTGCAGGCAACGCCTTTCTTTTGGATCCTCGGCTCTGGTCACCAGGCCCTTTTTCACCAGCCTATCGACAATGCTCGAAGTGGTGGCATTGCTGACGGCAAGATACTCGGAAACTGTAGTAAGAGTGCTCGTCGGGTTGCGTCTGATAAAGGAAAGCGCGCGAATCTGTGGAATCGAAGCCTTGTCTCCGAGCTCACGCCTGATCCCCCGCCTGAGATAGTGCATAACCACAGGGATGGATTCGAGAATTTCTTTCGAACAATTAGTGGAAGTAGGCTCTGTGGCGACCATTACCGTCACTCCAGCATGTCAATATAATTATAGACTAATAGTTAGCTTAGCTAACTATTTATTTCAAATTTCGGCGCCAGTTAGGCTTCCGGGCTGCGCCGGAATTCCGTCAAAGCATTTAAAGAATCTGGGAGGGCATTCCCGGACGATGATTCACTGTCCGTAAAATCGTCAATCTTGGCGGCTGGCAGCGCCATGCGAAACTGCACTATGAAAAACACCACCGACAGAATCGAGGCAAACATAGCCAGCACAAGCATGCCTTGCTGATGCCCGGCCCTGGAGAAAACTTGCCCGATTATCAACGGAAAAGTAATTCCGGCAAACGCTCCAGCTGTCACTACAAGCGAAGTGACCGAAGCGCTGTGTTCGCCATAACGCTCGGACGCGCTGGAAATAAGGGTAGGAAAAATCGGGCCCAATCCCAGTCCGAGCATAAAAACCACCACCAGTGCAGAAGCGCCCAGGTGGGGAAGCAACGCCAGGCATAAAATCCCCGAAAAGACCAGCCCCATTGCGGAAAGGGCGATGCGGTCTGCGGGATAATATCTGAAAAGGTGCACGGACACCATACGTCCGGTGGTCAGTCCTGCCCAGAGGGCAGTCATGCTCCAGCCGGCCAGGTCCTTGGACAACAGGCAGGTCATGTTCAAGTAAGTGAATAGCCAGGTGGCGACTGCGACCTCGATGCCTACATATAAAAATACGGCGGCAGTGTACAAGAGTGCCGGGGTTTGCATGGGATGAAAGTCAGAGCTTTGCGAGTCCGGCGCCGGCACTCTGACGTCTAGTCTCTTGTTGAGAAAGGCGGCAAAAAACACTAACAGTGCAAAAATCGCGCCAAAGACATAGACGGCATGATAGGACCAGGGCGAATTGAGACCAACTAAGGCAATCACCGGTCCCAAAAGAGCACCGATGCCAAAAAATACGTTGAGCTTACCGACAGCAGCAGCACTCGAGCCTGACGCCAGTCTCAAGATACATATGGTTCCGGCAATACTGTTGAGACCGGCTCCCACACCCAGTGCGGCCGCTCCGATCGATAAGTCGATAATGTGGCTGCCGAAAGACAAAATCGCCAGACCGCCGCAGAAAAGGAGAGAAGCAGCAAGCAAGCACTTGCGCCCACCAAATTTTTCGACAAGCTGGCGTCCAATTGCCAGCGGAATCAGCGAACCGGCACTATACACGCTGATAAGCGAACCGGCTTCAACCAGGTGCAATTTCTGCGCGGCTGCAATAGACGGAACAAGCGGGCCGAACCATCCGCAATTCAATCCGGCCAGGCACGTAAGTGCACCGGATATCATCAAAATCCGCAGCGTCAGCCGTTCGTTGTCCAAGTTAGCGTCTATCAAGCCGGATCGCGCCCGGGTTAAAGTTTCCAACTGAAGATTTTTGCACAGACGCTTGCTGCAGAAGAGGAAAAATCGGCAATCAGTCGCAATTCAATACACTAACGAATGTCCCTTCGTTTGCCTTGCTTTCTGCGACCTGGATTACTTGGAGTACTGGCATTGATGGGCACGGAAAAACGCATGACGGTGCCTTCTTCTCGCGAGCTCAGGCAAGACATCGTGCCGCCGTGACCCTCGGCAATTTGGCGGCAAAGATAGAGTCCCAGTCCTGCACCGGCTCCAAAGCGCTTGCCTTGCCAGAGGCGCTGGAAGAGTTGTTCCATGTCTTCTTTGCTGATCGGCTCGCCGCCGTTGTGCACTTCAAGAATCGCTTGTTTGTCCAATTGCTGCAGATGGACTTTCACTTGAGTGTGTTCCGGCGCCGATCCGATGGCATTGCCGACAAGGTTGGTGACCAGCGTCCGGAGGGCTGCTCTGTCTGCCGTCATAATCAGTTTTTTGGGAGCCTCCATTTGCATATGGATGTGCTTTGCTTCCATAGTCGGTCCCGACTCTTTCACACATTCGTTAAGAATGCCCACCAGATCGAAATGTTCGAAAGTGAGTTGATCTTTTCCTGACTCATATCGCAAGACTTGCAAAAGGTTTTTCACCATCAGCAAGAGGTTTTCATGACTGCGGTGCAGGCATTGAATAAATTCAGTCTGCTTTTGATCGAGAGGTCCTACATACCCTTGAAGAAGCGCATCCAGAGCGCGGATAGCACCAATCACCGGCACCTTCAAATCATGAGCGAGTGAAGCCATGAAGTCTTCTCGCTGCGACTGCAGGCGCATCGTCTCGGTAATATCTTCGAAGTGAGCCAGGATACCGATCACATTTCCGGCCGCATCGTGCATAGGCATTTTGCTGGTGCTTAACCAGGAAACCTCACCGTTGTACTTGGTTAGCGGCTCGATGATATTGAATTGCGGTTTGTTTTCTTCCATTATTTTGCGATCGCAGAAATGGTAAAACTCCGTTTCTTCAGCAGTCCAGGGCATGTCAAAATCAGTCTTTCCAATGATTTGATCGACACTTGCAAATCCGGCGATTCGGGCAAAATTTTTGTTGCATCCGAGAAAAACACTATTTACATCCTTCCAGAAAATCGCGGCAGGAATAGTATCCATGACGAATTGCAAGCGCTCATGGGTACACCAGTCCGAAAATACATCGGTATCATTTGTGGTGCCGGCAACAATCTTACTAGTTTCACTTTTGTGCCTGAGGTCAAGCCCACTACGCACCTGAGCATTGGAAAGTTCTTCCAATGCCAGCTCATACAATTCGGCCAACTCATCCACTGAATCTTTGCTGAAAGAATTGTTGTCCGTCAACTTCGCCGCCAGCATCGTGGACAAAACCCGAAAATAAGGGGCAACGTCAGGCGCCAATTGCACAGTCAATTCCAGGGCAACCACCAGCTGCGACTCTTCGGTAGCACGCACGGTGGCGACGACTTTAGCCACGTTTTCCGCAGTTGATTTAGTTTTTTCGACGCTGCCGGACAACACATTGTTGTTTTGCGTTGCACCAGATTCTTTCTGAGAGCCTTCAGCGGTGGGCTCATGCTCACTGCCATTGCCTTCCAAATACATGACCGTGCCCTCACGAGCAGCAGACTTATTGGGTCGATCGCAAGCGTGGTGAATCTCGTTGTCCGTTACCACAGCCGTTTCTGAAGTGTCGGTAACTTTAGAACAGGGAAGAAAGAATAGACGCGCTGACTTGACTACAGGTTTTCCACCGTGAAGAAATGCATTCACCAAAAGCCGCGAAAGCTCGTCTGCGCGAGCATCGATGTCCGAAGCCAGGCACTTATACTTGCGCACAGCCGTAACTACTTCGGCCAGAGCATTGAATCGCAGAAGACTCATAGTAAACACACCTGTGTTGCTTTCCCAATTATTTCAAACCATCTCTTGCTCAAGCTTTCTTATAAGGCTTTTTCACTAATGGTAGTGATTACAATTGCAACAAAAATCACACTTCCAAGGGAGGTATTTTGGGGAAACCTTAAATGGGCTCATTGCATTGGGCCGCAGATGCCTTAACAATATGGCAATTGCGTGGCAAGAATCGGTCAAAGTAAGAAGTCGAAAAACTTTTTCACAAGTAGCCGACAATTTTCAGAGCAATTGCCGCAAATGCTTATACGACAATGGATCTGAGGAGAATTGGCGAATACTTAGTCTGGTCTCGAACAATTACCAGCCAACGCGCTGTTATCCGAAAACGCTTATAGAAAGGGTATTTCCAGGTTCGCCACCGAGGTCCGTTCTAAACATTGCTATTCTGCTAAAAGGCGATTCTTAATACTTGAGGTTTTGCCGGCAGTATGATTTCCGCCGATCCTTTCTCCGATGGCACCATTTCGAGCCTCGTCGACAAAGTTTTTGAACAGGTCCCGATTGGCAGAGAAATCTCTTTCAGGGTGCCATTGAACGCCGACTACAAAGCGCTGTCCCTTCAACTCTATCGCTTCCACTACGCCATCATCTGCGGTGGCAGCAACTGCCAATCCATCTCCGGGTTTATCGACACATTGATGATGAGATGTCGGCACGTTTAGCGAGTCGATGCCATAAACTCCTTTGAGCTTAGTCAATTTTGCAAAACGCACTTCGTGCCTGTTAAAACCCTTTTGCCATCCGTCTTTACTGGCATGTGCGACTTTCATCTCAGGAAACTTTGTTGGAATATCTTGAACCAGCGAACCGCCGCGAGAGATATTGAGAGCCTGGCAGCCAGCGCAAATTCCCAGGAAGGGAAGCCTGGTATTATCAACAACCGTCTTGGCAAGAAGAATGTCGAAGCGCCAGCGCTCCTCGTCCATAACTTCAGTCTTGCTGTCAGCCTTCTGACCATAGAGCGACGGCGGATAATCGTCTCCGCCGATCATCATGACACCGTCAAGCGTCTTGAGCACGCGGCTCAAATCCTCTTGCGGCATGGGCGGCAAGAGCACGGCTATGGCACCGGCCTTTTTTAGTGCTTGGATGTAAGGCGCAGACAGACCAATCAAGCGCGGTTTGTCACCGTCAATGTCACAGTTGACACCGATAAGCGGTTTTCCGGCAATCGGCTCTTTTGTCTCTTCAGCGCGCACGCAGTCGGGCGCAAGCAGCGATAAAAACGTGAGTATGCTCAGTAATGCCGCAAACCTGAAGTGTTTCACGATTGTCTCCTGAAAAGCCACGACGATCATATACGTCCTGTCAATGTCTTTTCTGAATCATGGCTAAGACGCGGTCAAACTCAGATAGAAAAGCCAAATCCGCATTTGACGCTCGGCGATGTTCGGCGAGTATTGCCTATCTACGACTTTGCCGCCAGTGCCGACTCCTGGGCTGGTATTTCCTTGCCGACAAGGCTGCCTTCGCCCAGTTGCGCTTCCAGAGCGCGGCGGGTCGCTTCGAATTCGAGGCGCGTGTACTCTTTGCTCAATTTCCAGCCGCAGTAGATCCAGCTCAACGCGCATATGCCCGCCGCAGCCATTACACCTTTGGCACCAAAGCCCAGAGCCGTGTTGACGATGAAGATAATAACTCCGGCAACGCCCCTGGACATTCTGTAGACGAACATCTCAATGACCGGCTTTACGTTGTAGAGCACGTCTCGGCTGGTGACAGTGTACATGAGTTCTTTTGCTGCTTTGAACCAGGCGTGACGCATGGCTTCATCGCCATGGAATACTGCCATCAAGATAATCGGATTGGGAAAAATGGCAAACATCACAATACCGGCGAAGATCAAACCGGCCGAAGATGTCAGACAAAATCCGGAGCCCATTTTTCGCACGATGGCGGAAACAAGAAACAGCTCGACCAAAAATTCAACCATCCCGCGCCAACGCTCGAGATTGGCGTCCAGAGCGGCTATGGCATCGCGACCACTGGCCATATGTGTCAAAATGTCGTTGTATAGGAACTGCACCATATCCGGTGTAGTTCGCTCGAATGCCACGACGAAGAAAAGCAGAAGCAAAAACTTGTTCTTGAAAATCAGACTAAATGCGCCCGATATACTCGACACCTTTGTCTTGTCGAACTCGGGCGCAGCCGCACGCTCAGCGACTTTCTTGGTCTTGTTGAGGAATTCCAATACATGAAAGATTGCCAAGGTCACAGCCACAAGTCCGGCTGCAACCAGAAGCAAATTGGTGGTTCCGATTGTGCCCACCAGGCAAGCCGTAATCGTGCTACCGAGAACAGCGCCCAATCCGCCGCCTGCAGCAATTACACCAAACAGGCGTTTGGCTTTGTTGGAGTCGCAAACATCATTGGCATACATCCAAAAGGTAGTCACGCCCATGATTGAGAATACATCGAGCCAGACCCAGAAAGCACCGGAAGCGATCGGTGATTCGAATTTGAAGATCTGCCACCAGGCAAGAAGGTTGACGATGAAAATTCCATATATGGAACTGATCAAAATCTTTCTTGGAGTTTTCGAGAATTTGGAATAAGCCCAAACCACAATGCCGGTGACCAGCGCTGTACCTATATATACAAGCGGCATGTATTCGTTGCCCAGTCCGGCAAGAAATAGCCCGCGGCGAATCGGTCTGAGAATGTAATAGACACAAATAAAGAGAAAGAGCCACACGAATAATAGCGACGTTATTGTGCGTTCGCCCTTTTGAACACTCAAGAAGAGATCGAGGAAACCCTTATCGTGCGACATCTTAGACATGGCTTATGTTCTCGCAAAGGTGAGCCGCCTCTCACATGCAGGGCTTCCACGCGGCTCTTTCAAAGTGGAAATTGTAAGGCCGAATCACCAAAATAGCGCGCCATTCAGGCTTACATGACCGTAGTCTAATCTGTAGGGGCGACGCCATGCGTCGCCCGGTCTATCTGTAAACTGGCTGTAGATGCTCTATCCATAAGGTTTAGCACGCCAAGCAGGTGAGGCATGGCGCTGCCCCAATAACCGGTTTTATGCCTGTTGATGAGTAATTCCAAAGGTTGGTGGTTTGTAATTCTCGCCACGATACTGGGCTGGAATAGCGATTTCGTTGCCATCGCGAACCGCATAGAAATGGGGAGACATAATTTCCAGACCGGCTTCATTGAATTTGTCTTGAATTCTCTTGTGCAACTCCGAATAGACGACAGGCATTTCGTTTGCCAGCTCCGTATATACATTGAGCTGATAGTCGACGTAAAAATCGGCCAGTTCGTTTTGCAAAATGAATGGTTTTGGTTCTTTCAACAGACCATAGCTTTCGTCTGCCGCCGCCATCAAACAAGCCTCCACGTCCTTCCATGGCGCTTCGTAGCCGATGGTGACGGAAGTGTAGAGAATCAATTGTTTTTCGCGAGCCAGTGTTGAGTAATTGATAATGTTGGAGGTCATGATTGTTCCATTGGGAATTGATATGACCTCATTTTTCGGTGTGCGAACTTTGGTCACGAAGAGGTTTTTCTCGACAATATCGCCTAAGGCGTCACCGATTTTGACCCGGTCTCCGAATTTGAAAGCATTGGTGTAAGTCAAAACTGCGCCTGCCATTACATTGCTGACTACGCCTGTCGATCCGAATGAAACTAGAATACCGATAACCAGCCCGACCTGCTTGAATGCCGGAGACTCCCAGCCCGGCAAATAAGGCATCGCCACCATTAAGGCAAATGCCAAAATCAGGAAACGCGAGAGTTTGTAAGTCGGCTCAGCCCAATCCGGATCAAAATCAGCAAATTTGATTGTTTCATCACGCAGAGAATCAAAGAAAAACCTGGCAAATCCCATCACTGCATACGCAACAAGGGCGATGAGAACAATCATCACGAGCGACGGGAAATACTCAAGCACCTTTTCCCAGACAGTTGCAAGCGGTGCCACCGTATTTGCCATCACAGCTTTGGCCAGATGCTTTGTATTCGGGAAGAAACCCAGAACCTGCACAATATAGGTTGCGATAATTGCAAACCACAAAAATATTTGAGAAAACTTGACCATGGTTGAAAGCAAGTCAGCAAGCGCATGTGCGCCAATCAACTCAGCATTCTGAATACGCACAGCCCTAATTCCATGACCTCGCGCCTTGGCGATTGAAGCACAAAGATCCGAAGCCAGTTTGCTGATCAAAATCAGAGAAAGAAGTAAAACTATCGTCGATACAACCGTCAACCCAATGCCCATTGCCACACGCGAGGCCGTGTTTTCCTCACGACGCTCCGACACCGCAAGCCGCACCCTGGATGCAAACTCATTAGCCATCTGAGTCGTCGACGACTGTGCAATTTTGGCGTCGTCAGGAGTGACCGTAGCAATCACTGTCGACCCGGAGACCACATCCGTGCCGGAAGCTGTCTCCTGGACATGAATAGAATCAACGTCGAAATCAGGGCTTTCGGCAAGTTTTTGCAAAGCTTGCGAGGCCATTACGGCTCTTTGCCTGGGCGTGTACTCCCCGACATTGGAGTAGAAGTAGAAAAGGCGCTTGCCTTTAACGACAACAGCAGCTCCTTCAGATGATTGCGCAGGCGGGGAATTTTGCCCAACAGTCGACTGTCCGGAAAACATTATCAGAACAAATACTGCCAGCAAAAAATTGAGAACAAGTTTCACGCAGCTACCTCGAGTGGCGCTCTCGAACTTGAACATTGTTCCTCTAAGGGCTTACGGCAAAACAATCCGGCGCAATACGAAAGGCATTGCCCTGTGAGCTGCAGCGTCTTGAAAAGTCTCCAAAAGCATGGCGCGGTAAGGTGCTCCCCCTATACAATGCCTTACAGGTCGTTTGTGAGAGCTGCTAAGAGGGGTATATTCAGTCGGCGATCGATTCGGCAGTTCTCAAGAGAATCTTTCGGACTTAGTCTCATGGAGTAAAAAAATGACCGACATCAAACGTGTATCTCTTGCAGTATTGGCACCCCTAATGATCATTTCCATGCCGGCGGCTGGGCTGGCAGAAGACACTGTTGTGAAACGCACGACCATAATTGAAGGCACCAGCCGCACTACACCAGGCAGCTCAAGCTCGGTCTCCGTGACACAGACAAAGTCTTACAGTCTGAAGTTCAAGGAAAGATTGAGCAACCTCACCCAGCAAAATAGTACGGCGCTATCCAAAGGCTGGATAACTGCTGATGAGAATGCGAAATTCAGCACTGAAATTAGCCGATTGACCGCATTGGAAGCAAAGGTTGAAGGGGCTGGATTTCCAAAGGCCGACCTGGATGACCTTGAAAAGCAAGTGACGAAGCTGAACTCCGATCTTTCTACAGCTTCCAGCAAACAGCCAAAGACCACAGCAACCACTTCAACGACCACTACAACGGCGAAGAAGACAGCAGCTGGTGACACTAAGGCTAAGGCCAAAACTACAACGACAGCAAAGAAAACCACTCCAGCGAAAAAATAGATCGCTGAGCTAAAACAGCGCGTCTGCGCAAGGGAGAAAATCATGATTGTGCTCAAAAAGAGTTTTCTAGCGGTCCTGGCACCGCTAGTGATTATCTCCCTGGCGCCGGCTGGAAATGCGGGAAACGAGCCGGTACAGACGGCTCCCAGTACGCAACAGACAAAACCCGCAAGAGCAATAGACAGGCCTGAAATGGCGGGTTTCAAACGAATTTCAATGTTTGCTATTAAATATCGCCAGAAATTATCGAATTTGCACACAATTCTCGTCCAGGCGAAAAGAACGGCAGCAATATCTGACGAAAACCACAAAAAACTCCAAGCCGAACTCGACCGCTTTAATGAAGTCGAACCGTCGCTTGCGCGAGGTGGCTGGAACCAAACCGATATAGAGGCTTTCGACAAGCAAATTGCAAACTACGAAAGCGAATTTGATAAAGCAAACAAGAATGGAAAAGTGCACTTTGCTGCTCCTACAGCTACAACCAACACTGTGACGTCAACGTCCACGTCCACGAAGTCCAAGGAAGCGAAAGATTCCAAAGAGTCCAAAGATTCCAAAGAGTCCAAAGATTCAAAAGATTCAAAAGACTCAAAAGGTTCAAAGAAACCCAACGGCCCAACTACCGCCCCAGCAAAGAAGTAGAAAAACTCCTTTTCACTAATGAAACTCGGAGCAATCTCCAATGTTTGACGGCTGAATCCCGAAACGGAAATCACATCAACAAGACACACCAATCTTTTGTGGTTGAAAGCCTGGAAAAACATCACCACTGTTTTCCAGTCCCATTCTTTTCGTAAGAACTTCTGACAGAACAGAGCGGTAGTCGAAAATTACCTCCAGTCCGGCCGGTCCCAGCACCCATTTCTCTTCTCTCAATCCGGGATAGTGTCCGAGAATTTGTCCGCCTCGAACACCTTCTCCCAAAATCATTGCCGCAAAGCCGCGACCGTGATCTGTTCCCAGAGATCCATTTTCATACGTGCGACGTCCAAATTCAGTGATGACCAGAGTCGTCACCTGCTTTCGCCTATCGCTGAGATCAGTGTCGAAGGCAGCCAGTCCTTCGCTTAGTGTTTCGATCAAACCTGCCTGCAAGCCATCGACGCCACCTTGAACAAAGTGGGTGTCCCATCCGTCAAGGTCAATGCAGGCCACTTCCAAACCAACATCAGCTTTGATCAAACGCGCAACTTCGCGCAGTCCTCGTGCGAATCCGCTGTCCGGATAGAAAGCTCCTCTGGACGGCTTATATTCAACCGCCCGCAACGTCTCCACTCGTTTCAATAGACGCAATGTGTCGAGACCGGGTGACGACAGAAGCCCAACATCGGCACTGTATAAATCCGTCAACGCCTTTGCCACCACCGCCGGATTTTCGCAAGGCGCCTTGATTCTGATCTCATCGATGGAAGAAATCGCACTTGCTCCCGGCGCGCCTCTCAGCGACTCAGGCAGTATGGGTCCAATTGAAACAGCCGAGAGAGGAGTCAAACTATTGCCGAAGCGCGCCCTCAGATATCGAGCCAACCAGCCGCCACCCGATGTTTTCTTGAAAGCGTCGCCATGCTCCATCTGATCTTGCGTTTCGAAATGAGAGCCGGTTGGATTATCCGTACCAACTGCCTGCACGATTGCCATGCGCCCTTCTTTGTAGATTGGCAAAATCGCAGCGAGCTTGGGATGCAGCGAATAAAAGTCATCGAGCTTGATTGAGGAACCTTCGCCCTTGCCGCTTTTCGGATGAGGAATCGAGATTGTCGGTCGGATCTTATAGTAGGTGTCGTCGGCATACGGAATAAACATATTTAGAGTGTCGGCACCACCGCGCAGGAAAATACACACTAACGTTTTGTCGCTTGCGCCGCTCAAAGTGTCGGAGCGCAGTGCCAGCCGTTGTAAAAATTGTCTTCTAGTTTGCGAAGGCATTTTGTCTTATACCTTTTGAAACGCCGGTGAAGAGAGGATCAATCCGATCAGCTCCGCTCGCCCATTTTCACAATTCAGATCGCGCTGAGCAGCGTACTGTTTGAACGAAACACTTTCTGCCTTAGTTGGCCGCCGTCCAGCAAAATAAGCAAACAAAATATCGGGTGCATTTTTGACGCTGCCGAGACTCTCAAGTCCGACCGCAGTACAGAGAGAATCGAGCGAGACATTGGCCGACTCTACTGTGTTAGAACAGAGAGCAAAAGCAAAATTCCATCTCCACAAGAGCGTTCCTAGCCAGGGATTCGCTTCGGTTGGATAACCGTCGGGAGTCGGGTATTGAAACGGCCCATGACCCATGCGTGTCAAATATTCAAGAACAGGGTCTCCCGCCATAGTATCGGCACCGGTGGCACGAAGGCAGCTGACAACATATTGAAAAGGGCGTTTCAATTTCGACCCGGCCGAGGCCTTGAACTCAGAAGAATAAAGTATCTCGCGAAGCATCGGCTTGATTTGCCCGCCGCTTTCAGTGAAGCGTTTCTCTACTCTTCGCGTCAGTGGTGCGGGTGGGTCTTCCGATACGAAATGAGCCACCAGCTTTTTTGCAATGTATTTTGCGGTGGATGGATGATTGCAGGCAATATCAACAAGCACGTGGACATCTTTCTCTCCGCCGCCGGCTGGTATTTTTTTGCCAAGCACAATCTTTTCGCCGTCATCATGCAGCCCGGCATCGAAATATGCTGTGCCGCGCTTGGAGCCGCTATGCAAGCGCCACCCAGTCAGGCAGCGAGCTGCTTCGAAGACATCCTTTTGCGTATAACCACCGTCCACTCCAAGCGTGTGCAATTCCAAAAGTTCGCGCGCATAATTCTCATTGGGAATTCCATGCGGCCTTTCCTGATTACCGAGCGATCATCAGTCGCTTTCAAATAAATGCAATCGCCCTTCTCGATATAAATATTGAAGTGATCGCTGAAAAATTCCACCATGGACTCCAACAACTGTCTCTTACTGTAAACGCTTCGCAGCAGATGATAGCGACAGAGATCTTTACGCAGCGCTTCTCGCTTGAATTCGTAGCACATGCCCGGATCTAAAAAGATGCTTTCAAAACGACGGGCGCGCAGGTCGCAAAGTTTGTCGTCAATTTTATCCGGCTCAAGCTGTTCTTCAATCCACGCTTTTGTACCTTGCGCTTTGATGCGCTCAACATCGCCCGGCCAGGGACCAAAACCGGCACGAGAGAGGAGGTGAAAAACAGGATCTATTTCCGGCCCGTCAGTCACCGTTAGTTTCTCCGGAATGCCGCCGCCAAGCCTATCGGCAATCACCCCATTCAAATTACTGCAACCAGCCAGAGGCAGAGCACAGCCAAGCAGTCCGCCGATTGCCAGAAAGTCTCTTCTTGTAATTTTGGACGTCATCCTGCCGCACCGACGACTTCGTCGGCACTAGTTGCAGTTGGCGCGCCTGGAGTGTCGGTTACAGAGCTGTCGGCAATCGCATTTTTCTCGACAGCTTGCTTGCTTTGTTTCATGCCTGCAATCAGCTGCGAAGTCAATGCACCGGAGCCTATGATGAGCGAAATGGGCAGTATGAAAAACCATCCCAAAAGTGGCAGCAGGTAAGAAAGCACAAGTACAGCGCCACCACGAATAGTGCCCTTCCATGGGCGCTCAAGATCCGATGGCGATGGAAGCTTCCTGCCAATCATGGTCGCCAGTCCTGCAGCGCCAATGTTTGAATAAAACAGGAAAAATCCGACGGTTGCAATTGCGGCCATGTCGCAGAAAGGGTTCTTCTTTCCACCGAAAAGGGCAACGCCGAAAAAGCAGGCAGCGGCAACAGGCACGCCAATAAAAAAAAGTTTTACCCTGCCTTTTTCCAAATCATCAGCCATGCTCTCAATCTGCTTGGGATATAAGCTGCGGCACAACAGCCATAGCGCGGGAAACGCGACAAGAACACCGACTATCACGAGAAACCACATAATTACATCGGCTACAAGCATGAGTTCGCACCTGTTAGGAAAGACTGTGATTCCTGAGTACCAAGATGTTTTCGCAACATCTAAGCTCTCGTTTCAGATCTCATCTTAGAAATCTTTTCTAGATCTCATCCTAACATCATGCCCAATTCGCTGTTCACTTTGTCTACACGGCAGATGAGTTCCCCCGACCTGAAGTTAAAATGACGCTCGCCGCATTTTTACTGAAAAAATCACCATTCCGACTGTGCCCACAACTATATTCGGAAGCCACGCTGAAATCAGAGGTGACAGTCGTCCGTTTTCTGCCAAGCCGACAGAAGATGAGACAAGGGAATAGTAAAGGCACAGAATTAATCCGCCATAAGCCAGCCCTTGCCAGGTTCGTGATCTCCTACCGCTCAAAGCCATTGGGATAGCGGCCAATAAGACAAAGAAACATCCAAGCGGGCGGCTGTATCGCTTGTACAATTGCATCAACAGATAAGGAGGAGCATTCGGTCCTCCGTGCGCATCAATGTATTTAACTAAGTTCGGTGTGCAGAAATCTTCGGGACCTTCCATCGACTGCTCGTACATCTTGGTCAAACTTTTGCTAGCCGGAATTTCGATTCTTCCAAAACTGGTTACGGATCCCTGTGCGGGATTTGCAAAATTGAAGATTCGACCATCGGTCAGTATCCACCGCCCACCCTTCCATGTTCCTTTTGCAGCGTTAGTTACCGAAGTAACCTTCTGGTCAATAATTACAATTGCGGTCACATTGTTCAGATGACTTTGAAGGTACTGGTCTGCGAACATGTAAGTTGAACAGATGCGACCCATATTGTCTATTTCAGTCTGAATGTCTGCGGTCGACTTTTTTGCCACCGGCATACGGCTCTCAGATATTCCGATCGCCATCAACCCCCATGTAGTTCGCCTGGACTGTGGAACAACGTACTCGCTTACTAAAAACGACAGGGCACTCCAAATCAATCCGGCAATCAGAACTCCGCTGATTATGCGAACAAAGCTTATTCCGCAAGTAAGAAGAGCAACCAACTCAGAATCGATACACATTCGATGAAACACAAACAAAGTACTAATCAATACAGCGGCGGGCAAACAGTCTACGATTCCCCCAGGCAGGTGCATTGCCACTATATATAGTGCGGTCTTCGCCGGTATTCCGGCCTCGGCGATTTTTCTAACTATGGTACTGATCTCACTTGTGCCGAAAAACACACCCAGAAGCGTGAGTACGAAGATGTATGTAAAGTGCAGCTGCTCACCAACAATAAATGAATCAAGTACCTTGACGATTCTCATGTTCCTTGATCTCTAGAACCGCACCAGTGCTGAAAACCACTTGCAGAAAGGCGTCAATTCCGAATTGAATCCAACCTTACCGGTAATGAGCTCCTCCTTGCCATGATGGCTCTGCAATGTTATGCGACCGGAAGGATCGATGATTGCAGACGGACCGGTATTGCAAGCAAAAACAACAAAACGCCGATTTTCCACAGCCCGGAAGACATTCAATGCAATCATTTGTTTGCCGACCATGGCATCGTGAAGGAAACTGGGATCACCCAGTGTGACCAGTAATTGGCCGCCAGCCTTCACACTCGCCGCAGCAAGTTCAGGGGCCATACATTCGACGCAGATGAGCGGGGCCACCGACCCGCAAGACAACTTAAACACGACCGGTAATGTTCCGGAGGAAAGGCTTTTCACTTTCCATTGGCTGGGAAGGTGGAAAAACGATTTCAAAAATTGGAAAAGAGCAGGCGTATACTCCGAAATCGGCACCAGGTATCGCTTGTGATAAATAGGACTACATGGCGAGCCGCCGGCATCAAATGCGAATGCGGAATTACAGCGCTCACTATTCAAAGAAGGTAATCCAGGAATTGAGTTGGTGGGCAAGTCGCGACTTTCTTTTGAGTGCAAACAGCTCAAGACAACATCCAACTTTCGTTCTCTGGCGGTATCAGCTATGACCTTGCAGGTTTCTGGGACTGCATACAGATCATAAGGAAGTGCATTTTCCGATCCTACGCACAAACCCCCAGGACTCCGAGAAATCATGTTCAAAAATGGTATATCCGATGGACGTATACTCTTCTGCTTGCTAACAAACATACTGAAATTGACGTTGCCCTGGAGAATCGACACAGTCTGATTGGCCGTCCACACAACCGCACGGACCGCGTTATAACTGCCGGCAAAGGCAACAAGAATTACAAGAACAAAA
This sequence comes from Obscuribacteraceae bacterium (SeqCode), assembly GCA_044228145.1. GTDB lineage: Bacteria > Cyanobacteriota > Vampirovibrionia > Obscuribacterales > Obscuribacteraceae > QKMZ01. Next base: position 30,075 of record JBGAVL010000015.1, read on the forward strand.
ACGCTGATCTGAGATATGGCTAGGCTTCGGCTTCTGCATGCCAGAGACCGAAAACTTGCATTACCGGAGTAAGTGGCAATTAGAGAAGCAAGAAGAACATTGAAGGCGACAATAATGAAACCAATACCGATACCACCAATTATGCTGGCAATCTGAATCACAAAGAATTGTTTGTATTGAGAATACTCAAGCATAGCCCAGGGAACGCCACACAACGAATGAGCGTTGCCTACCTTGCCCATCCAAAGCACCCAGATGCTTGGTATAACCAAAACAGCAGGCAAACGCCATCGACCGCCCTGTTTGTGCGGAAAAAAATTACCAGTAACGGGAATCAGGCGGCATAGCACGGCAAAACATGCCACCAATAATGCCTGATGCATCGACCAGACTGATAATGCACCAAACGCCAATAGGCAGCTCTGCCATGCATTGAAGCCAAGCCAGTCCAGAGGGTGCAATCCAAATACCCAATTAAGGTAGACCAGTTCATACCCCACTCCAAACAGTAATCCGCGCAAAAAAGTATGCCTGAGATTCTGGCTGGACATACACAAAAGCACTAATGGCACGACACCGAACCAAGCCAGGTACCATTGATCAAATCCTGGCGCCGAGAGTCCCAGTGCAGCTCCGCATAATGCACTCAGCGAGCACACAATCAGATTGTGAGGTCCCTTCTTGAGCAACACACGCGGAGGTTGAGCAATGGCGTCAGGTGATTTGCTTGCAAGAGCAAACATGGTAGATTCGCTGTCAAGAAGTAAACATGCCTGCCCGCCAGGCACCCTGGCTAGTAAACCAGTTTTCAAGCCTCACCAGATTATTGAAGTCTAATCGATCGATAGACACTCCGATCTTCTGCTACCCAGGGAGCTTGCCTTGCCACCAAATGGGGTGCTGAAATCCACAATTGTCTTATTTTCATGACACAACAAGAAGTCAACAACATAAGCTTACATTAAGGCGTTCCCCTCTAGGACCTGAACATTACATGTCACCAAAACGTATTTTTATTTTCGGAGCCTCTGCCGTGCTAAGCGCTTTGCTGGTTGTCCCGCTAATGGGCAGCAGCTGTGATGACAACGTGGACTGTTATCTGACCAGTGGGTCGGTTGTGAAAGTCCCTGATAGCGCATCAGGACGTCTTCAGTGCGCTAACCTGCAGGCTCAGGATCAGGCTCTTATCAACCAGCTTTTAAACCAAAACCAAAATCAAACCAGTCGTCCTTCAGCATCCTCCAGCGGTCCTTAGTAAACTGCCTGCAAGAGCGGCGTTGCTTGATCTAAGCTGATGGAATTTCAATCGCCGGGAATATTTCTTTCGTTTGGCTGTGTTTCAGTTCGCTGGTATGTTCTGTGCACTACACTTGGCTTCCTGGCGTCGACTTATGCTGCAGTCATACTATTGAAAAGCTGGGGCTACGGATTTAGCAAATCTATTCCGGCATGGGTGACATTCTTCATCGGCGGACTGGTTGGGGCCAGACTCTACTACGTCCTTTTGTGTTGGCAAAGATTCTTCCTGCATCCGGACGAAATATTTTCATCCTGGGGTAGCGGACGTTCCATCCATGGCGGAGTCATCGGTGGTGTCATTACCGCCGCAATATATTGTCGAGTAACCAAATTTCCCTTTCTTGCCGCCTGCGATGCACTCGGAGCGACAATCGCCCTAGGACAGTCCATCGGCCGCTGGGGCAATTTCTTCAACTCAGAGGCATTCGGCTCCCCGGTTGCAGCATCGTTTCCGCTCAGGCTCTTCATTCCAGCACCAAATCGTCCCCTTGCTTACAGCGAAGAAAACTTTTTTCATCCGACCTTTCTTTATGAGTCTGTGTGGGATCTGGCGATATTTGTTTTTCTGTACTTTTTTGCGGCTACAAAACTTCGATCATATCCCGGCGCCTGTTTTCTTTCCTATGTAATTCTATATTCGCTCGGCCGGATACCGATTGAGTCATTGAGAACGGACAGCGTACGCTGCTTCGGAGTACCGGCTGCCACCATCGCCAGTATTATCTGCTTATGCGCAGCTCTCCTCGCACTGATTTTCATGTGGCGAAAGGAGAGAGCAGCTGCTTAACTTTAAGGACGCGAAACAAGTCCTTCAGATATGCGTTGGAGCAATTTTTCAGTCTTTCTGAATCTTCCGATTATCAACATTTTTTCGCGGCCTGCCAGAACGATAACCGGTACACGTCTGAGCTTTGGCGGAGCCTGCTTTAAGCAAATGTTGACGCTGTCGCCGAACTTGTTTTTTACAGCACTGAGATCAATCTGTTTGAAGTCCGAACAATTCTTGCAATCATCGACAGTAAAAGCGTAAAGAGTAAGGCGGCTCTCCGGAAGACGATTCAAATGCGAAAAGTCAACTATCTGTTTAACATCGGCTTCCAGTTTGATTTTTTCGATCTTCCATGCCAACGCTGCAGTGCCACCAAATACCAGGGCGCTTCCTATCGCAATCAGAATTGCCTCTTTATTGCCAACTCGCTTGCTCAAAATGACCGCGCCGGCCGCAATGGCAATGCTGGCGGCACAAACAATGCAGGACCAGCATAAGGCCTGGTTATAAATCAAATAGCCGGCAAGAACGACATGTGTTCCAAACAAAGAGAGCAAAGCTCCGCATGTCCATCGATTCCAACCAAAGCGCAGGCTACCGATCAATAGACAAGAATATGCAAAAATACCGCACCATTTCAGTCCGGGCAGCGGTTGAATCGCCTCAGCTAATGCGCACTCACTGCACTGCACACCCGGGAGCAAAAGCGATAGTGCAGAAAACAGCGCAAGGACCAAGAAAACCAGAGCAACAGCGTCACCTCCGGATCTGATGGCGAAGTGAGTTGAACTAATTTGATTTGACTCAAATGTTTTCGATACCAATTCAGTCTGCGGCATGGCTTCGAATTGTCAACAAAGGAATACCGATCATGGCAAAATGCCGGCAACAGTGCCTTAAATCGATGTCATCTACCAGATGAATCGCCGCAGACTTCCCGCCGTGGTATCGGCACCGGTGGCACTCATGCAACTGGCGAAGGGGAAAACCTCAAAGCGTCCACCTGCAACCAATCCAGGGCATTATCAAAGAGCAGTCTGCGCCGGGTGGCTTCGGAGAACTCAGTCACCGATTCAATCAATTCTCCGGGGCGGTCTTCGCCCAGGGGGAAAGGATAATCGCTGCCCAGGACGACACGGTTTTCGCCGAAAATAGAAACAACCTGTCGGAGCATCTCTTTGTCGTGGACAAGAGAATCTACGAAAAAACGCCCCAGATAATCCCGGGGCGGCACCTTACTGTCTATGGCGCAGAGGTCGGGTCGAACATCAAAACCATGCTGAATTCGACCGAGCGTAAATCCAAAAGAGCCGCCACCGTGTGCGAATGCGACTCTCAATTTGGGCAAACGCTCAAACACCCCGCCAAAAATCATCGAGCAAATAGCCCGGGTGGTTTCCGCCGGCATGCCGACCAGCCACGGAAGCCAATACTTCTGCATTTTTTCTTCGCCCATCATTTCCCAGGGATGCACAAAGATGGCAGCACCCAACTCTTCAGCCGCCTGGAAAACGGGAAACAAAGCCGGATCGTTCAGATTCCATTCATTGACATGAGAGCCGATTTGCACACCTTGAAACTTTAAGTCGCGCATGCAGCGCTCCAGTTCCTTAACCGCAAGTTTTGGATCCTGAAGCGGAAGCGTTCCCAGTCCTACAAACCGGGCCGGATTTTGTTTGACTGTTTCAGCCAGGTCGTCATTCAAAAACCGAGCCACCGCCAACCCGTCCTCAGGTTTCGCCCAATAACTGAACATCACAGGCACAGTGGAAAGCACTTGCGCATCGACATGCACAGCATCGCACTCCGTCAGGCGCTTTTCGCCCGACCAGCAATTGCTCTCCACTTCACGGAAAAACTTGCCGTCGTCCTTGAGCATCCGCGCCTTGCACGACTCATGATGGTCAAGCACGACAAAGCCGCCGTAGCCGAATTGGTCTTTCCACTTCGGGATTTCGCGCGGCAAAATGTGCGTATGAATGTCGATTCTTGGAAGTGCCACTTAAACCCTTGAATACCTCACAGTCGCCGCGAACGCCCATAATATACAATTGCCACGCTATCTTGTGGGGGCGATGCCATGCGTCGCCCGGTGGCATACACCCCAACCTTGTAGGGGCGATGCCATGCATCGCCCGGTACAATTAACAAACGTCACAGGTCCCATGAGCACAAACCTTCACCGCCTCGGCGCCATAATCAAAATCATCGCCAACCAGCCGGGTATTACGCTCTCAAAGTTGGTTAAGGCGCTCGCTCAGCAAAAAATTGTCGTGACGGAGCGCACAGTCGCCAAGGACATCCTGATTTTGAAAAATGAGATGGACATGCTGCCCAAAAAGGACAGATTGCGCAGCGGCTACCTGCTCAACGAGATTTTCAGTCTGTCGGAAAGCGAAGTCGATCTTGTGCTGGACGCCATGCACACTTTCGGCGCCAAGCTCAGCGATGACGAAGCGTCGACCATGCGCGACCGATTGATCGAATACATTCAAGAATCAGGTTTGAAGAAAACGCCCGGGCGCTCGATCAGCCATCGGACAATTTATAAGAAAACGAAAGATCAGCAAGAGATTGAAAAACTTTTGCTCGCATCGATTCGGCAGAGGCTGCCGGTTGTGTATACATACAAAACTCCTCGCCTGGCTCAGAGCGAACGTTGCACCGGCTATCCGCTACTGATGCTCTTTCACGAGCGCGGTTGGTATTGCATTGTCAAAGACCAGGATAAACAAAAGTATCATCCGCGCCGAATGGACAGAATCAGCGAATGTGCACAGCTGTCTCAAGGACTCGGAAATCAGACGCACGAAGATGACATTCGCGAGGCACAGTTTTTAATTGGCGCGGGATGGGGCATGTCATTTCCGCGCTCCATGCAAGAATTCAAAGAAGCGGAGAAAGGTCCGCGCATCGTCGCTCGATTCGATCGCACCAAAGCCGGCTACATTCTGGAAGCGATGGAAAGGCATCCGCTGGGGAAAGTCATATCAGCCAAAGATGGAACGGGCGAAGTCGAGTTTCACATCAAGCTGGGCAATCCGGAGGAGTTTCTCTTCTGGGTCCGCTCATTCGGATCCAAAGCCTGGATTGTAGAACCGGAATCGCTCAGAGAAAAAGAACGCACTGAAATCCGCCGCATGATGCGCAAGTACGAAGGCTAAAATACGATGGTTGAGATACGATGGCTGAAATACAAAGGCTTAGATACGAAGAGTAAAACACGAATACTTACATGACCGGTCGAATACTCTTTTCACTAATCTGCGTCGCTCAGCTATTGCTGTGCCCTTACGCGCACGCTATTGAATTGTGGAGAGAGAAGAAAAATCTTGCCAGCAGTTTTGAAGGAAAACACGATTACCAGCACGCAGCAGACCTCTACCAGTCCGCACTGAAATTATTGCCGGCCAGCGAAGAGAACACAAAGGCGAAGATCGAAGCTGCATTAGCAATGGATTTGATTGCACTGAAGCAATACGACAGAGCTTTCAGGTTCGGTGAGGACGCAGTGCAAATTGCCAGACACTTGAAAGCGCACAATGGCTTAGATCCGGATGTGCTGCTCAGTTTGCAGTATCTGCTCGAATCTTGTACACCTACTGCTGCCGGATTCAGCGGCTCGGCGGTGAGGAGGCATACTCTCGAGCAGATGCTCACAAAACTCACATGGCAATTGCGGCAAGTAATAAACCCGCACGATCCCGGCATAATCGATAACAGAATTGCATATGCAAGAACCTTCGTGGCTCTGGGCAATGAGGAGCAGGCGCAAAACGAGTTGAGAGCTGTTCTCAGCGAATTTTCTCCAAAGTCGGAAAAGTACAGAAATGTCAAAATCGCGCTGGCTGCTATGCAGGAAAAGCATGGACAAAAAAACACGTTTGCATCCGAGTACTTGCGCACGCACAAACCGGAATCAGAAGCCTTGAGACGAGTTGCAGAAGGGAAAATGTGGACAGGGGACTATCGCGGCGCTGCAGCACTTCTCGATCGTGCAATGACGAAGTTGACCGGCACCAGGTCTGAAAAGTCACACGAAGAAGTCAGAATAAATCGGATTTATGCAAACCTTAGAATCGACCGTGCCGACTGGAAAGGGGCAGAGCCATACTTTCGGCGCAATGTCACTCTGATGACAAAAGATCCCAAAGACCTAGAAGCTCTCAATCTGGCGAAGTTTCAACTTTCCGAATGTCTGAAGAATCAAAAGCGCTTTGACGAAGCCGCCGCTTTGCTGTCAGAGAAGAGAAATAAGAGAGATAAGAAGTATATGGAACGCTATGACTTTATGCTGACAGACGAAGAAAAAGCGGAGCTGGCGAAGGACGAGGCGAAGAAGGGCAACGCTTCAAAATAACTTGCCAAATGTCTCCATCCAGCCTACGCTCGCTTTGCCACGATGCGTTTCACCGCAATTGAAGACGCCTTCTTCATGGCTTGAGCCAAATCATACGCTGTTTGCAAAGCAAGCCAACCTTCAGCAGTACCGCCAAAGGCTTTGTCGAGTCGAATCGCCATCTCTGGAGAGATTCCCGCTTTTCCATTAACGATGTTGTTCAATG
>JBGAVL010000160.1:0-13726 GCA_044228145.1 Obscuribacteraceae bacterium (SeqCode)
CACTGAAGGAAGCAGCATAAATATTCCAGCAAAGTATACCTTTCGCAGTCTCGCACTTTTGAGTATTGGTGTCAGTCCACCGAAAGTGAGATCCGGTGCTTCCTTCGTCCTTAAGAACAACGCGGACTCTTGAAGCTTCAGGCGAAAGAATAAGAGAGACAACCCTAACAGTCCCCCGGCTATATAACAGGCTCTCCAGGGAAGCAGCAATGATGCAGCCGACGCCAAAAGCACGCCAACAAAACCGAGCACGATAAAGATACCCACTCCTATCCCGCGCCGGTTATCGCTGAAATTTTCAGATATGAGCGCGATGCCAGCGCCCAACTCTCCCGCCAGACCAATACCTGTCAGAAATCGCAAGGCGCCGTAGAGCCAATCAGCCTGAACGAAAGCAGTGAGAAGCGATGAAATCGAGTAAATCAGAATGCTGCCGAGCAAAACTTTCTTTCGCCCGTAGCGATCGCCCAGCACACCCCAAATGTATGCACCGACAATCAGCCCGACCAGCTGGGCATTGATAATTTGAATTCCTGTGTGCGTTACTTGCTCTTTACTCAGACCCAGATCTGTAAGGGACTTGACGCGCACCATGTTGAAGAGAAAAAGATCGAACATGTCGACGAGATACCCGGCACCAGGAATGAGAACAACCGCGGAAGAGAGCGCTTGTTTCAAACCGCCAACTAAGTGGTCATCTCGCTCCATGGTCAAGTCGCCTGCACCTGTGGGATTACTTCGCAAATTTCTTTAAGCCTTTAGACTGCAGCACGTGAGCAATATGTTGGATTGTTCTGAGTGAAGCACCGCTATAGTTCTCTTGCTCGTACTTTTGCAGTAGATTCTCGTGAATCCCAGCGAGTTCAGCAAGTTCGCGCTGAGTCATGTGGCAAGCAATCCTCCACTTAATCAGCAACACAGGTATTTCATCTAGTACGCTCAAATCGGGTAGAGTCTTGCGTCCCGACTTTACTATATCCTCATATTCGCGTATTTCATCCTGCAATTGCTTCACTTGCTCATGGAGAGTTTTGCCTTGTTCACGCACAACCCAATCAGGAAACTTCTTTTTGTCCGTGGCAGAGTACACACCAAGATTGCCAATCCATTTTTCTAGATTCGCCTTAGCAATCTTATACTGCTTCTCGTTCTTTATCATCTCGAATGTTCCCGCTCAGACGATGCAAATAATTCCCTTTGCTTCACCATCATGGTCTGTCTGCCAAAAAAGAACATGATCGATGAAATACGGTGGCACGGGAAGGCGAATGAAGATGTCTCCAAGATGAAGCTTCTTACGCTCCTCAAAAGAAAGTTGAAGAAATGAATTGAATTCCTCAGTTGGAATCATACCTGTCGGCTCAGAACAAAGATCGTAATCTCCCGGCTCCGGTTCATCGCAAATAAAACTTCCATCTAGCTCCATGCAATTTGCAGATCGCAGAAGTTGAACCACAACTGCGAATGCTTCATATAACGCTTGCCTGCGCGGATTGATTGCAAATCGTACTTCAATATCTTCAACAGACGCGCACCAAATCCCCGGTGGCAAGCTACCACTAGGAATAAAAGGAGGAATCATAACCCCATTATATCATGGGGTTACCAGCTTGGCAACATCCTCGTTGATAAAGCAGGCAAATTACCGGAACAGCAGTGTCGACACCGGAAGATTTCAGCCTCAATTGCAGATCCATCCCAATTTATCCAGGACTTTCTCCGGAATATCCACGGCACCATCACGTTCAACCTGCGTGTGAAACTCCCGGGCGCGATCGCCAGGCAATCGCACTTTGCCATTTTTTGTTTTTGCACCGCGCAGCTTCTCGATCAGCGCGGTGGAGCTTTCTTTGAACTGCGCTTTACCAACAAACATGTCTGGGTCCAGTCCAATGATCAGATTTCCCCATTCACCCTCGGTACTGCAGAAGCCACCACCTACTAGTGGACCGGAAAGCAGCTCAACCAACATCCCGATAGACGAGCCCTTGTAGGTGCGATCGAAGGGCAGTATCTTGCCTTCCTTCATGACAAGAGCTGGGTCGGATGTAGGATTCCCGAGTGCATCAATTACAGCTGTCGGATCAACTTCTTTTCCTTCTGCGGCGGCTAACACTAATCCATAATATGCAATTGCAGACGTCGCCATATCAAATGTGACTGGAGCACCATTGGTTGGAAAACTAATAGCAATCGGATTGGTGCCAAACATTGCTTCTATGCTTCCGAATGGTGCCACCATTGGCGGTGTTCTGCCTAGCATGAGCGCGACGTGCCCGTCACTTGCAAGCTGCTCCGTAAAATAGGCAAGTGCACCGCAGCTAGAACGCATCCCTCGAATTCCAATTACCGCAATCGGACTGCCTTTCAGCAGCCCTTTAGCCTTTTCGACTGAATGCTGCATAACCAGCATGCCATTATTTTCTCCACCATCAATCCAGACTGAGCAGCTTGTTTCCTTAAGTAGGCTGATCGGCCGCAAGGAAGACTTCTTTTTGAGAGATGGCTCGTGCACGAGCTTCAAAAGTCCCTGATTGTTTCCATGAGTCACAGCCCACAAAATTGGCGCTCCGACGGTTTCAGCTTCCTCGCTCGAGAATCCCCGGTCGGTGAGAGTATCTTTCAGCTTGCGGTTCAGTTGTTCTAGGGAAATAAGCACTAATTTCTCTTTAGCCTCTCCAAGTCACCAACTATCAGCGTGCGACAATTCTACTGTTCTTGCTCCTGAGGAGCATGCCTGCTGCAAAAACTTTATCTATCAGACACTAAAATAAGTCTTTTTTTCCAAAAATCCCTCTTTCTCGTGATGCACTAATCTCCACAATCAGCCACATTAGTGGTGGAGTGGTAACTAAAGTCAGCGCCAAAACTTTTACACTCCAGGAAATGGCAGTTTTAGTAGCTGCCTGTATTTCATTAGCCTGTTTGAGGTTGACCCTCTTTTATGCCCGCTCTCGACACAAACAACCCTTCTGACAGCCCGCTGGTGAGCGTTCTCATCGTCGAAGATCAGGAAATGTTGCGAGTCGGTCTAAAATACACTCTGGAGTACATGCCAGAACTGCAGGTCGTAGGGATGGCCAACGACGGCCCAACAGGCGTGGAGAAAGCCCTGCAGCTTCAGCCGAAGGTCATTCTGATGGACATAGGGCTGCCCGGGTTTGATGGCATAGAAGCAACCAGGCGCATTAAAGCAGCATCCAATTGCCGAATACTTATGTTGACGAGCTACAGGGATGAAAAATCAGTCTATGCATCCTTGGAAGCCGGCGCTGACGGTTATTGCTTGAAAGATGCATCGCGCTCCAAGCTACTCACCGCGATTAGCTCGGTAGCAAGCGGTGCCACCTGGCTTGACGACGAGGTCTCTCAATGCATCCTGAAATCATCGCGACTTTCAAATCCAGATATCACTACTGAAAGTATGTCCCTGTCGGATGCAGAACTCAAAGTTCTCGGAATGGTCTTGGAGGGCGCGTCATCTGATGAAATTGCGATCTCGGCCGGACTTACCAACGAAGAGGTTCATACCTATCTGAAAAAACTCATCCAGAGGGTGTCCTGGTCGCGCACAAGCGTAGATAAAAACCCACGCCGCGCGAAACAATCCACCGATTTCAAAGCATCTAAGGTGTGCCCTTCCTGTCACTTCAGATTCGACAAAGACTGCACTCAATGTCCGTTCGATCGATGCGACTTAGAAGAAGATCCGCTCATCGGCAGCATTTTTGCCGATCGCTATGAGATTCTCTCGGTGCTGGGTTCAGGAACCAGCGGTGTAGTCTACAAGGCGCGGCACCGCTATATGCCGAAAACAGTGGCAATTAAGATAATGCATTTCGAAAGGATTTCGGATATTGTCATGCTCAAACGCTTTAGACAGGAAGCAGCAGCTGCCAGTTCTCTGAGTCATCAGAACATAGTTGGCGTCATCGACTTCGGGCTATCGCCTGAAGGACAAGCATTCATGATCATGGACTTTCTTGGCGGCCGCAGTCTTGATGAATTGATATTTCAACATGGCGGTCTTGCAGCCAATAGAGCAGTGGAAGTGTTTAAGCAGATATGCAATGGGCTCGCGCATGCGCACGATAATGGCATAATTCATCGCGACGTAAAACCCAACAACGTCCTGGTGGAAAACTATGAAGAAGGGCATCCGGTGGTCAAGCTTGTTGACTTTGGAACAGCGAAATTAGTTGTTCCGGAGGCTGAGTCGGCAGGTCTAACGAATCCAGGTCAAATATTCGGCTCTCCAACATACATGAGCCCAGAGCAGTGTATGGGGCTAGAACTCGAACCAAGTTCTGATGTTTATTCAATGGGAACTCTGATGTACCAATCTCTGGTTGGACATCCGCCTTTCACTGCCGAAAACATGGTTGAAGCCATGTATAAGCAAGTAAATGAAGAATGTCCACCCATCTCCGCAGCGGCAAAAAGTGCTGGCAAGACTATCGACAATCGACTGCAAGCGATCGTGATGAAGGCGCTGCGCAAAAACAAATACCAGAGGCATCAGTCGATGCATGAGCTAAAACAAGATCTTTGTCGTCTGTCGACTTAGCGATAGACGAAAGCTGGACTCCTACGTGTCGTGCGGCAGATTCGTGTACACGAACAGCGGCTGTTTCCAGACCGAATAAATGGTAATCTCCCCACCCTCTGCCAAAACCCAGTATTGCCAAGGCTTTTAGAGAGGGGCATAATGCCTGAACAAAAAATCACGCCTTTGTGCTCAGATGCCACCTGAGCGCAGATTTAATTGAGCAGCTTCATGCTGGTTTTCGGATCTGCCGCGCGTTTGCCTGAACGCGGCACCGTTTTTGCATTTTAAAACTCACCATATTTCGCAGCTGAGGTTTTCGTTATGAACACCGTAGAACAAGCATCGCTTGATCATCGCGATCAAGACTCATCATCCGCAACAGCGGATCATGCAACATCACCTGTAACAGCAGATCAATCAACTGCAACAGTGGATCAATCACAGGACACGCCGAATTTTTCCTTCAATTCCGACGAGAATCCTGAAATTATGGATCTCACTCCACCAAAAATTAGTGGCTTCGATAGTGGCACCCGCTCCTTTCTGAAAGAGCCCTCACTGTACCTTTCCATCGCAATCGTGGCTGTAGCCAACTGGGTCTGTCTCAATAAGACGCCGAATGTGTTTTGGGTATCGTTTGCTGCAATGACAGCTGTGGCGATCGTTTTTCATGTGGTGGCGGAAAGATTTCTCTTCCGCTCCAAGAAAGAGTACACGTTTTTCAAAGCACCGTTCGAAGGTGTCTTTGTACTTACCTTTGGCTCCATCCTTCCAGGGCTTGGTCTGCTGGCGTATGCCGTCTACTCGCTGTCCACGGCAGTCCGACCTAATGTTCTCGAGATATTAGGAAAGTTGGCGCTGTTGTTGGTGGTTCCAATTTTCAACTTCGCGGTTTGGTCGTCAGTACGCCGAGGCTACCTTGCTCGTCCACGATACATCGGATTGATGAACGGTTTTGCGCTTGGACTGTCAGCATCCTGGACAATTATCTGGCTGAAAGCCGTGATTTCGCACGGTGATTCATCTTGCAAATTCGGCTGGATGCTGCTTCTGTGCTCGGCACCATTCTTGCTGTTCGCCGCTGCATGCCTGAGTCATGATCTCTGGCAAAAGACTGAGACGAACATACGCAAGATTTCAACAACCTTTTCTGTTCTAGGATGCCTGCTGTCTTTCTTATTTGTCTTCACGCCAATGGTTCGCACATTCTTTGTTCAGTCTCAATTGAATGATGCCAGAATAGCTTCTCCCTACGACCAGGCCAAGGCAATTTCAGTCCTGAGATCAGTTGCGACGGATGAAGACTTACGCCCCTCGAAATATCCTGTCAGCGGACTTTCACTGGCATCGCTACTCATACCCAATCGCGGGCTCGATACCGGCAGCGATGGCGACCAAAACCTCTACTTCAAAATCACAGGCAAATCATATTACGACGTCAGCAAAAGTAAGGCTTTAGAAAATGAGCAACTCCGATCAAACCTTGTGGCAGGCTACAAAATCCCAGGGCTGTCTCTGGTCAAGTCATTGATTTCGGGAAACATTGACGCTTCGACATTTTCCAGTTCCGTTGATTGGGCATTGACATTCCACAATTCATCCAGTGGCACACAGGAAGCAATTGGTGAAATTGGACTGCCAAAAGACGCTGTGGTATCACGAGTAACACTATGGATCGACGGAGAACCACGCGAAGCAGCATTCGCGTCTAATTCTAAAGTTCAAGCTGCATATGATGCTGTGGTCAGCGAGAAGAGGGATCCCTTGCTCGTGACGATGCCGGCGCCGGATCGTGTTCAATTTCGATGTTTTCCGCTGCCGGCTAATGGTGGCGAGATGAAAATCCGTCTCGGCTTCAAGGTGCCCCTCGAAACCACTGACGGCAAGGTCTGTTCGATGGAACTGCCAAAACTATTGGCCAGCAACTTCGTGCCACCAAAACGGCATCGAGTCAGTCTCTTCTCGCGGGACCTGCCTGTGCGAAACATTGCAGGCATCACCACGATCAAAAATGCAAACGGCTACACGCTGAATGGAATCATTAAAACAAACGACAAAGACAAATCAATCAACTCAGTGGCTGTACAGAGAACAACTGCATTCACTGAGGTGGCGACACCGGATTGGTTTTCGAAAGAACCTCGATACATAGTCGAGCGGCTTCGCGAAGTCACCGCCCCAGCGCCAAAGCGTCTGCTAGTTGTGGTCGATACATCTGCTTCGCTCAAGCGTCATGCCTCTGATATCAAACAGGCTCTTGCCAGCATTCCAGCACGCCTGAAGCCGACAGTGTTCTTCGCTAAAGAGCAGATTCCAGAGAAGGATCAGAGCGCCAACAAAAACAGCGTAGATACAATTTCAGATGCTGAGCAGATTTCTGATGACGAACCGATGTCTGAAGAAGAACAACGGATCGCTGAGGCAGAACAGATCGCTGAAGCAGACGAGGTTGGTGTCACCGCAAAACCCGAAAAACAAGATCAAGCGACCCCAAAAGAACTCGCCAAAGAGCAAGCAAAAGTCCAGGCAAAGGATCTCGCCAATAAACAAGTAAATGAGCAAGCGGCAAGATCAATTGAAGAAGCCCAAAGCGCGTTAGTTCCTGAATTGTTCGTGGGTGGGCAAGACAATGGAGCGGCTTTGCGAGAAGCTATTGAGGTCGCCGCTGAGCAGCCGGATAGTGCTGTGCTTTGGATTCATGGACCACAGCCGCTAACGCAGAATTTAGCAGAACCAAAAGCACTGGATCTTGTTCATCATGTTTCACTTTATGACATGCAAATCAAATCCGGATCCAACACATTGCCGCGAGCACTGCAGGTGGAGGACGTCTCACGTTTGATGGCGTGCGAAACAATACCTCATGATTCGACGGTCAATGATTTGAAGAAACTCGTAACAGGCTGGGAGAAGGGAGTAAAGAAACTAGCCATCCAGAGAACGCAAACTACAAAACATCCGCAGACGGCCTTAATTACCGACCGAACGATTTCATCGCAGGTCACCTGTCTCTGGGCAAGTGGAGAGGCAGCAAGACTCGCGGCGAACGGACAAGAGCACGAAGCCATCAAGCTCGCCTCAAAATATCGTCTTGTGAGCCCGCTAACCGGAGCAGTTGTGCTGGAGTCTTCCAAACTGTACAAAGCCAGCAAACTCGATCCGGGCGACTATAAAGGTGGTCTATCTCTCGGCGCGCCATCAGATGGTGGAGGGCTAGTTGGTGCTCCAGCGGACCCACGCTATGGACAATCGAATGAAGTAGGTCAACTTGCCGACTTTGGCTATAACACCGCTCAAGATATCGTTCGCATCCTCACTGCGATTTCGGCGCTCATCTCAATGATCGTTGCCGCTGCTTTTATCAGGGGTCAAAAATCGATATCGAGGCTTGTCATTGCAAAGGCAATTATCCTGGTTTTGGCAGTACCCATGGTTATCCATTTGATGGGCACCTTCGTCATCAACAACTTCGGAGGGCTGGGCGGAGGACTATAGCAACTTCCAACTGCGCAAGTGTTAGATTCACTGCGTTTCGAAAATTTGCATACTTTATCGAGGGCTGGACTTCTTAGCGAGGTTCAGCCTTCGCCATTCATACATGACCGCTTCAGTCCGGCTGGGTACAGAAGTGACTGATGACCATTTGAAAGGGCTTTAACTGGGCCTCTATTCATTTCTGGTGTTCGCGCTTAAACATGAAGCGTAGAAAACTTAGGTGCGTTCGCGGATCTGGAACGAATGGACTAATGAAGACGGCCCTATCTTTGCTCAGATTCCATTCTACGGGTTCACCTTTTTCGTCGAAACTCTTAGTTGATGCTTCGGTGATTATGTCTTTCCCATCAGGATAACACTTTGAAATGGCTTCCAAATATGCGGCGTTTTGCACTTTTTTTGAATCTTTCAAAACACTTATAGAAGCACCGCCTGACTCCAAAATCACTGAATTCTCTTCCAATTTCAAGAATCTGCTGGCGTCAACTGTTGTGTATTGAAAATAATCGCCCACGTCGCATTCGCCTCTGTAAGGCAACCTGGTGAGATGCCAAATATTTCCGTTCCTGTCCATTTGATGACCAAACTGAAAGGTGTTAATAGCACCTTCCTCTCTTTTCACTTCAGAGTGGGAGCCTGTGCGAAAGTTCATTTCTGCCATCACAACGGTTTTCTCTGTCCTGTGTACGCCTGCCAACCAGGAAGGTATTTGCACCCAAACTTCGGCTTCAGGTTTCAGGTTATCGGTAAAACCATAAAAATAATTACCTGGAGCAAAACGCGAATCTAGTGGTGGCACCCTATCTGAATGCTCCACGCGCCCCTCTAGCATCACTGGTTTTGAGAGACGCTCATAGATTTGTTTTACGGTAAGACTCTCAATTGGAGAATCCGCCTCTTTCTCCTCAGTTTCCTTTGCATCGGCAAAGGTCATGGACAGAAACATAGCCATGCCAAGAAAAATAAAATAGCTCATCTTTTCAAAAACGCTTTTCATCATAGCAATTAGCCTTGCATCATTATAAGTCTTTCCGAATCTGCCTCAGGCTAAATCCGAAACGCACAGCTGATGATGTTATCTCGGGCGCCAGGATACAGGCTTCAGCGACGGACATCGGATCGCTGCGCAGCAATTCATTGACGATTTGTTTGTCTTCGATGAATTTTTGGTTTTCCACATAAAATGCGCCACAGAACTCGCCTTTGTAGATAAAGACGAGACATGTTGCCATTGTCTGCTTCAGTGAAATCGCCAAACATGCTGTTGTTCCCTTTTGCTCAAACCAGTTGCAAATGTAGTCCATGTAGGAAAGGGTATCAAAGTCGTCTGCGCGGGTCACAGGGAAGCCAAGAAAAAGCGCTGACATTGCTAGAGTCACATTTTCCGGCAAGTCGTACATCATCACTTTTGTGTCGGGCAAAGACAAATCTGAAAACATAGATTTCAACGACTGCTCTGTAGGTAAAGTATCCGGCTTGGATTTACAGCCATATACGCAACCGACAGCTCGTCCACGATAAAGAAGCATTGCGGCCCTCGATCGACGTTCTGCCGAAGTCACTTTGACACACCCAGTGCGCATACCGATTTCCAGGTCCGAAATCAGCCAATCCAAATCATAATCGCCGATTGTGAACTCTCTCAGACTGTCCGCCTGAATGGGCGGCAAGATCAAATCAGTAGCTCGCTTATATTGAAAAGGCGCAAAATTTTCAGTATCAAGTCTTTGAACCTCCCGCTGCTTATCGCCGACGCCGACTTCGCCTCCAGCGCCGCCTGAATTAGCTGACAACAAGATTCTCTGGTTATGTATACAGACAAACCTTGCTAGCACTTCTTGGTTAGGAGCAAGTCGTTCTGTTGTTGGCAAAAAACCAAAATGAAATTGTTTCGAGAGGGTCTTCTGTTGGATGTCAGAACCAGGAGCTTCTAAAATACTCACTCCATATCCACCTGGCTCGGCGCGCTCGATTCTGCATAAGAGAAGTTGACCTGGCCTGTACACCGGTGAGTCGTCACCACCATATCCAATGGCAGTCTTTTTCGGTGGACGTCCGGAACCACCACGATCCGTTTCTGTCTTGGTCTTTGGCTTGCGCTTCTTAGTCTCGTCGCCTGGATCTTTAGGACTCGGCATCTACAATCACCGTACGAGTTGATACGCAAACCTATTATTGCTGAATAAAGCTCGCGCGCATCAATGACCTACCTGTCCACGGGCACAATTCCTCTATCTTGATTGTGTCCTGAATTGAGCCGCTTGGGAATACGGTTTTTCCTCCTAATTTCCGCCGCCCGCCAGTTATCAAGACATGGTCCGCCAGGTCAGGATTTCGGGAGAGCAGAGACAAATGAACGCATCGACAACATGGAAAGCAAGCACCCTTATGGCTTTGAGCCTCCTGCTCATGATGTCTCCGGGCGGCGTTCTTCCCGCCAGCGCTCAGGCTCTCAGCGACGTATTCGCCTCAGGCAACGCCTCTGCCGTTTCAAAACCAGCCGACGCACGCCTGAGCGGGACAATCAGTATTTCCCACAACGAATGGCAGAGAGCCTTTAGCCTCGGCAAAGAGCGACTGAAAGAAGGCTATTTAGAAGAAGCGGAAAAACATCTTCTCGAGGCTTCAAGGGCGCTGAAAAGAGAAGGAGTTCGCGACGAACGGCTTGTTAAAGTAAGAAATCTCCTCGGACAGGCTTATTTACGCGATAACAAACTTCTGGATGCAACGGAAGCATTCACGCTCGCTCAACAAACTGCCAAAGACTCAGGCAAAGAAAAATCAGTGGAGTATGCCGCGACTCTAGATGGGTTGGCTGGTGTGCAAAAGGCTCAAGGCCAATTCAAAAAAGCGGAAGCTCTCTTTCAAAACGCAATTGCGTTGCGCGAAAGTCTGCAAGGAAAAGAATCGCCGGCACTGGCGCAATCGTATCTCGAACTCGCGGAGTTGTACCGGAAAGAAAAATTGTTTGCTGAAGCGGAGGCAACTTACAAACTCGCTCTCAACACCATTGACAGTGCAAAAGACGTCCCGGATCTCACCAGAGCCTATTTTATAGAAAGAGCAGGAATGCTTCTTGCCGACCAGGGCAAATTCCAGGAAGCAGGAAAGTGCTTTTCAGTATCGCTTTCTTTGAAAGATAAGCACAGCGTCCTTGATACCAGGGGCGATGCCAGAAAGTTGGGCACCATTTATTACCGGTGCCTCAACGGCATGCCGAACAGCGCTCACACATTCGAGCGCGGTGTAGAGCTCGAATCCATTCACGTCAAAGACGCCGTCGCTGCCGCCACGTTGACAGCGCAGATTTATGGGCCGGACTGGTATCTTCTCAAAGCGGAAGTGACGATTCAAAACCAGGGGAAAACTCCAATCACTGCCCTGCAAGAACAGCCCTCACTTTCAATTGAAGAACCAAAAGCAAACATGCTCTTGCCGCTCGATTCGCAAGCAATCAGCGCTGAATTGAACAAGCGCGGTCAACGCGCATTCAACAGACTCTGGCACTCCGCAGACTATGCATACAATATGAGTTCGTTTACGGTAGGTGGCATGCAAACAGCTGCATTCACTCCTTTCGGACCGACCGTATACAACTCAGCCTATTCGTGGGCGACCTTCACACCGGATTGGGAAGCTAGAGCCAGAGCAAGAAACGCTGCGTTTGCCGCGCTTGCTCACGCCGAAAGAGAAAGCACATACGTGGTCAGCACTCGCCCAGCGCAGCTAACGATCGAACCAGGCGAAGCAGCCACTTTCGTGATTTATTATCCCTATAAAAAATTCGACACCGCAACACTGCGCCTCGGACTCGGCAATGCCGTAATCGAATTTCCCTTCACGAAGAACAGCGGCTAAAAGAATTATACGCGATAAACTCGACAGTCAACAATTCGCACTATCTTGACCAAGGCTTTCGTATCATCGAAATAGACGGGTAGAACCACGATCTAAGTTCTAATACCGGCTTCAAGCAGTGGAAGTTTGAGCAGCACGGAGTTGAACGGCCTGCTGAAAGAGCGAAAGTCTGAACTCATCGGTGTTCAAATAGACTCCAGCAAATCGAGCTTCAGTATACTGATACCAGAATGCATCGACAAGCAGTGCTACCGCATCCGGTGGCATCGCGGAAATTTGATGTTTCACCTGGTTCATGAAATCATCGCTGAGGGTCATATCAGCAAGTAACCGGAATGAATCTCTAAAGTATTTGATTGCGTCGACTGCGTAGTTGTCGGCGGTGCCTGCCTCTCTGAAGTCTAGATGCACTTCGCAGCGCCGTCTCAGGAAAGGTACAACCGAAGATGCCAATACAACAAACACAAAGGCGGCTGATGGTTCCACAGTGTCTAAGCAATAAGACAAAAACTCCAACTTCTCTGCATCCATCAATTCAGCATCAAAGACACAGACCGTTTTTATCTTCGCGCCTTGCGCCAATGGTTTCAAAATCTGTTCCACACAACGCTGCTTCGTAACCACTTCGCCTTTCCAGTCGAGCCAAAACACTTCCGTACCCTTGAATGCGTCTGGTATGAAAGTTTTTGCCAGTTCGGTATGCCGGCAGACAATAAGCACATTCCGGCGCTTGTAATGCTCATCCGAGGCTCTTACAGCCCAAATATCGGCCTTTACCTGCTCGGTAGCTGCTTGCAACTTAACCGTCAGAGGGGCGGACAGGTTCTTGCGTGGAGCAGCAAATTTCTTCAACATTTTTCCGGCACCGCTTCAAACCAGGGACTGATATTCCTCACAGAGATTGATCTCTAGCTATTTGTATTCCCAATAAAATGTACCAACTGTTTCTCCGTTTGAGTGAAACAAATACAAATTATCGGAATCCAGGGCGTCGATGAGTCTCGCCCTGGTGATTAAATCTCGCCGACTACGTAATTACCGCACTGACATTTGGCGAATTCTCCATCAAGCTTGAATCCCCTTCGAATACCCATATTTAAAACCCTTCGTAGTCTTCGTCGAACATTTATCCCGTTCTTGCTCAACAGAGACGGACATATCTGCTATGACAAATTATTCAAGAGAAACCGCCGACCGGTTTGAGTCGGCTGCTCGTCAGCCCGGGCAGGATTTTACCGATGTCTATTCAAGCATTGTCGCAATGCAACAGTCGTCGCGCGATATGCACTCGTATGCGGCTCAAATAACGACGACCAACATGTTGCTCCAGCAGCGTGGTCTCGCAGACTTTGACGGTGACGGCTCGGCAGATTTCATTCTTGGTGCAAAAAACGGATTGATATTCACTGCCGATCCGAGACATCAGCTCATACAAGCAAGAGATAGAAACTTCCAAATTGTGGCAGAACAGCCGGTGTGCTTGCCTTCGCTCAGCTTTTCGGAGCAGGGACGCGACACTTGTTTTCCGTCAGCGGACCAGGCAGAACAGTGGGGCAGCCGCGAATTCAACGTCAAGGGTGACGGCTCGGCAGAATATACAGTCAAGTCGGGAGACACCGTTTGGGATATTTCCACAGATGTTCTTCGAGGGCAACTGGGGCGAGACCCCTCAGGTGCTGAGGTTGTAGATCAAGTTCAGCGAATCGCGTCTGCTAGCGGGCTTGCCGACGCTAATCTCATCCACCCGGGCGACAAACTGACGATTCCGGCCGCCGGCGACACGAGCGCCGGGCGTCAAACCAGTCCGATCGAACCTGTTAATCC
>JBGAVL010000161.1:0-13633 GCA_044228145.1 Obscuribacteraceae bacterium (SeqCode)
CCTCCGGAGACTTCGATTTGTGCTCTCTTTTGAATCAGTTCAACACATTGGGCTATCAGCGCAGGGGTCATATTGTCGAGCATGATGATGTCGCAAGAGCTGTCCAGTGCCTCTTGGACTTCAGAAAGAGAAGTGGTTTCTACTTCTATCCGCTTTCCTCTATATAAGCGACGGGCAGCCGCAACCGCTTTTGTAATGCTTCCGGCGCAAGCTATGTGATTGTCTTTAATCAAAATCTGGTCGTAAAGTCCGATGCGGTGATTGGTGCCGCCGCCTATTCTCACGGACATCTTGTCAAACACCCTCAGGCCCGGCGCTGTTTTTCTTGTGTCCAGAATTTCGATGCCGAAAGGTTTTGCCTTTTGCGCGTAGAGTCGAGTGCTCGTAGCGATGCCTGACATTCTTTGCATAAGATTGAGAGCGGTTCGCTCGGCTGTAAGGATAGAGCGAGCATTGCCCTCGATTGTGGCAACTGTCACAGGCGCCTTCTCCACATAAGTGCCTTCATCGACAAGCGCTTTGAATTCCAGGCGCGGGTCGACCATTTTGAAGACCATTTCCGCCACTGCCAGTCCGCAGATCACCGAATTGTGGTCTTTGGCTATTAGAGTGGCTGTCGCTTGCTTGGTCTCGGGGATTGTTGAGTTGGATGTTACATCGCCTTCTTGACCGAGATCTTCCAAAAGCGCGAATTCTATTGCCTTTCGCGCCAATTCTGCTGAAGGAGAGTCGTCTGGGGCAAAAGCAACCCAGCTGGTTTCCGACCCTGCGAGTGCTTCTCTCTCGAGCTGTTTTCTATATTCGTTGGTTGCGGAAACTGTCATGGAGTGGCTCTTTTGGGGATTTGTGACTCGGTTACGATTTCTTAATCGATTGAGCAAGTGTTAATTCTACGTTATACCACTTGACCCTTGATTTGTCTATATTTTGTATATGTCTTTATGATATTGTGCAATAATTACCGGTTTTGGATACTTTCGGGGTTTTGCTTTGATTGACGAAAGAGGTTATCAAATGTTCCCAGTACGTACTATTGCTGTATTAGTAAGCGTTGAAAACACAATTGTTTTGTGCTGATGGGACAAATCGCCATGGTTAAACTCATAAAGACCGAGTGTTCATGTGATTTATCGGTAATATTCCAGTAATATAGATTGGGCTGCCAACAATGGCTCCATGCCAGTGGCGTTTCTAATTTCATTCGGCGTGACTCAAATGAGGACGTTTCGTGAGTAAGGCGCTCAATTTGCCTAAGTTCTGGTTTCTCGCTGCTTTCTCTGCTTCAGCCTTCGTCCTCTTTCTGGGCGGCTATGCTCTTGCGGAGTCGGATGTCTATTTCAACTTAAAACGGACCAGGGACGCACTTCTTGCTCAAAGGCAAGAGCTGCTCAACGCGCAAGAAGCTGTTAATACTCAGATGAATGAGCTGCAACGACGTAGCGACCGAATCAGTGCGTATCTTCGTGACAATGACAATTCCCTCCGTGATGTGGAAGGGGCCCTTCGGACAACTAAGTAGGTGAGCGCCATGCGCACGCAACACTCAAAGAGACTTTTCTCGTTTTTCACGGCGGTCTTTGCCATTGCAGGACTGATATTGCCGCTTCAGCCTGTTTTTGCCGGAGAGAACGAAAAGTGCAAGGTTAGCTGTGTCGAGCCGCACTCTGGCTGCCCGGAGTCGGCGAAAATCATCGACCAATTGAAGGAAATTGTGCACGCACTCAACACCGGCAACGTGGATAAGGCTGCCGAATATTACGACGACAACTGCACCAGCATCGACAAGAAGACCCATAAAGTGATCAGCGGAAAACAAGCAGTAATCGACGATCTCAAGATAAGAATGGAGCAGCACAATCCCAATTCAAAAGAGCCACTTAAATCCATCACCATCGACCATCCTTACGCCTTCGTGCATGGGGATACTGCAACCGTCACTTTTGTGGCATACAAGGAGTATGGGGGCGAACATCCGTATAAAATGGAGTCGCATTGTACTGATATATTTGTGAAGCGTGGCGACATGTGGAAAAAGTTGCACTATGTGAGCAACTGGAAACGGGTAAAGTAGAAGGGCTAAGTATTTCAGCTTTTAAAAGTTTGGGCTTTGCAGTCAGATGATGGTTACTGAGTGGGAAAAATATAAAGACTCTGCAGAGCAACTTGTGCAGATGGGTCGGTATTCGGAGGCTGAAAACTTCTGGATGCTGGCGGTAAAAGCTGCCGATGACTTCCACGAAAACGACCCCCGCACTACGTACACGCTAGACCGGCTTGGAGACTGCTTTATCAAGCAGCAGCGCTATGCAGAAGCCGAGCAGGTCTTCACAATGGCGCTGGAAATCAGAAAGGCTGTTCTTGGTCCTACACATCTGGATGTCGGCAAGAGTCTGAGCCAGATTGTCGACCTCATGCAGATCGAGCAAAAGTACAGCGAAGCTGAACCCCTGCAACTGGAAATTCTATCGATATACGAAGTGAATTTCGGTGCGGAACATCCCGGTGTTGCCACGATTGTGCTCAATTTGGCGCAGTTTTACCACGGGCTGAAGCGTTATAACGAAGCCGAGCTTTTCTACAAGCGTTCTCTGGCAATCAAACAAAAGCTATATGGATATCGCAGTCCGGAAGTAAAAGGACTGACGGAAAAATACGCAGCCATGTTGCAAGAGTGCGATCGCGGACAAGAAGCTGATTCCCTTGTCGAAGAGGTTTCAGGCACCGCGTCTGGTGTCTGGCGGGCTATCAACGCCAAGCGCGAAGAAGAGGTGAAAAGCAACCGCGACAAGATGAAGCGGAGTGGATTCTTTGACCGCTTCAAGAAAGACCGCTAAGTAGAAGCACAGCCCAAAATCGTTAGTCTCTCGTTATCAGATGGGCGTCCTTGGCAATTTGGGCATATTTTGGGCATACTTTGAACATAGATGAATAGGCTGGCGCCTGGTTTGAGGCAGGCGTTCGAGATACCTGAAAAACAATCTGGAAAAGCAATGCCAGAAACACAGATAATCCATAAGGCATACGATAAAGTCCTGGAGCGTACGGGGCGTCTTTTCGATCAACAGCGCAAAAAGAACTTCGTCATGCAAGACAGATGGTTTGCCGGATTGCTCCTGTGCGAGTGGATAGCGGGCATGCTTTTGTCGCTCACTGTTTCGAGCCAACTCTGGGCGCAAGTCGACAAGACGGTAATTTCTCAATTTCCTGTTGCCACCCTGCTCGGCTCGGCGATAATCGCCTTTCCAATTTTCATGGCCGTCAAATTCCCGGGCACCCCGTTTACCCGGCACTCGATTGCCATCGCCCAGATGCTCATGTCCGGCCTGTTGATCCAGCTGACCGCCGGACGTATGGAAACGCATTTTCACATTTTCGGCTCACTGGCGATTCTGGCTTTTTATCGCGATTGGCGAGTACTGCTTACGGCATCTGTGGTTACGCTTCTGGACCAGCAGGTGCGCGGAATGTACTGGCCACATTCAGTGTATGGAGTCGAGTATGCCAGCCCCTGGAGAGTGCTGGAGCATGGAGGATGGATCACATTTGAGGATCTGTTCTTGATTCGCTCGATCATTACGAGCACAAAAGAACTCTGGGACAACTGTCAGAGACAGGCAGAGCTCGAGGCTACCAATGTCATAGTCGAGGCTAAAGTCGAAGAGCGCACGCGCGAACTGCGTGTCACTGAAGAGAGATTTCGATTGCTCAGCTCTGCATCTCCGATCGGCATCGTCCTCACCGATGCTTCCGGAAATTGCTTGTACGTCAATCGACGCTGGGAAGATTTGTCCGGGCTTCTACACGACACCTGTCTCGATCAGGGATGGTTGCAGTGCATTCATAAGGAAGATCGAGGTCATGTGATTGGAAAGTGGATGGAGTCAATCGGCGCATCAAATGAGTACGTCACTGAATTCAGAGTGGAAAGAGAGGATAAACCAATTGCCTGGCTGCATTCGAGAGTGACATCGATTGGCGACTCCGATGGTGTGTCGCGTGGCTATATCTGGACTTTTGAAGACATTACCGAAAGAAAAAATGCGGAAGCCAATCTCCTCATGCAGTATGCAATCACCGATGCTCTGGCCGATGCAACTGATCTATCCGACGCTTCGCCGAAATTGCTCAAAGCGATTTGCACCAACCGCCAGTGGACGCTGGGCATTCTCTGGATGCTGGATGCGCAGGACGACGTGCTTCGATATGAAGGAAGCTGGTGCGAATCTGATGACAAATTGAAACAGCTGGTTGAAAATTCCAGGCGCATGACTTTCGGGAGAGGCGATGGTGCGCTCGGTATTCCTCTGGTAAGCGGGCAGCCATTTATCGCGCAAACACCGAGCGAGTCCGGATTTCATGGGCGAATCGAGAATTTGCCGGAACGCTTTGGATACATGTCCTTTCCCGTGATGGAGGACGATCAGGTCTTCGGCGTTCTAGAATTTATGAGCGAAGAACCAATAAAAACCGATGGCGAATTTTTCCTCATGCTGAATTCAGTGGCAACTCAGATCAATCAATTTGCAGAGCAAATGTCGGCCGAAATGCGCTTGAAAGACAGCGATGCTCGTATTCGTGCCATGCTGGAAAGCGCAATTGACGGCATCGTCACCTTTGATCTGAGCGGCATAATTGAATTGGTCAATCCGGCTTTTGAGCGTATTCTCGGCTTTGATGCCGATGATGTTCTGGGCAAAGCGGTGTCCGAAATTATTCCCGGCGAAACTACCGTCGACAGAATCGGCGATCGTAAAATCAGCACGATTCAAAATGTTCTGGATGATCTGAAAGCGCACAATTATTCCGATCGAGAGCTGATCGTCAGACGCGCGGACGGAAGCCTGATGCCGGTCGAGTTTAGGGTCAGCGAAGTTGTTTTGGGTACGAGAAACTTTTATTCCGGCATCATCCGCGATATCACCGAGCGAAAGGAAGTTGAGCTCAGAGTCAGTGAATTCTATTCGACGGTTTCTCACGAATTGAGAACCCCACTCACTTCGATTCGCGGCGCTCTCGGCTTGATGGAAGGAGGAGTGGTAGGCGAGATTCCTGATGAGGCGCTGGAACTGGTCAGTATAGCGCGGATCAGTTGCGATCGTTTGATTCGTTTGATCAACGATATTCTCGATCTGCGCAAAATTGAAGCAGGTAAGTTGGAATTGAAATTGGAGTCGCTCGATTCTGAATCCATGGTCAAGGCAACTGCTGATTCATTGAGAGGAATGTGCGAAGAGTACGGCGTTTCAATCTCCGTGCACGTCAATGACAAGCGCCCTGTCAAAGGTGATCATGACCGCGTAGTGCAGATTCTCACCAATCTTGTCTCTAACGCCGTTAAATTTTCCGGTCCTGAAGGTAAATTGGACGTGCGGGTTGTTGGTGGCACTGATGGTGCTGTCCGTTTTGAAGTTGAAGATAATGGTCCAGGCATTCCTGAAAATGAAATGCACAGATTGTTCGGAAAGTTTCAACAATTGGATTCGTCCGATACTCGCGCGCAGGGCGGTACAGGGCTTGGTCTGGCCATCTCCAAGGCTCTGGTCGAAAAACACAATGGCAGGATCGGAGTCAAGAGCATCGAGAAAAAAGGCTCGACATTCTGGTTTGAGATTCCCGCCGAATTTTAGAATCCGGCGTATGCAATGCGCCACCACATTCTAAAATCCGGCGTCGCCGCCTCTTGCGGGGGGAGTCGGTCTTGGCGGCACGACGAATGCATCGTCTTTCTTGTCGCCGGTAGCCGTTTGATCGGACTGGACGTTGGCATTCTTGATTAATGTGAATATCGGCGCAACTTGTCGTCCCGGGCAGGCTCTCTCGAATCCTTCAAGTGCATACTTGGCCTTTTCAATATTTCCTTCTCTAAATCGGCTGAGCGCAAGATAGAGCTTTGCGCAATGCCATTCTGGTACTTTGCCTAAGACCTTGACGAAGTCTGCCGATGCCGCTGCGTATTCTCCGTTGGACAGATGAATAGTGCCGCTCTGAAAATTCAAATACGGATCATCTGGCGAAGTAGAGAGAAGATTTCTTATCTCAGAAAGTGCGGCGTCGGCTTTTCCTTTACGGGCTAATTGTACGCGTCTGGATTCGCGTTTTGGCAGATCTGTAAAACGTGCTTCTATCAAGCTTTCATTGTCAAAATAGTCTTTTGTAAATGGATCAAAGTGAAAGTCATGTTGCGGCAGATATCCAATAGATACCATATCGAAAGTAGGTTTGGCTTTCTTGGACGGGCGCGCAACGGCTGACAATTGTTTTGAGGCTGCCTGCGCGTTGCCCTGGAGGAATTCCATTTCGGTCATCACCAGATGAACCTGTCTTCCACCGGCCGAACCGGCTTGCTGTCCTGCTGAGCGAGCAATCGGAAAGTTTCCATTTAGATAGTGCAAGAGCATCAGCCCGCGATACGCAGCTTGAGAATAGCTGGAGCGCTTTGCGCACTCGCGCAAATTATTCTCTGCTTCTTCCAATTTTCCATCGCGCAGATATGCATAACCGATATTTGTATAAATCTGCACTACATCAGGATTTGATTGCAAGACTTTGACCCAGATGTTGATTGCCTGCTCGTATCGGCGAGAAAGAAAGTGGCTAAATCCAACTGTCAAATAGGTTTCTCTCGCTTTACTATCCAATGCATAAGCTTGCTTGAGTGCATCAAGCGCTTCCTGATAGCGTCCCTTCATATTGAGTGCCATGCCCAAAAGCATGAAAGGCAAAGGATCGCTCGGATCTGCGCGTGTACCTTCGGTCAAAAGTGGAATAGCTTCGTCGGCTTTGCTGAGGACTAGTTGATTCAAGGCTGCCGATGCCATTCTTTGAGATTTCTCTCGGGCTTGAGTATTCCAATGCTGTGTTTGTGCCAGCCCAAAATGCGCCGAGGAAATTGCCAACACTAAAGATGTGACAACGCAAACTTTTACTTTTGTAGATGTTGAAATTAAAAAGCGTCTGTTCATAAAAATGTCTCAGATCAAAACATGAAGACCGGGCGATCGGGCAGTTTTTCAAACTCTTCAAGCGAAAACGTATACAGTCTTGCAGGGCGGAATGAGCCTTCCTGAGATGTTTCGTTCAACTCCTGAAGTACACCGGTGTTGAGAAATTTCTTGCGGAAGTTGCGGTTGTCGACCGCTTTTCCAAGCACTGCTTCGTACACTGACTGCAGGTCGCGCAGTGTGAATTTTTCCGGCAGCAGCATGAATGCAGCCGGTGAGTATTCGAGTTTGTACTTCACTCTCTGGCGCGCATAAGAAATAATGCCGGCGTGATCGAATGCCAGTTCAGGCAATTCATTGACTTTCCACCAGGCAACTCCACGCGCTTTCAAACCGGCTTTCAATTCCAGCCCCTCTTGTCTGAGCAATGCGAGATAAGCTGCCGTCACTGTTCGCCCGCGCGGATCGCGCCCTTTGTCACCAAAAGTGTAGAGCTGCTCTAAGTAGACATCGCCCACGTTGGTTTCTTCCAGAAGCTCTCGTGCCGCCGCTTGATCGAGCGTTTGATCGGTTTCTTCAAGCGATCCGCCCGGCAATGCCCACAAGGATTTGAAAGGCTCGAATTTCCTCTTGACGAGAAGCACTTCCAGCGCTCCCTGCTCTACGGCAAGCGCCACAGTGTCGACTGCTACTTTGATTGTTTCGCCGGCCATCCGCCTGATATTCGCTCTTCGAGTTTCCTGAAAACCAACCCAATCATACACGCTCAGGGGCCGGGCGAGTTTCCTCTTAGTGGGGCTCTTTGCCTGTAACGAAATCCAATCCTTGCAAATAACAGTCAGCCGGAGGAATACCATGAGCGGAATTTACTTCAATTAGTCGAGCAGCGAGATTTCTCTTTTCGAGAACAGAAACCAGCTCCTTTTGAAAGGACGGCGGAACAGTTGTGTCGCGTGTCGCAGAGATGATTGCAAAACGCATTGGTCCGCGCATTTGCTCGATATTACTGAGGAAGCTTTGCCTGGCATATCGCTCGGGAACCGACTCCGGCCTGCCGCCAAATGCGTTAGCCAGCGCCGGTGGAATCGATGCGTTTTTTGTTTCTTTGAACAACCTCGCTAAATCTCCGGCTCCTTCCGAACTGACGGCACCGATGATTTTAGCTTTTACATCATCTGGTGCCAGGGCCGAGTATGTGAGAACGGTGCATCCGCCCATTGAGGTTCCGATAAGTATGATGCGATTGACAGGGTATCTCTGCATCAATTCGCGAATGTTTTGAGAGATGTCTGAAATTGCAGCATCATTGCCCCAGGACCAGGCGCGACGATAATTGAGAGAGGCAAAAATTATGGTGGGTCGGCTGTCGCAAACGCGTTTTGCAATGCTCTCGGATTGAGGAGCGACAAAAGGTTCAAGAAATGTAGAACCCATGCCGTGCAAGTAAATGACAAGATCATATCCTTCAGGCGGTTTTGGTGTGCGTGGGGGCAATACGGCAAAGCTGTCTTCCTGCCCGTCGAAGTGGCTGACAAAAGTGGATTTGATCACCTGCTCCGAATTCAAAATCTCATTTACTTTGTCTTGCCCGCGCAGCATTGCCATGTTCTGCATGATGTTGTTTTTTTCGCGCTTTGTGTGTTTTAGATGACTGGCAGTCTGCAAAAACAAGATGAAGAAAACCACACCCGCGAGATTGAGAAGGGCGGAAACAATGAGGGCGGTAATGACCAGATGCTTTTTGCGAATCATATTTTTTTGACAGCTGACTCCTGGATTTTACAGTCTTGTCCGCGGATTTGCTCGCTGCGAGGCAAAGCCTCAAGGTCCGGGAATAAAAGGCTGGAGGTTTAAGAATGGCAATGGCGAGGCGAATCGGAACATTATTTGTCATAAGCGCGCTTTTGGCAGTGCTTCCATCTTTCGCCGACAATCCGGAGCAGGCTAGGGTATTGAACCTTGAGGCAGCTGACCTCATGGCTGACGGAAACTTGACCGCTGCCGCTGAAAAGTATCGCCAGGCTATCCAGCTCAACCCTCAATCAGCCGGTTATCACAGCAATCTGGCACTGGTGCTCAAGGACTTGAACGAGCTAGGGGCTGCCGAGCAAGAGGCCAGGCTGGCAGTAAAACTGAATGGCAAAAAAGCGTCTTATCGTTACAATCTTGGCGTCATTCTGCAGCGAGCCGGCAAATTCGCAGAGGCTGAAACTTGCTTTGCCGAAGTGGTGAAGACCAACGCTCTGGATGCCGATTTTCGCTATCGGCATGCACAGGTGCTCTTCAAGCTTGATAAATTTCAAGAGGCGCAGGAAGAGATGAAGCTTGCCCTGCTCCTTAAACCGAATGAGAGGGACTATCATCTGCTGCTTGGCGATGCCTATTACAAACTCGGCAAGAAAGAAGAGTCGCTGTATGAATACCGGCGAGTCCTAGATGGGCAAAATGAGGCGGAAATCACGCCGGACTTGAAAGCCAGAATGGACTATCTTAAGCAGGTCTTGAATACTCGGTAGCTTCTGATTTGCTACTGTTACTAAAGAACATTCTCAATGAAGTAAAGCATCTATCGGCGGCAGAGCGATGGCTGACCAGGACAAACCCAAATTAGATGACAAGACGCAAGAGAAGCTGGTCAAGCTTGCTCTTGTGCAGAGGCAGCTGACGATTGTTGCTCTTGCTTTTGCCGCTTTCTTCCTGTGTTGTCAGGTGGCTTCTTATTTTGCCGACATCTTGCGCATTCTGGCTATTTCCATTTTGCTGTCCTATCTATTTATCAATGTCGTTGACTGGCTGGAGAAATATGTACGCTCTCGCGCCGGGGCAATTTTTATTGTTTACTTTGTTCTCGGTGTAACAGCAATTGTTACCGCGGTGCTCGTGGTGCCCGCCATGATTTATCAGGTCGCGCAGCTGGGAGAAACAATCTTCCAGCAGATCCCGCAGATTGTCGACAAAGTGATAGCGGCGCTGCATCCTCTTGAAGAAAAATTGCACGCTGCGAAAATCGAAGTTAAGGCGATGGATATATTGTCGACCTTCGCAGCTAATCTTCCCCGTCCTGACTCCACCCAAATTCTGGCTCGCATACAAGACATGGCGTTTTCTACCATGGCTATTTTCATGTATGGGCTGAGTGTGCTTGTTGTCTCTTTCTATTTTTTGCTGGACGGTCACAATATAAAAGATTCAATCATCAAGCTCTTTCCACGAAAAATCCAGGCTCAGTGTCAGATCATGGCTGGGCAGATGGACAGCAGTCTGCAGGCATTTTTCCGCGGACAGATAGTGCTTGGTCTATTGTTCGGCGGAGTCATGATCGCGGTCTATTTTATTCTCGGCATGCACTATGCGCTGATTCTCGGAGTATTTCTTGCAGTATGGGAAATTGTGCCGGTAATCGGGCCACCAATTGGATTTATTCCGGCCATAGTTGTTGTGGCGATAGACGGTATGGATACCTTTCCTGGCAATCGCTTCGTACAGATTCTCATTTTATTTGCAGTTTTCAACGGACTGCAGTGGCTGAAGGATAATCTGGTGGCACCCCGATATATAGGTAACGTGATCGGTTTGCATCCGGTCATGGTCTTTATTGCCATCATGATTGGTGCGCGTTTGGATGGCATGCTCGGCATTATTTTTTCTTTGCCGGCCGCGTGCGTTGTGAATGTACTTTTCAATAATTTGGTTTTGAGCGGACAGACTGAGGAAGGTCATTCATTTTTGCCGCCTGAGGAAGTATGTCTTGCGCCAGAGGAAACTGATGGTGCGGCGGTCGGTGGACCGGATGGTGCGGCGGTCGGTGGACCGGATGGTGCCGGAGAGACAGAGACTAAAACTGGAACTGTTTCGCAAAGCTGAGTTAGAGATAGTGGTTATGAGTGTGACCGGCTCTTTTTGTTTGTGTGACTGTTTCGATTTTTGGGCTTTGTTGATTTGCGATCGTAGACCATGAATTTCTAAGACAGGGTGCCCAATTTTAATTTATTGCAGTGGCATCGCGAAAAATTTTTCCAGGCGCTTAGTGGTCGCTTTTGTGTGCCCGGCCACTGTGAGGGATTTTCTCGAGAAAATCCCTCACAGTGGTGTTGTGTAGTTCGGCTACAGTGCCGGGTTGTAGAGCTTGATTTAAATTGCAGGTCGAGCAAGTGCAGACAGAATTACCGCCAGTGCTGCCTTTCTCAATCTTAACCCTGAGGGATTTTCTCGAGAAAATCCCTCAGGTTGTTTTGAATAATATGGCGAATAGTATGCTGAGTTGAAAATTATTGAGATGGAACAATGATAAATCTGGCGATTTTGACTAGTTTGCAAGGGCGCCATTGGAGTCTTGCTTTGTCGATAAAACTATGGTATACATATGTATGGTATCGACGAGAGCCAAGCTGGTACTGCAAGAGGGGATGCGCCTAACTTGCTTGTATCAACACGTGCACCTAGAAAAGTATCAATAATAATGAGCACTCAAGTCAGTGTGTTTGCGTTAAAGCAGCAATTAGAACAACTTTTCCCGGGGAAATGGTTCTCTGCGGAAAAAAGACATAAAGCTCTTTTGACTGGCGTGCCAGAGGTCGATGCTCGTCTGGTCAACGGACTTTTACGCAGGCGTATCACTGAATGGGCCGGCAGTATCTCTTCCGGCAAAACTACTCTACTTAGAAAGGCGGTGGCAAATTGGTGCTCATCCGGTTTGCACGTCGCCTATGTAGATCCATCCGGTCGTCTTTCTGCAGAAGACTGGGCTTTTGTTGGTGATGGTAATTTTTCATCAGCTTCTACTCCCAGTCTTGTTGCTCCAAAAGGCAAGTTCTGGGTAGTGCGAAATTTGAGTGAAAATCCGGAATTGAATTCAATGTGGGCAGCAGAGCAATTGCTCCTCTCTCAAGTTTTTGATGTGGTTATTTTTGATAGTGAAAATCTGCGCATTACAAGCCGTTTGTATGCCAGGCTAAAACGCGCACTCGATCGATCGAAAGCAGCTTTGATTGTTCTTCGAGATGAAAAACGCGGTAGCAATTCCTCTTTTAGTTGGGGCTTTCATACTCAGTTGAATTTTTCTTGGGATTTGCCTATTGATTCGCAAGATGGTTTGTCCGGATGTGCCGCATTTATGCCGGCAATCAAAGGAAATGTGCTCAGGGATGGACTTTCTCAATCTATAGAGGTGCGGGGAAAATCTAATGTCTCGAATAGCCTGTTTACGCATTCCCCGATTCCCGATCGCCGCACAGCAAAAGTATGATCCTTCTTTGAAAAATAAACCGCTGGTTCTTGTTGCTGACGGTGAAGGCAAAAAGACACTCAATCAAAAAGTCGTTGCCTGCTCAACTCAAGCAAGTAAGGAATACATACAGACAGGCATGAGGCTTTCTGAAGCTCGCGCAATTTGCGGAGAGATTCTTTCGCGGCCATATGACACGAAATTATACGAAGAAGCTCAAACTGAAATTGCCAGACAACTAATCAATTTGTCTCCACGCGTTTCTGTTTTTGAACCAGGGATATTTTTGCTTGATGCTTCCGGTCTTTCTCACCTTGGAGGTGAAAGTCGATTTGCCGCCAATGCTCTCAAAATCTTGAGCAAGCTCGGTTATGTTGAAGCACGAGTAGGTATTGCCGACAGCGCTTTTGCTGCCTCTGTCGCCACTCGTTTGAAAGGGCGCCGCTGGCATCTGGTGCCTTTTGGCACGGATAAGAAATTTATTGCTCCCATGCCTGTAGAGTATCTTCCTTTGAGTAGCGAATCCGTAGATGTTTTGCGAGATCTTGGTATCAAATCAATTGGAGATTTTGCCGGATTATCGCTTGCATCAGTGGCTGAGCGCTTCAACGAAGAAGGAAGAAGGGCCCATGAGCTTGCACTTGGACTCGATCATCGAAGACCGACTTTGCCGCAAGTTTTCAAAGATCGGCAGTACTCAATGGAAATCGGTGCACCCATTGAGTCATTGAATCAGACTCTATTTATTTTGAAGTCGTTAATCGATAGATTGACTGCCGATTTGAAAAGAGATGGATTGTGTGCGGAAGAACTTTCCGTCAGTTTTTTCAATGAAGAAGATCTGTTTGACGAACGTCCGATCAAACTGATTGCTCCGACAAATAGCGCCAAGTTTCTTATTGAAGTAATCAAGCTTTCACTGGAAACTACAAAACTGCAGCGAGAATTTACAGGTGTGAGAGTTTCTGTTCAGCGTTTTTGCGATGAAACCTGGCAGCAATCGCATCTCTCGATCTCAGCAAATAGTGCAGACGAACAGCTTGTATTGAATGAGCCGTCTATGCTGCTTTTGCAACGGCTAACCACCAGGCTTGGAGAAGGAAAAGTAGTGCAACCTCAAGCCAGCGACGGA
Source organism: Obscuribacteraceae bacterium (SeqCode) (assembly GCA_044228145.1). Lineage (GTDB taxonomy): Bacteria > Cyanobacteriota > Vampirovibrionia > Obscuribacterales > Obscuribacteraceae > QKMZ01. Next base: position 13,298 of record JBGAVL010000161.1, read on the forward strand.
TATGCACTTTCAGGAAACGGTTGTTGGATACCTGTCATTGACACTAAAGCCAGAAGCGTCAAGCGCACAGTGTCGGAGACTTACAAACAGTCGATTACACCTGTTGATGTGGACTATATTTTGAAAAGAGCCGGTGCCGCAGGCCTTATCTCCAACCTGGTTTTGAAAAAGCCGCAAGAGCCTGTCAAAGTGCTGGTCGAAATAAAAGACGACCAGCCGGTTTCACTGGCATATGGCGGCAATTGGTATCGCATTTCTCTGATCACCACTCCTGAATGTTTGTCAGGTTTTTGGTGGGACAAAATGATCCGAAACTCCTATTACGTGGCCATGATT
>JBGAVL010000162.1:0-13585 GCA_044228145.1 Obscuribacteraceae bacterium (SeqCode)
ATCTGCAGTTGTAGAGCCGGTCTTCGAACTGCTTCGATACGTATTGGAACGAGTTGATGTCAATGGAGTAATGCTGGAAAGAGATCAAAACTTCCCGGAGTTTGAAGAAATACTTTCAGAAGTCGACCATATTCGAAAAATCAGTCAGGCGGCGACCAGAGTTAAACAAGCTGGAGCAGCTCCATCGGCTGCTTGCCATGTAAAACCTCAGGAGCGAGAGCGAAAAATTCCGGACACCGGCCGTAAAGAATTGGCGGAGGTAAAACACGCTCGTGTCCTCTCTGCGTGAAATCGAAAAGACTCTGACTTCCATATGGATGGAAAGACAGCCGGTTGAAAGTGCGCAATCGCTGAGCTGCTTATTGGAAGACGAAAAGTTTGATGCTGACGGCGCTCGTCTTTACGCACGCCTGATCGGCTATGGGCACAATGATGTGATCAGTTCTATTTATCCATACTGCGCCAAGGTTTTGAATCGCAGCTGGGAGAAAACGATAAAGCAATACGTGCAAGTATTTCCTCCAGATCATTTTCATTTGAACAGCTCAGCCCGAAAGTTTCCCCAGTTTGTTCGCGAAAATTGTCCCGAACTTCTCAAAAAGTGGCCCTATTTGGCTGAATTAGCCGACTACGAGTGGTTGGAAATGGAATTATTGGAGGTTGATACCGCCATTAGTGTCACATCGAAAACCCCGCTCAGCGATCCGCAGACGTTTGTTGCACTGGGCCCTGTTACCAATCCCACTTTGAAAGTACGCACTTACAAATATCCGATTCAGCAAATAGTCGACCTGATTGAGGACGGAAAAGGCTTTCGCAAGAAGTTTCGCCCCGAGCAATCCCATGTTGCTATGTACCGGGATCCGCACAGCCACAAAGTGAGAATCGTCGACCTGGACGACAATGCGCAGATTCTTTTGTCTGAAGCAGACAGAAGCTCATACGGTGATCTAGCGCGCCGCGCTGTCGAACTGAATCCGAAGCGTGATCCGCAATTGACAGTGACAGACGTTATAGAATTGATCGAACAATTTCATGATATTAATCTCTTTGTCGGTGAAAGAAAAATAGGTACATAACAATCATGCGCAATAAGCAGTTTTTTTCAGCACTTGCAGTGGCCGGAACGCTCTCGACACTTTTGTTGTCGGCCCATCCGGTGTTTGCAAAACAACTCAATTACGTTGTCGACGATCCCAAAGGCCGTGATTCTGTCAGCTTTACCTCTGACGCGCCGATAGAGCTTATTGTTGGTAAAACCAGCAAGATCACAGGCAAAATCAACATCGATGAGACTCTTGATCTCTCGAAACCATTTGCAGCAACATTTGATGTCGATCTCTCATCGATTGACACAGGCATTGCGTTGCGCAACGAGCATATGCGCGACAACTTTCTAGAAACGAAGAAATTTCCCAAAGCCACCTTCACTGTCAAAAATCAGGCGGGAATAGCTGGTGTGCTCAAGGACAAGCAGAAAGTGACGATTAAGGCCAACGGCGATTTTTCGCTGCACGGAGTAACCGTCAAGAAAAATGTAGCTGTCGATCTCACCTTCTTCAAAAATTGCCCATCGACTCAAGGCAAGTTCGAACAATGCGACCTGATTCAGATCAAGAGCACATTCAATGTGCCCTTCAAAGATCACCAGATCAAACGCCCTGAAGTCGTTTTCCAAAAACTCGCAGATACCGTGATTGTAACCATTGCCGCAACCGCAAGACGCGATTTGAACAAGCCGTAATTTCGAGCGGTTTTCCCTACTATTCTGCTTCTTTGTGAAGGGCCAGTTCGCGATGCGCGCTTTCCACAATGGAATACAAATCGACTTCTTTGTCAGTCTGTAAGCGAGACAGGTAGAGCAAAAACTCGATATTTCCTTTCGGTCCTTTGATTGGCGAATAACTCAATCCGTGCACGAAAAGTCCAAGTGCGTGCGACTTTTCTATGGCCATCTTAAGAACGTCAAGGTGAACGGCCGGGTCCCGTACTACGCCTCCGTGACCGACGAACTGGCGCCCAGCCTCGAATTGGGGTTTCACGAGAATGACAATTTCGCAATATATAGCGTTCATCACCTCGAGTACGGGAGGAAGAACTTTGAATGCAGAGATGAATGAAACATCCATGCTGGCAAAATCGGCACGCTTTTCAGTGTCGGTATTCTGTCCATAGAGCATGTAAGCAGTCAAATTGCGCGCATTCACGCGTTCCATAACCTTAACGTGCTCGTGATTGCGCAAGGTCCAGTCGAGCTGCCCGTAGCCGACATCGATAGCATAGACAAACCAGGCGCCGTGTTTGAGCATGCAGTCGGTGAATCCACCGGTGGAAGCGCCAATATCCAGGCATAAGCGCCCTGCCACATCGATGTCGAATTCTTTGAGCGCCTTCTCCAGTTTCAAACCGCCGCGGCTGACATATTTCGGAGGTTGATAGGACGCAGATAGCTCCAGATTTGCTTGCATTCTCACGGCCTGCCCGGGCTTGGTGACCGGCTTTCCATCAACCAAGACCAGCCCTTCCATAATTGCCGTGCGCGCGGATTCCTTGGTCGGAAAGAGTCCTCTTTCAACGACCAGCGTGTCCAGCCGGTCTTTGTTCTGTGGTTTTGCCATCAAATGTAACTTTATCCGATTGCCTGCCTTTAGATGCACAGAGCAATTAGAAGCAGTTTCTTCCATATATTGAAAACATTTGAATGGAAACATCCTCAGGCTTTCGTGCATCTATCGACATTATCCGGGCGGGGCGATTGAACTCCCTCTGGAAAAACGTAAAATAGTGTACTTGGCCATGGAGCAGAACTGGCTGGATGAAGACACCGCCTTGAAAGCGGCTGCCCTGAAAGGGGTTGGGGGTTCGAGTCCCTCCTGCTCCGCCACTTTTCAATCTCATAACCCAATCCTGCGCAAACGGCGTGAGCGCGTCGCATTTCCATGAAGTTACGGGTTGCCCTTACCACAACCGACCTTTCCAGCCTGGAACACAAGCAGGCATTGCTTTCCTCGCCTTCCGGTCTAGTTGTGAAACTGACAGGGACGCCGGAAAAAACAGTTAATCTGGCTGCCGGGCAACAACTTCGAGTAGCAACCCGCAGCGGAGGTCTGGAAGCTTTTATTGCCTCGAGCGGAGCCCGCTTCAGCGTTCAGCGAGTGTTGGTAAAACCGGCAAAAGGCGGCAATTCAATCTTTATCGATTCGCTCAAGCGAGCCAGAGCAAAGGGACAAGAACGCGCTGAATACCGAGGCTACGAGATTGACATAACTGCCTCCGGCCGTTTTTTGAGACTCGTTTTGGTACTCGATCTAGAGCAATACTTGAAGGGTGTTCTGGAAAGCGAAATCCCGGCCAGCTACCACATGGAAGCATTAAAAGCCCAGGCAGTGGCGGCTCGCACTTACGCTCTCAATCCACGCATCAGTCATGAAAAGGACAATGCCGATGTCTGCGATTCTTATTTATGCTGCCAGTATTTCGCCGGACACAAAATGGTCGGTTCCGTCAAACACACACAAGCAATCGAATCTACATCCGGCGAGATTCTCAAGTATGGAGACAAAGCAATACTGGCGCTCTTCAGCTCCAATGCCGGCGGTTGTACATCCAATTACGAAGACTGCTTTTCCGATCCGAAGACGAACGTTTTTCCACCTGCTCCAATTCCTTATTTGAAAGCAGTACCCGAAAAGCAGAATGCCATTGCCTTAGAGGGCAAGATATCCGCAAAAGAAATTGAAGCCCACCTGAAGGAAACGTGGCACAGTCAGCATCCCTCGACTTTTGACAGCTGGTCACCACACTTCAAATGGTCAGTGAATATGCCTGCGCAGTCTCTGGAAGCGCACATGCATCACGAATTATCGTTGCTAGCCGGAGACAACGAGACTGCACCATTTGTGATACCACCAGATAGCGGTCAATTCGGGCACATTCAGAAGTTTGAGATAACTGAGCGCGGCGTCTCAGGCGTGGCCATTCAAATGGCTATTCACACCTCGACCGGGCAGTGGCTGGTAAAAAAAGAATTGATTATTAGAAGCGCATTCAAAAATTCAGAGATAAAACTGGCGCGATTGAAAAGTGCAAAGATTTTCTTCGAGCATAAGCACGACCATCTCGGACTTCTGAGTGCGGTAACGGTACGTGGACTTGGCTGGGGACACGGCGTCGGGCTACAGCAGACTGGCGCGCAAGCAATGGCTTTGCTTGGAAAGCAATACAGGGAAATACTGTCCCACTACTTTACAAATGCGCAAATCCATAAAATTGGTTCCTAACTGCACCTTGCTATAATCGCGACAGGGATAGAGCTTTACCCTTGATAAGCTCGTTCTGAATTCTCGTTTTCTAAGGGAACCTGTGCGAACATGCCAACAGATCTGAGAAACCAGTTAGATCACAAATCTCTTTCCAAAACCAAACAAGAAGGCTTCGGCCCATGGGGTAGCGGATTGCAGACAATCAAACGAAATCGTCCACTTGCGTTTGCTTTTGTAGTGGCTTTGTCCCTGGCGCTTGGCGCCTGCAACTTGAAAGCTGAGCCGAACTACATGCAGTCAATTACAATGGCTCACGACTACAAGAAAAACAACGACTACGTGAATGCACTGGCTATGTACAGCCAGGCAGTAACTGAGGCTGAAAAGAAATTCGGACCCGAAAGCGGTCAGGTGGCCATGGCGCTGGGCTTTCAGGGTCAAATCTATCGTGCGCAAGGTGAGTGGCGTTTGGCTTACATGACCTACAAGCGGCTGATTCCACTGATGGATAAGTTTGAGCCCAATACTCGCGAGACTAAAGATCTTAAGAAAGATATGGAGTTTGTAAAGTCAAAAATCATCGAGTACAACATCAAGACCGATGATAACTATGGCGCCGATCAGATGAAGAAGAACGCGGCAGCCAACGCAAAAAAACCGAAAAAGAAACACAAATAGAGTCAGAGGCAGTATCCGCTCGGTTGCGTTTGCTTCTTACCGTGCCACTTTCGTCACACCGGCACACTGCAGTCTTGCGCATCTCTGTGTAGCCGGATTCGCTTATCCGGCTACTGTTTTTCTGAACTTGCCACGTCCCAGACAAACCTGGATTGCTTACAGTTGCTCCACTGAGATCTTGTCCATGTCCAGACTGACTCTAAGTGAGAGTTTGCCGTCTTTGGTCTTGGGCGGTGTCTCAAACGGCGTAGAATTGTTGATGGACTTCACCACGGCATTAGTGACTGACTCAAGTTCTGATGGTTCGGCAATCTCGATCTTGGTGAGTTTGCCCTCCGGATCAACACCGACAACCACTCTAACTTTCATCTTCTTCGATTTCTTTTTCTTCAATTCATCGGCAGCTTCTTTTGGCAAAGTCAAAGCGCCTTGAATCTTTTCACCGGTTTTGGTGAGAAATTCGGTGATTTGCTCCGGAGTGGCCAGATCAGATGGCACGTCGGTAGTGGTGGTGGCGGCATCGTCGTCTTTGGTTTTTTCAACCAGGACTTTATTGCCTCTCTTCGTGCGCTCAGAGCCCATCTGGTCTACCAACCAAACACTTGATTTGTAATCGTATGCAGTACCTTCCTGCAAGGATTGCCCGATCATCAGCACGCATTTTGCAGGATCGACCGAAGGGAAAGAACCAACCAATGCCTGCATTGTGGTTTGGCCATAACCATATTTCATTCCGTAGTAGTGGAAATCGCCGGCTTCACCAAAGACCTGATGCTGCTCTTCAAGCACTTTCGACTCTCCACCGGGCGGCACTGTCACGTACGGAGGTTTCATGATGAAGTTGGACAGATTCTTGCACGGCATCAAATCATCGTTGATCACGAAGATCACCTTTTGATTGGCACGCTCAGAATATAGCCCAAAAGACTTTGCATCACCGGTAATCGAAGACGTGTCCTCAAACCAATAGCCCGGCGGCGGCGTGGCTTTGAAGCCCGCAAATTCAACGGCTGCCTGCATCGCTTTGTCGGAGTTTTGATGAACAGACGCGGATGCGGTATCCGTCCCCGGCGTCACCGCTGTGGGCGGCGGAGTCGGAGAGCTGCACATCATCATCATTACCAGAGGGAAAGCAATAACACCAGCGACCAATGCCAGTTGCTTATTGGTGACGTTGTATTGCTCCTTGAGTTTTTTCGCCTTGTAAATGACAAATTCGACTTTGTTTTCCGGCACTATTTCTTCGGGAGGCGGTTCAATTTCAGTTCCGCAGGTGATGCAAGGACCAGGCTTTGAGTTGAAAGACATGCAATTCGGACACTGCAATGCAGCCTTCTCAGCTGCAGCAGTCGTGGTTTCGCTTTCCAACTTGGTTCTCAGTCCGGCGATGCCATCGACTTCTTCTTCTTGTCCTTCTTGCGCTGTTCTCAGCTTGCGAGCGCTCATGTCGAGCAAGGCTCCAATCCACATCATCTGGAAGAGGCGCTGATTTTCCTGTCCCGGCTTGGGGGCGATAGCGCCGCCGTGAACACCAATAAGTTTGTAGTTTTTCAGAATCAGAGCGCCTGAAGCTCCCGGCAAAATCGGAATAGTATGCAGCAGATTTTTCGGCTGCAGTACGCTTGAGACGCCGAAGAACGTTCCCTGTTGCCAGGTTGCGGCTCCTGACAAAGGATCGAGATAGAATGCGGTGACAGGATCTCCCGGGTTAATATCGAAGTCCGTATGCGAAACCAATGGAGTGCCCAGCTGTCCATTGCATGGGAAAGGCGAAGCGCGGTTGAGCAAGGAAACGTAGCCCTTGTTCACGAGTTCGCGCAGAGCTTGCAAAATCGTGTAAGTGTCAACACCCAAGCGCTCCGGCAGTCTGTCTACAGTTATGTATCCATCCAGCGCGGACCACAAGATTTCAACAAACCAGCGAATATTTTCGGAGACATTCTCAGGATTCATACTGTCGACGCTGCGCTGGAATCGAGCTTCCATACCGGTCGAACTCAGATAATTGATAATCTGAGGCACTTCGTTGGCACGCCTAACCGCTTCTTGAATGAGCTGGTCGGTGGGAACGGTAATATCACGGACGCCGCCCCAATTGAACGTTGCCATCGGTTGAAATGAATAGCCTTCGGCCGGTTTTCTGTATACCAGCTCGGCAAAAGCCATTTCGCCAATCATGGCCCGATAATGAACTTTGAGAATCGTGCCCTGTCCAAGCTGCAAGCGAGCCATAGGGATATTTCTCTTGTCATACAAAGTCAAGAGTCCTTCCCGGCGCGACTCCAGAACTGAATTTATGACTGAGAAAAGCTCTGTGCCACGGACATTACCGGAAGCTTCCACTCCTTGATTCGAAAAGGGAATGGACAAGGCACGATTGAGCTCGGCCACCTTGTCGGGCAGTAATTCCTGCAACTGGCTATCCATGACAATTGTCGCCAGGTCATTGAGCAAAACAGGAGGTACATCGAGTGGCGATCCCGTCTGCTGCAGATAATAGTTGCGGGCTTCGCGGCGGTCGAAGTCGTTGTGAATCGCTATCGACTTGATGCCGATAGTGACATCCGGGTGCGGGAAATAGACTTCCAGCGCCCACGGGGCCTCGGAGTAGTTGTAGAGATTGGCTGATGTTGTCACCGCACGGCTCTTGGATACGATGAAGCACTGCCCCAACATCTTGCGGGGAGTGATGGTCCGATCGTAGATAAATCCAGTTGCGTGAGCGAAGTTTTGTTGGAGACTGTCAAAACTCATTTTTTACGTCGCAATTCCGATGGAAGGTGCCTTCTCGAGTCGTTATACCACTATTTGAGAGCGAGCTCCCAATCATGGCTCATACCTAGAATAGCAAGATACATGCCAGTCGAGCATAGGAGAATTCCTATATATGCATTGGCTTTGAAGGATCAAGCGAATTCAAGAGACTGGAGATTTAAGGGGGATGGGGAGCTACCTCGACAGGTGGATCGGCACATTTTTCTGGATGGGGCTGGCAAAGTAGCCCGGCAGGCTCAGGGTGAGCTGTCTTGTCCGGTGCAAGTAGCCGCCCTCTAACCACCGTCCAGACTGGCGGAAGGCAATATCGGCAAGGGACATGACCGCACGCAACAGCTTGACTGCGGTAGTGGAATCCCACTTGCTTGTTCAGCGCCATAATGCGGGCGAAAGGACATGAGGGCCTGTGAAACTTATGGCTTTCTGCGTTGCCTATGTATTTGATTGGTAAACGGCTCGGTGAGTCTACGGGCGCACTTTCAGATGATGGCGACGGGCAAGGTTCGCTTGTTTGAGTGTGAACGGTCTGTCCGTCGGCATTTATCGGCAACAACACTACCGACAATGCAATTGCCACACAAAGTTTGAACTTCGGCTTCGTCATCATGCCAGAGACTCGAATATCCCCATAAGAATAAATACGTCGGCAAGACGAAAAAAGTTCAATTTCGCTGAAAAAAAATTCTTAGCGTCGGGACCGAGGAAGTGCGACCACTCGATTGTCGATGGATGGCGCCTTCATCTTATTTTCGATAGATTCCACCCAACCTCTAAGCAAATCGAGGTGTGAAAGTCCTTTGTCTGAGAGACGCGCCTTGAATGTGCGCAATTGGCGGTAATACTTGAGCAGCGAAGTGAAAAGGCGAAAAACAGCTTCCGGCTCGGTAGCGCCATAGCAGTGCAGACCTAGCTCAGGGACGCCAACAACAAAGCGTCCGCGTGCTTGCCAGAGCCTCGCTGAGAGTGTGCCGTCGCTCCAGGGCAATGCCACTTCTCTATATTCATCAATTGTCGATCGCTTCATCCCAGAGTGCCGCCTTGTATTTGCTCTTTTATCTTGACTCAATTGAGGAACTCAATTGCACATTGCTCAATTGAAATTGATCGAAAACTTCTAACTGAGCTTGATCTGGGCTGCAAAAACTTTTACCAGTATAACTCCAATTCCCATCTCGTCTAGATCAAACATACAGTAAATGAGCATAGGGGGCGGAACGAATCATTCAAGTCATTCTCAATTACTTTCAAACTTGCTCTCGCACAGCTCCTGTACGATCCCTCAAAAGCCTTACCAACAGAGCAGATACATATATCAATGCTGATTTTATTCGAGCTTGCATTTTTTCAAACACAAAAGATTTTTCGCAAGATTATTGTGTTCAAATGTATTGCACAAAACCAAAATGTAGTTAGCCAGGCAACATTTTTGAATGAGAAAATCTTTTTTCGCAATAAGGCGAGATGTTATCTCAGTGAGCATTTTGGGTCGAATCACAGGCTTCAACTAACGAGTTTGCGATCGATAAGATCGGACACTTGCGCAAATATTTTTTCGCGATCTTCAACATCGACCAAAAACCAGTTGGCATTTTCATTGGCGCGAAACCACATGATCTGCCGCCTGGCCAATTGATAGTTGTGTTTCAACGCGTCATTTCTCGCCTCATCCAGCGAACAATTCCCATCCAAATATGCAATTACCTCCTTGTAAGGAACAGCATTGAGCAGGGCGCGTGTCGGACCGTAATCAGTGAGCAATGCCTTTACTTCTTCGATCAGCCCTGCGCTGAATTGTTCTTCCAATCGACTCGCGATCAGATCCTTTATATATTGTCGATTATTCACACCCAGAGCAATCCAAATTGTCGTATACGGTGGCGGCTTAAGGGTTGCCGCCTGCGAAAACGGTTTGCCCAGAGTGATCGAGACTTCCAGCGCTCGTACGACCCTGTAGCGATCGTTTGTATTCAACCGTTCGGCCGTCACAGGGTCAAGCGCGGTCAATCGCGCAAATAGCTCTTCATTGCCGTTTTCCTGCGCAAACTGATTCAGTTCGTCGCGCAATTCCTGATTCGGTGGAACCTCCGGTATGGAAAGACCCTCCAGTAAGGCACGTGCGTACAGGCCAGTTCCGCCACACACAATCGGTATTTTGCCCCGCCCATGAATGTCGTCGATGGCGCGCCCGGCAGCTTCTTTGTAGTTTGCCACTGTGTAAGTTTCATCGACGTCGGCGACATCGAGCAAATGATGCCTGACCTGAGCCTGCTCGCCGGCCGAAGGCTTGGCGGTGCCGATATCCATGCGCCTGTAAACAGTCCGTGAGTCGCAAGCAACAATCTCTACAGGTAGGTTCTCGGCCAATCGGAGACTGAGCGCCGTTTTGCCGGATGCTGTCGGGCCGACAATTGCTATGACAGGCTTTGCCATGTTTGCAACACTTTCATTGTCACTCGAACTCATGTCTTAAAAAAGAATTGCAAGTATGAAAATCAGTCCGCACAAAAGAGTCAGCTTGTACAAAACAGGTAGCCCGAACAAAAGCACGATCATGCGCTTTAGGCTGAATTTGAGCATCGCCTGATAGGCAATCCACTGCAGAATGAATATCCAGAGGGCAAGGGCCGCGACCACGAGCCAGCCTATCAAAGGAGCAGACAGCAAGCATTTTGCAGGATTGATGAAATAGACCGGCACAAATGCCCAGCCGGTGACCACGAATGCAGAGCCGAGATCGTGATTGGGTGAGCGAACCAGACGCGAAAGTACGAACAACAAGAATGACAATCCACTCCAGACAAGCACGCCGAAGAACATGCAAAAAGCAATGCCCAGTTGCGATATTGCGCCCATGTCTCCGCCGGATGCTCCGACTGCTGCCACAAGGGAGCTGGTCATGACAGTGATGAATGCAAGAACGAAAGCCATGCCGTCGGATTTGTATTGCGACGCGTCGGCAAGCACATTCATCGTCTGCCCGGGGGCAACCAGAACCCCATAAAAAACGTCAGCCCACTGCTCGATTCCGGCCGTCGTGCTGGATGGTTTGTTCGCTTCAAGCTTGCTTGCAGTGTCAGTCATTTCTTGTATTCATATTTGTTTTACTGCAACATCCACAACGGCTGCTTATAGAGCTTATTCATAAAATAGTCAGAAACAATCTCATCAGCGGCGATTCCGGCATTCAAATGATGAGGAACTTCAGAGAAGATATTGGTTCTGCTTGCAGACTCCAGCAAGGTGCCAAGAATACCGGAATCACCCTTATCGTCGACCGGCAGTTTGTCCTTTAGCGAGTACTTCTTCATGCAGGCAGTCTGCAGATCATCAAGGGCGTCATCGTATCCGCCGAGCTGGTCGATCAGACCGTTTTTCTTAGCCTGGCGTCCAGTATAGATACGCCCATCTGCCAAACGTTTTACATCTTCGACCTTCATGCGCCGCCCTTTTGCAACGGCCGTAACGAACTGATCGTACGAATCGGCAATCATCGCCTGCAAAATACTTTTCTCTTCATCGGTCATGGCGCGATATGGTGACGCGATGTCCTTGAATGGGCCTGACTTTATGACGACTGATGCAATTCCGACTTTATCTCCGAGCGTTTTGAAATTCATCAGGTTCATGATCACGCCTATTGAGCCGGTGATCGTTCCAGGTTGGGCAAAGATCTTGTCTGCGGCCGACGCTACATAATATCCGCCCGATGCGGATAGATCGGACATAGAGACGTAAATTGGCTTACCTGCAGCCTTTACTGAGACAACAGCGTCAGTTATCTCTTGCGAGGTAGAAACCGTTCCACCAGGAGTATTCATCCGAATCAGAACTGCTTTTATTTTTTCGTCTTTGGCCGCCTTTCTGAGTGCCTTTATACAAGCGCTTGCAGAGCCGGATCTACCCGAGAAAATAGACGCCTCCGGTTTGTCGATGATCATTCCGTTGAGTTTGATCACTTGAATGCGATCCTTTTTCATCAGTCTGGAAACAAAGAAATCAGAACTATCCGAGTCTGCGTCTTGTTCCTCGGTCGGATTCTTATGCTCAATCAAGCCGGCCGGAATGGCGGCAACACAAAGTAGAAGGATGATCCAAACAAACCATCTTTGATTGATACGCACTTTGACGTTCCTTATTTTGCAAGCTGCATTCTGTTGCGCGAACCAAACTCGATTATGCGCATCTCAAAAAAATGCGACCACTACATATTCGAAGACGGTGATTTCCCCGGAGGAGGCTGAACAGTGTTGATCAATTTTTCCAGAACATCCTTTTTCCGCAGGATTTCTTTGGATGGCTCTGTTGCTGGTCTTTCTGCCACCTGTGTTTTCTTATCCAGCTCTTTTTCAGCAAGCAATTGATCCTGCAAAGCCTGATCGAGCTTATTCACCGCTTCGCTGCCGGCAAGATCAATCAAAGTCTGGCGATAGCGGCGCGCATCGTACCATGCCTCTTCAACGTCACCCTTTGCTTTAGAAAGTGTATATTCCATTTCAATCTGCTTGGCGGCGTCCTGTCCGGCGCGTGCATCTTGAATCATATTTTGCAAATCCGAGGCTGTTGTCTGCGCGCGATCGGCGCGTTTGACGTACTTCTTATAGTCGCGGTAATTCTCAGTCACTTTGTCGGCAGTGTCTCTGACCATCTTATAAAGACTGATCGCTTGACCCTGATCTATTTGTGCTTTTCTGTTGTTTTTTGCTTCCAACAATCCCATCGACTGCATGATCATGCTCGAACCCATTTGGGCCGACATATAGCCTGCGGGGCTGGGAGACAGCATCGCACCGGCGCTGATGCCGGTTGCCAGTGTGGACGAAATCATCCGCATTAATGCCGTTGTAGCGTGGCTCTTATCGCTTGATGGCATGAGCTTTTGCACAACAAACTGAATGTCTTGATTGCGAGTCAAAGTCGCTTCCCATAGATCGGAAACTTGCGCTTTTTCACACTCTCGATCTGTAATGATTTTCTGATCGGTTTCCTCGTCGGTGTCCATCAACACCGTGGGCATGACATTTACGTTTTTGGCTTGATCAACCAATCTGCCCTTTCCAGGTCCGATCTCGGACTTCAATGACTTCGAGGGCAGTGTCGTCGGCGCGGAACTTCCGTCGCCGTCCAGCGGGCCCTTGGGAGCAACACCCATGGTTTCGGCGTGCAGCTTCATATACTGTGTATCGTCACTGCCCTTGGCGGCAGAACCTTCTTCGGAGTTTCCGCCTGATTGTTTTTCGTCGGTGAGGCTGAGCGGCGCAAGGATTTGAGACTCACCTTTGTTTGAGGACTCCGGCTCGGAAGCTTTTACTGAATCTTTTGCTGAGTCTTTTACTGAATCTTTTTTCGATTCCTTTTTATTTTTTTTAGAGTCGCTTTTTAAATCGTTTTTTGTTTCTGAATTTGCAACTTTCGCAGCAGCCTGTGTGTCACCAGATGCGGTATCAGATATCGGTCCGGCATCCAGATCTAATTTTGCTTCCATTGGTGTCTGCAATTGAGATTTCTTTGCAGTAATGAATGAAAGCGCTTGCGCAGGACCACTCTCAAGAGCTTGCACGCAGAGCGAAACGGTCAGAGCCAGTGCCAGAGGAGAGGATGTTCTCCGGGGCCAACTGCGAGACTTAGAGGCGAGCATTAAGACCAACCTTCCCAGTAGTTTCCTGGATAGCAACCCACATAAGTCGTGAACGACGAGGGCAGAGAAAAACATGTTCCAGGCATGAATCTCCGACGAGATACCCCCGTCTGATGCAGTCGCCAATATAGCATGGCATCTCCCCTTTGAAAGTTACCTTTTGTCAATGTGTAAAGGCGGGGAGTGGCTCAGGCGCTAGCTTGCAAGCTTCAATTGCGCCCCTTTGAAACACCCA